>NZ_JAVRBY020000029.1:0-85446 GCF_034531035.1 Nostoc sp. DedQUE02 | reverse complement strand
ATCCCAAAGTAATTTATACCTATCAGTTCTAATCTTTTTTCTGATTTTGGCATAGTCATCATTAGAAATAACCGCAGTTTGCCCACGTCTGTTAATCTTTGGCATAGGTTCAGAATTAATTTTGTATATTCCGCTTTTATCCAAAATGAGGATTAAAGCGGAATTTCGTAAATATTGGCTATTAGCAAATATTGGCTCAATCCTATTCCCAGCAATGGATACACGCCCTCAGTAAATATTCCACTTCTACATAAAAGTGGAACATTTACAATTTTTTTAAAGCCGCATACAACGGATTTATTCACTTCATAAGAAATCCGATTTTATGGCAGAAAGAACCCTAGCCGAAGTCTTCGGTACAAACGCTTCTCAAACAAGTACCGATTTGGTAATCAAAAAATCTGACTTGGTAGCAGTTGGTCTAACAGCTTCAGCAAACAATACTGCTGAGTCACTACTAGTAGCAGTTGCCTTAAAAGCTAAAGTAACGCTGACAGATGAAGCTCGCGACACCAACATTGATCAATCTGTTGCCATCACAGATGGGTTTAGTCCTAGCATCACGACCCGAAACAATGCCATCTACCTCAGAAACACTATCAGTGTTGAGGTAGATAAATTACTGACGGGAGCAGATGTCATCGATCCAGATGATTACTAAAAAATGCAGATATTAACATTGCAAGAATTATTTGGTGTTAATGCTGTACAGACTGCCGATGAACTGATTATAAAAAAATCAGATTTATCGGCAGTTGGTTTAACTACTACAGCAAACAATGGTGCTGAACAATTATTCGTAGCAATTCTACTCAAAGCACTAAGCACATTTCAAGGATATTTGATAGATGAATTTGGAAATATTTTATCTGATGAGATGGGTGACATCATCGGATACGACAACAGAGAATTGTACGAGTTTCTAGAAATGTTTCGATGGAATGCCTACGCCAAGGAACGCAACGGCAATGTTTATCTAACAGAAACTATTGTTTTAGAAAGTTATGTTCAAGCAAATTAAAGATGCTGGAATTAGAAAAACCAGTGCTGAAAGTGGCGATTGTTTGGTACTGCAAAATCCTACTACGAGCGAAACTTATAACATCATTAAAGCTGATTTCTTGAAAGGACTCTTGTCAGACAATACTGTTCAACCGACAACCCTACTTTTACTTCATGGAGAAGGAGCGAATAACGGAACTTCTATTATTGATAGTTCTGCCTTTAACCGGACTGCTGCCAGAGTTGGGAATCCAGTTACCTCTACAGCGCAGAAAAAATATAATTCTTCTTCCATGTATTTTGATGGTGCAAGCAACATTGCTTTTCCCTCCTCATCAGAGTTGGATTTAAAGCGCAATAACTTTGCAATACAGTGCTGGATTTATCCAACTTCTATAAGTGGAACTAAGATAATTTTGGATAGATACAGCAGCACAGTGCCCTTCAGTTGGCAGTTCGGTCTTAATAGTGGAAAACTTAATTTTTATATTCGTAGTTCTGATGCGAGTGGCTCTTTAATAAGTCTAGTCGGGGATACAACATTAGCCATCAATACTTGGTATTATGTCGGCGTAAAGTGCATCAATGGCATCATTTCTTTATGGGTGAATGGTGAAATTGATGCTTTAGGGTTAGGAAGTGCTAATTTATCTTCTTCCTTAGTGCTAACCGTCGGGAAGCAGGGAAATGTTAACAGTTTTTATTATCAAGGTTATATCGATGAATTGAAATTCTCCAAAAAAGGAGATGTGGATTTATCCACAATACCAACACAAGCATTTAGCTAATTAGGAATTTAAAAGATGTCTGAATTAGAAAAAAAATGCTTTGGGTGGAAAGGAATAACCGGACTAGGAGAAACAAGTTTCTTTTTGTCCTGCGCTCAATATCCTGGGTGGAAAGTTAATCCGATCTATACAGGCGGTTACTGCTACCCAACTGACAACGGAATCAATCTTGCATCAGAGAGCTATGGGGCTATTCCTACTCAAATTATTGCTTTAAAAAATCAAGCAGAGATAGATAACTGGCTAAATGGTGCGGCTGCTAGCGGTAGTGGCTGTACCAGTTGCTTAGGAGATTGCCCTGAAGGTAGTCACAAATGCACTCACAATAAATACCCAGGATATTGCTGTGTACCGTGCAAAGAAACAGGCGAGCGTCTACAAAATATTGCCAACAAGGTAGGTAGATAAATGGCAGAAGTTTGCAAAGATATTGACGCGGGGCTTGTTGCTTTAAATATTGCAATAGGCAAAATAAACAGCAACCTTGATGGATTAGATAAGCGACTCAAAAACCTGGAGAAAAACTCAAACTCTGGTAATACTGGTAATGACAGTAGCAACAGTGGGCTAGTAAAACGGGTTACTAAATTAGAAAATGATCTTCTTGAGCTTGGTGGAGTAGTCAAGGAAATTATTGATGATTTAAAAGATTTGCTAGATGCAGCTAGTGAACACACAGAAACCGCTAATCAATCACAAAATATATTCTCATCAATCATTAATTTCTTCGTGGACGAATAACAATGGTCGTCTCTCAACAAATATCTCCTAGTGCTTTAAGAGCTTACAAGCTTTCTAAATATGCTAATGGTCAGCCGGGGAAGATGTTATTAGAAGCTAAAAGGGTCAAGCGGGTAACATCTCAATTTATGAGCAAGAGTGGAGCTAAGGAAGCAGCTAAGAGAATGAAAACTCTTAAAAAAACTGCTGCTAATGCCAAAAAAGTACAGGATGCTTTTTTCAAAAAGATACCTGGTGGTGCAACTACAAAAAATGGTGGTATCGCCGGAGGTCAGCTACTAGGTATTGTTTTACAAAGGGGATTGGCACTAGCTGTAATAAATAGCATACTTATTCAGAATTTTATTAACGATACAGTTGATAGACAATTTATCACTCTAAATAATGACCTATCAAAAAACCTTACGCTACTGACAACTTTAAACTCAAGGATGAAAAACCTTGACACAAGAGTTAATAATTTCAACGAAAAAATCACTAGAGAGTTAGATGTAAATGCGAAAGATTACGCACGTTTGAACAAACAAACAGAAACTATTGCTAAAAATGCAGTAGACGCTAAAAAACAGGCAAATGATGCTCTGTATGAAACGCGAGAAGGAAGAAAGATTGTAACTGGACTGGCAGAAGCTGCGAGAAAGTTAGGAAACGATGCTTTGTATGAAGCACGAGCAAACAAACGTGAAATTGATTTAAAAGTCACTTCGATTCAACAACAACTTAGTAAATTTTCAACTGAAGCTAATCAAAAATTTCAGCAACAAATACAATCGACAATTGAAAACATACAAAAAGGACTAGCTGAGGCTAAAACTCAGGCAAAGAATGCGATAGAAGTCAATAGTGTTCAGTCAAACTTAATAACCGCAGCACAAGGCGCTATTAAATCACTAAATACTAGTTTCGTTGACTTGAAGACTTCTGTCGTTCAAATAGTAAATAATCGGGTACAGCCAATAGAGATAAAACAACAAGAAATCGATAAAAAAGCAGGTGTAACTGTTACAGAAATTGAGGGGACTATCGCGGGATTGGCACGGACATATCAGTTATCTTACGAAGCTCAAGCGGTTAAGTGGAATGCCGATTTAAGCAAGCTACAAGGGAGAGTTGGTGACGTAGAAAGTGTTACATCATCAGGTAGTTTTAAATCAGCCACAGCCGATTTAACCAAAGACGTAAATCAACTCAAAGCAGATATTCCCAAACTAAAAAGTGATATCGAAGCTAGTAAGGCAGATATTGCAAAAGTCGATACAAGACTAAAGGATCAAGAAAAAGTGAATGAGCAGGCATTGCCAAAACTAGACCAAATTGTAGGCATACTGGGCTTAATTCCGGCGCGGGCAGCGGCTGCAATTAGACCAGATATCCCAACAATTCCCCAAATCGAGCAAGCAGCCGCAACGGGAACGTGCCGAACCACCCAGCCGGGTGGCTGCATGAACAAAGCACTAAAAGACAATGCAGCCGATATCGCCAACAACAATAATACCAACGCAGCAAATATCCTCGGTGCTGTTAACGCAGTTGGGCAAGGAGCGGACTTAGCTTTACTTGGTGTCATCAACAATAAACTAGGCGATCAGCTTCCTGGTGGTATTGGTGGCAAGTTATCGCGGTTTGCGGATTGGATGCACTTGGATAGGGTGCTAAATATTTTAATTTTCGCTGCAACCATCCACAACGGCTTAATGCTTTCTAATGATATTGGACAAACTTTAGTTGGAGCGATTAACAATATTCTCCAATTAATAGGTTTGAAAAAAGAGGATGGAAGCGCTTTTGATATTGGGTCTGTGATTAGTGGTTCTATTGAAAATATTATTAAAGGAGCAATCGGAGCGGATAACTATGTTGTGTTAAAAGAATCGTGGGCTAAAGCTAACAGAATTTATCAAGCTTCAGTTAATATACTAAATGCTTTTCAAGGACTATCATCAGCAATCCTTACTGGGTTGGAAATGACGGCTGGCAAGGTTGCAAAAATAGGAAATGCACTGAGGAAGTCGGGAGAAGTGCTAGAAAGTGCCTATGGATGGATGAATCCACAACCTAAATTTAATCGTGTTACTCAAACCTTGGAAGGGCTGCAAAATGGAGCAAGCACCATACAAATGGTGACGCAAGCACCACTTGATGTAATCAATGCAACAACTGAATTAACTAATCTACTATTTCTAGAACTGATGCTGAGGCATTAGCACGAGATATTAAACGAGAGTTTGCTAACCCCATCTTTGTTTGGGAAAAGGGATGGTATAAATACACTTATTTGGATACTCAGCACGGTTACGATTTGCGCTTATTAGTAAAATCCAAACTTGAGGGTGAACGAGTCACAAAGCAGGTATTGAAAGTACAGGGTCACGCTTTCAATGATGACTTTGGCAACTACACAGATCATGAACGTACCTACTCTCTCAACCCAGGAACCCATCAAGTTTACGGGCGGACAGGACAAAAGCCCGTTGAGCGTCCACGAGTAGACCTTCGCTTTCGGTATGCCCAATTGCTTATTCACGGCAGAGTCACAGTGGTAAATCTGGTTGCAACCTCTGATTCTGGATTAAAGTCCGTCATAGAGCGAGTCAACAGTGCCTAAATTAGGTTCAGACAAGTTAACTTCTCTACGCAGCGATTATTACTCTATCTCAGTGCTAGAACCAGAGAAGTAGACAACATTAAACACTTCGGTATGGCGAAAAGATTTAACAATTTAGATGCAGCTCTTAAATACCTACGATCTCCTAGTGCGGGAGCAGAGGATTTGGCTCCTGACGCTCCGGCTGGCTCACAACTGAAAAAGTATCAGGATTTCAAGGCAGGTAAAGTCAAAATCGACTATACACGGGCATCTACATCCAATCCTGGAAATATAGAAGAGGTAGCGCTTGAGCCTTTTGCACTGCCTGCGGCTTCTACAGATAAATATATTGTCGATATCAGCAAGCGGGCCAAGGACAACTATACTGCTGCTGGAGTATCGGAAGGGGTACTAAATATTTCAGCCACGTTGACTAGTGCCACTCGTGTATTTGGCTTTACTCCGGCTCGTGCAACTGTCAAAAATGTGACTGGTACAACCGCCTCAAGTGCGACATCAAAAATAACTGGTAAGCAGTATAAGAAAAAGGCAGCTGCTAGCTATACTTTCCCCTTTGGTAGTCAAGCTAGCAATGGCAGTTTCTCCGAGGTTAAAGCTGACATTGTTGCAGCCGTGGCGGGTGCAGGTGGAAACAAAGGCGTTAGTTTCAAGCCTGAAATCTTCCGATGATCCAACAGTTTTTAGAAACACAGATTGTCACTACTGAGGGCATGAGTCACGATCAAGCGCTGCATTTAATCAAACAGATGGAATGTGCGGATCTTGCTCTTGCCCGCTTCCTAAAAGGAGAAATCAGTTTTTCTGATTACTGTGACATTTTGGAATTGTGCGAAGTCAATATAGATAGCTATCTGATTAACGTTGAAGAGAATTTGGCTACAGTGGGGATTTTCTAATGGATCGACCAGCCTTAGACCTGCTTAACCAAAATAACTGGGTGCAGATTTATGACGAATCCCGCACGGCTGTTATTGCTACCCAGGCAGGAGGTTATTATCCAATTCCCGCTTTTGAAATTCCGATCCAACTTGAAAAGCACATACTCGCAGCCAGATGTATCAGCACTACTGCCAAATCTACTTGGCGGTGGGCTGGTAATCTGATTCAAAAAATTGCCCCTCCCATTGCTGGCATTAATTCCCCTCTGGTTGAAGCTGGCAGCTATTCAATGAAATTGAATCGCACTCGCCTAGTGATTTTTAAGCCATACACTGATACTTTTCAGTTGACATTAGAGGGTGCTTATTGGCTAAAAGATTTACGTCTTACTCTTTGGCAATATCAAGGGATAGAAGGTGATTCGACTGAAGAAATAATTACAAGTTTAGGTAGTGACTTAAATCGAATTGAAGCAAAAATTGATGCTCTTTAAATGAATACTACACAATCCACAATAGCTACTACATCAAGCCCAGTAATTACAGTTACTCTGGAATCAGTTGGCGTATTCACTGGAATTCTAGTCAGTTTTTCTGTCTTGGGCACGCTTGCGGTAAAGCTTGTGAATAACCTGAATAATATTTCAAGCTCTATTACCCAGATTAAACAAGACTTAAAAGAACATGCTGACAATAAAGAAAAAATCAGAAGTTTAGAACATAAATTTGATTTGCATGTTCAAGACTATATAAACAGGAAGGACACTGTAACCCTGCTGATTGCTCAAGTTACCCAAACAGTAGAGCATCGGACTAACCGCCTCTACACTTCCATGAAAGACATTGAAAATTTCTTGCAGATGCAGGGAACTTTTAAAATTCGTGAGTTTCAGGATCTGCGGAAGATGGAAGAGGAAGACCCTTTTAACAAGCTTTAGCGGTGCAAAAATTATTAGTTTTATAGCGAAGGTTTCCAACAAAAGCCACAATCAAAACATTTAAATCTTTTCTTTGCTTGGCGATCGTACTCAATCTCTTGTGAATGGCAACGAGGGCATCCTTTAGTTATGATTGCTATTATTTGAGTTACATTCTGAGTCATATCGCTATCTATATGATTAATAAATTTACACTAGAAAATTACTTTCAACTACACGATGGAATAGCCATTGATTTTAGTCTTAGAATTCAGAAAGACCAAAACAATCAGTACAGCTTTTACATTCATCCTCAAGATGTCGATGGTGAAACTTGGGATTTTAAGGTTATTGGTAATTTTCTAGAATGCACCACTTCTACATCTGAAACCTTGAACAGCCTGCTGGTAGATAGTGCGACTCTTTCTAATCTTGATAAAAATGTATTGTTTTTGATAATTAAGCAAGTAGCCAGCAAAATCAACGAGCTAGAAACCGTAAATACTTCACAGAGAAACCAGCTATTTGAAAGAGTGGAAGCTTTAGAAGCGTTTCAGCGTGAGTACGAAACAGCCCAAGAGTACGAACGCGATCGCAGTTAGTCAGTGGGGATTCACTCTAATCTTTGAGAATTGCTAAGTGTAAAAACGTAGTATCCTACATATTGGTATCTAATAATAAGTCCAAAATCATGACGATAAACGCCATAGCAATACTACTTAGCGGAGTGATTGTCAACTTCGGACTGTCATCAATGTTAGCTCAAGCACAACAGCAGGTTTCTGAAGCCCAAGTCGCAGCAATGGTAGAGGCGTTGCGACTGGCTGCACCGCAGACCGGTATCGCAAATGATGGACTTTACAGTGAATGGCAGGTTAAACCAGAAACCCTCAAAGGCTGGTCTAAATATTGTCTCAAAAAAGAACTAACTCCGACGCAGTTTGAAAACAGCCCTGCAACGGCACGCCAAGTTGTATCCTGCATCACGCGCCGTGAGTTTAACAAGCAATTTCTCGCCACTAATAATGAAACAGCTGCTGTGCGTGGTGTTGGTTGTTGGTGGATGACTGGCAGCTATACAGGCTGCAACAGTGGATTTACTGCTACATATCTTCAAAAAGTTGTGGGTTTTTACCAGCAGCAGCGTTCAAAACCAGCAACTACTCCATAGACATCAGCAAATTAATCGCCGCGATGTGGCAATAGAAATATGAGTAGAAAAAGAATGGAGAGAGGTAGCAGTGCTACCTCTCTACAAGGAACTTTGTACCCAATACTGCTCGGTTAAAGAAAAATAGACTTCTTGGCATTTGTGGGGTAAAGGGGAAGGGTTAAAGGGGAAAGAATAGAATTTTCCCTTCCCCTTTAACCTTTAACATGCACCCCAATATCAAGGCAAAAGTTACTTTTGCAAGATGTCTAATAAAACCTGTTCACATATTCGGACACCCAGGCATATTATCTCCAAGCAGCAACCGTGCCAGACTGGGTAAAGCTTCACCATAGGTAGGATGGATGTGAACCGATCGCTCTAACAACTGCCAGGTTGCTCCTGCTTCCATCAGAGATAAAAATACATGCACCAGTTCAGCAGTTTCGTACCCCACCAGGGTTGCTCCCAGAATTTTGTCTGTGTCGCTGTCGATTACCATACGATAAAATCCGAGGTCATGCCCCCACTCGATCGCACGGGCAATTTGGCTCATGGATAACGTCACAGCACGCGCGTTGATGCCTTGTTTCTGAGCCTGTTCTAATGTCATACCCACTCGCCCAACCTGGGGTTCTGTGTAGACCGCATAGCCAAGGACGCGATCGCTCCGTGTCCGCTTTTCTCCACACAAAATTGCTTTTAAACGGCGATAGTCTTCCCAGGACACATGGGTAAAGGCAGGCTGTTTAGCAGCATCCCCAATGGCATAGACTCCAGAACAAGTAGTATGGAACTGGTCGTTAATTTTAATAAACCCTTGATCGTCTAGCTCAATTCCGCTAGCAGCTGCATTTAATGCATTTGTATTAGGTTTCCGCCCAATCACAACCAGCAACGCTTCTCCCTGGAGTTGTTCGCCACTGCTCAGGGTCAGCCTAAACAGATTATTCTCATGGGCGACGTGATTCACATTGACTCCAAAGTGTAGCCCAATTCCATCCTGCTTTAATGCTTCTGCTAAGACTTCGCTCACTTCAGACTCTTCCTGCCCAAGGAGGCGATCGCCCCGCACAATTAGGTGGGTTTGACTGCCCAAACGCGCTAGTCCTTGTCCCAATTCCAAGCCAATATAGCCGCCTCCAATCACCAGTAAACGCGCTGGTAAGGTGTTCAAGTCAAAGAAGTTGCGGTTAGTCAGGTAGGGAGTTCCTGCAAGTCCGGGAATGTCAGGAATCAGCGATGACGTGCCGGTGTTAACGATCACCAGAGGAGCCTGAAGAGTAACATCCCCACCTTTGACCGTCCGTTCACCCACAAAAGAAGCTTCGGCACAAATGACTTTGACACCCGCAGTCTCCAATCGCTTGCGAATCCCCTGATTAAAGCTGCTGCGGATTCCCCGAACTCGCTCCATGACAGAGGGAAAATCCACTTCTACCTGCGTGTGGATGCCTAACTTTTTGCTCTGGCGCGATCGCCCTGCTGCATGAGCTGCTGCTAAGAACGCTTTGGACGGAGTGCAGCCATAGTTAATGCAACTACCGCCTAAAGCATCCCGCTCAAACAAGACAACCTTACGTCCCTCATTGGCAAAATCAGCCGCCAGTGGAATGCCTCCTTGACCACTGCCGATCACAATGACATCTGCTGTTTCCATCAGCGCTAAACTCCTTGGAGATAGTTAGGTATAAAGTGTGTTTTACTTTTTGCGCTCAGTGGCCAGCCGTGGCTGAAGAGAATAGGCTGTCCTGCGCCCCAGTCCTTGTAATAGATTTGCGTACCATCCTTAGTCGTGATTGTGTTCATCTGGCTCCTATGTAAATTATGAGAGTATCTCAATCTGTATCTGGTTCGGGCCGTTAAAGATAACTGTATCCGCGATTGGTAACTGATCGATCGCGGATACATAATTGATTTCAGCAGTCTTATTTCTGATGACCTGATTGCTTGCTCAGGTGGCTTATCTACCTTTCAATTTTGGTTCAACTTAGACTACTTAAGTTCTTTGAGTTAGAGCTTGACTTAGTATTTCATCTAGTTGAAAACTACTGTATATAGGGGGTAAAGGGGAAGGTGGGGTCCCCTCTGAGGATAAGGGGCAGGGGGAAAGGGAAAAGGTTTTTATCCCTTACCCTTTACCCTTTACCCTTTACCCAACCTCCACCTAACATTTTTGGGTTGGCAAACTACTAGTCCCCGATCTTTACGAGTAATTCAGGAATCAAATCGGATTGCTATATCTAAATAAAGGATTGTTTGAACTTTGCAAATGCTGTTAAAATGCATCGATGTCAAAAAAGCAACATCTCTTAAACAAAAAACTCGGTTGGTCTTTGGATGAGCGAGATCCAAAGTTCATAGAATCTCTAATGCCCCTGTTTGGCTTTTTGTATGACTATTATTTCCAAGTTCAAACTAGTGGCTGGGATAATATTCTACCCGAACAAAAAGTCCTATTTGTCGGTTCGCACAATGGGGGACTCGCGGCACCCGATATGTCAATGATGATGTACGATTGGTTCCGACGATTTGGTGTAGAAAAACCCATTTATGGTTTGATGCATCCCAAAGCTTGGCAGGTTAGCCAGCCACTAGCGCAACTGGCTGCTAAGGCTGGAGCAATCATCGCCCATCCAAAAATGGCTTACACTGCCTTACGTTCAGGAGCAAGTTTGCTAGTTTATCCCGGTGGAGCCGAAGATGTCTTCCGACCGCATTATTTACGTAACAAAATCTACTTTGCGGGGCGACAAGGATTTATCAAGTTAGCGTTACGGGAAAATGTGCCAATTGTGCCTGTAATTTCCTGGGGCGCTCACGATACGCTGATTGTGATTGCTGACTTCTACAAAGTTGTGCAGCAACTCCACAAATGGGGGATGCCTTGGCTATTGGGAATTGACCCAGAAGTTTTTCCAATCTATCTGGGACTGCCTTGGGGATTAGCAATTGGCCCGTTGCCCAATATTCCATTGCCAGTGCCTATATATACACGTGTTTGTCCGCAAATTGTATTTGAACGCTACGGACGTGAAGCAGCTAGCGATCGCTACTATGTCAATCAATGTTATGAATTAGTTGTTAGTCAGATGCAGCAAGAATTAGATCACTTAGTAAAGCTAACTGCTAATGCCAATTCTCTTTGATTAGTTATATGAGTTAGAAGTTTTGAACACTCCTAACTCCTAACTGTTTTCCTAGCCGCCACTGACTGGTGGAATTAGCACGACTTCATCCCCATCTTGTAGTAGGGTATCTGGTTCGACAAATATCAGATTAATCCCAAAACGGGTTAAATCGCGCCATTGGGAGAGTTCAGGGTGTTCAGCAATGAGGTGATCGCATACTGCTTTGACTGGCATACTATTAGGAAATTCCAGCACCAACTCCGAAACCCTAAAGGCTTCTTGATAAGCAGCGAACAACTTAACGGTAACGGTGATTGCAGATTTAGACATATAACATGTTTTGGCAGTAGCAGCAAGTGTTTTAATACTTGACAAGCACCCTGAACTCTTGGGGTTAATTATACATTACTAACGACATGATTTCAGATTGTATCCAAATAATTAGTTATAATTCCCACAACCATTGCACCGTACACGTAATACCAATTCACTAAAATAATGAGACAGATGCAAATCCCGAAAGCCTTACTAATTCTGACTTTCTTAATTTTGAATTTTGAATTTTGAATTTTGAATTGGTATAAGTTGCTTCTACTCGTTTTTTTTGGTCAACATAACTTATGTATTTTTTGCTTTCTTGCCTCTTATGAGGGGAACAAATTTAAAATTATTTGACTATTGAGCGTTGAGGATTTTTGGTACTTTGAAAAATTCCCCTTCCTGTTCAGGCGCACCGTTGAGAATGCTTTCCCGGTCAGGATAGGGTTGCAATTTATCCTCTCGTGTGATATTGCTGACATCAATTGCCCGTGTTGTTGGCAGCACATTACTGACATCAAGTTCATTCAGTTGTTCGATATAGTCCAGAATACTTCCCAACTGGCTAGTGAATTGTTCCTCTTCTTCTGGAGTCAATTCTAAACGAGCAAGATTAGCTACTTTGTGAACTTGTTCTTGGTCAATCATATTTTTTTAATTAGGAGTGAAAAGACGCGACGCGATTTAATCGCGTCTGTATAGGAGTGAGGAGTAGAGACGCGATTAATCGCGTCTTTACAGGAGTGATTGATCAATAATTCCTAAGTCATCACTTTTAGAAGAATACGTCAATTTGCGATCGCCCGGTGGTTTTGAGCCAGTTTTGGGCTTCGATGTAGTTATTGGGAGCCATGCGAATAGCACGAATCCAATAGTCTGCTGCTTGGTCAAAAAGTGCCTCGCCAGCCTCATTATCTCCAGATTCTTTTTCTTTTTCGCCTTGATAGTGATAAATCACGGCGATGTTGTTCAAGGCTTGGGGCATACGTGGGTTTAACTCAATTGCCTTGTGATATAGTTCTAAAGCCTTGTTGTGGTCGCCATTGCTGGCATAGATTAGCCCCATATTGTAGAAAATATAGCCGCGATCGCTGGTATCTTCCTCTAGTGTTAGAGCTTCTTCATAGTATTCCAATGCCTCAGCATATTCCCCTTCCGCTTGGGCCGACATACCATCTCGATAATAAACAAACGCTTCTTTAGCTTTTTTGTTGGTTGGCAGGATTTTCAGAATGATATCCGCCATCACTGTAAAGGATTTGTCAATAAAATTATCGTTTTTTTGTGTTCTTGGCATAGTTGTCTCTGGGTATTAGGGATTAGGGATTAGGGATTGGGGACTGAGGACTGGGGATTGGGGACACAACGACTGCGCGGTAGTTGAATCTCGACTCACTTCTCCTATCGGAGAGGCTGCGCCAACGACGCCGCGATAGTTGAGCGTAGTCGAAACTCAGTGCAAGTCGCTGGATTACCGCGTAGCGGTGCACTGAGCGTAGTCGAAGTGTCGAAACTCAGTGCATCGCTGGGGACTGGGAACTGGGAACTGGGCAATAATCAATACTTTTTCTTCCCCTGCTTCCCCTGCTTCCCCTGCTTCCCCTGCTTCCTCATCTTTCTCATCTCCCCAATCCCATAGTTCACTCAATAGCTAATTTAACTGATTTGCGGGGGCATTCTTCTCACTCAGGGGTACGATACATTCTGAACTATTGTGTCGAGAGTTGTTTACCAAGGTGCTAACTGGATATGCAGTCATTGCTGGCGCTGGATAAGGACGCAATAGCTGCTGTAGAGTTTGGGGCGTTTCTACTTGAGAATCTAGCCATAAATCGTAATCTTGCGGCTCTAGAATTACTGGCATCCGCTCGTGGATGGGTTGGAGTAATTCGTTAGCTGCCGTTGTCAAAATTGTACAAGAGATTATTTCTTCGTTAGCAGGCGTTCCCGCTTCGGGTTGCCGGAGGCATCGCCATTTTTCCCATAAACCTGCAAAGCCGAAGGGTTGCCCATCTTGGAGACGAAAATAAAATGGCTGCTTCTTACCTTGTTGGCGTTGCCACTCATAAAAGCCATCAGCTAGCACTAAACAGCGTCTGTGCTTAAAAGCCGAGCGAAAAGCGGGTTTTTCAGCAACAGTTTCTGCCCTAGCGTTAATCAGCTTTGCCCCCATTCCGGCATCTTTCGCCCATGACGGAATTAACCCCCAATGCAATTGCTTAAATTCACGCTTTTCGCTTTCGGGATTTTGTAACACTGTTGCCACCATTTGCGTAGGTGCGATGTTATATTCTGCTGCTAAATCTGGAACTGATTCCACATGAAAAAGTTGAGATAATCCTGCTGCCGACTGGTTTAGAGTAAATCTTCCACACATACTTTTATTCTCGACCACTAACTAAATTAAACATCTCAATCTATAAATAAATAATATTTTTTTTTATTTTCTCAGATAATTTTCTGTAATACACTTAGATGCTAAATATTAAAAAAAATATCCGGTTTGGGGAAAATCTTTTGGTAAGATATTGTATTTTGAACCTTCACTTCTCAACATATTCCTAACTGTATTTTAACATGGAACTAATGCATCTGTACGATTTTTTACCTTCTGGTCATGGTTATAAGATACGTCTTTTATTGACACAACTAGGTATGCCTTTTGAGAGGATAGAGCTTAACATCTTAAAAGGCGAGACTCGAACACCAGAATTTTTAAGTAAAAATCCTAACGGTAAGATACCTGTTCTAGAAATCGAGCCAGGGAAATATTTGGCAGAATCAAATGCCATATTGGTTTATCTGAGTGAAGGTACAGAGTTTTTACCTTATGATCGCTTTTTACGAGCGCAGGTGCTGCAATGGTTATGTTTTGAACAATATAGCCACGAACCTTTTATTGCTACATCAAGATTTTGGATTTCTATTTTAGGTAAAACTGAAGAATATAGTGAAGCTATCAACCAAAAACGTGAGCCAGGTTATGCAGCACTCAACTTGATGGATAAACACTTAACTTCTCAGAGTTTTTTTGTAGGAGAGCGTTACACGATTGCTGATATCGCCTTGTTCGCTTACACTCATATAGCTGATGAAGGTGGGTTCGATTTGACACAATTTCCTGCTATCCAAGCTTGGACAGAAAGAGTCAAAACTCAACCAAGGTATATCAGTATTACACAAGCATAAAAATTAGATTTTGCAAGTTTCTGTCTCTCTTTTCTTAGCTCTAGTAGAGGATGTACTGAGTGGAACATAACCTCAGATTCAGGAGGCAGCAGAATCTTCATAAAAAGGTGTTATTAAGCAGCAACTAAGTATCTATATCAATTTCTATCAGCTTTTGCCGAGAGGATAAACCTGACTTAATTCTGATATGAGATTTAGGTACATCAAACTTATCTGCTAGTAGTTTAATTAACTCTTCATTTGCCTTACCATCAACTGGGGGAGATTTTAAATTCACAGTCAGACTGCCATCAGGTTGTTCTTCAATTTTTTGTTGTTTTGAATTAGGTTTAACCTTGACTTTTTTTTGCATAAGTTATTCCGTGTAATTGTCGCAGCCACAACCAACCTAAAACAGAACCCAATACATAATGAGGAAAATCCCACCAAACAAAGGTCGTACCAAGCAACAATTTACCTATTAAGGTAGCGCGAATTTGTTCTAATAGTGGCGGATGCCAAAGTTGCAAGAATTCTAGTATACAGGTGATGACAAAAACCCATATAGGAATTTGAATTACCGCCGTCCGACTTTTGAAAAACCAAAATGCGAACAAACACCAAAATATTTCGTAAAATACAGCTGCTCCGTAGTCATTAAACCAGTGATGTGCAGGCCCATTATAATACTTAAACAAAAAGCCCATCGGTACAACGATAAGCACAGAAATAATAATAAATATTGTTTGGTTACGGTGTCGAAGCATTTTTTATAGACTAGAGACTAAGCAAAATTTTAGCAGCCGAATGACTAGAAGTCGCGGCTGGGAACAGGGGATTGGGGACTGGAGAAGAAATTCTTTTAAAGCTAGGACTTACTTACACACGCTCTACGAATTCTTACCGCTTTTGGCGTCTTCTCTACGAGACGCTACGCGAACGACTTCGTTCGGCTTTAAAACTTGGTTGGGATCTAAATCCCTATTTAAATTTTCAAGAGTCCCCAGTTATAAAGCAATACGCTTGGGTTAAGGATAAAACCGTTTTTCATCAAAGTCAATTTTTTAACAAACCGCCAAGAACGCAAAGAGAAGAAGAAATGTTTGACTGAACCGCATTGAGTTATAGAGTTTCTCTGTCGACTGAGTTACAGCAACCCCAACTCCGCTTGGTGTACACACAAGTCGAATTACCCCCCTTAATCCCCGCGATGTATTGGGGGGAAAAAGAAATCAAATACTTTTTTTAAGAACTAGCTTGATTTAGAAGCTGAATAGCATCTGGCTCAAGTTTAAGACTTTCAGATTTGATGATATCTTTAAGCTGCTCAATTGTTGTGGCACTAACAATAGGAGCGGTAATAGTGGGACGTGCAATTAGCCAGGCCAAAGCAACTTGGGTGGGAGTAGCATTATAAATCTTGGCCACTTCATCCAGTGCCTCTAGAATTGCTAAACCACGAGGATTCAAATATTTCTTGACAGAATTACCACGGGCACTAATAGACAGGTCTTTTTCTGAGCGATATTTACCAGAGAGAAAGCCACTGCACAGAGAGGAATAGCTAATCACACCAATTAAGTGTTCTTGCGAGATTTGTTGTAACTCCTGCTCGTACTCGGTTCGGTCATACAAGTTATAACGAGGCTGGAGGCTCTCATAGCGAGGATAACTATGCTGCTGACTGATTTGCAATGCCTGTGCCAAACGTTCTGCACTATAGTTTGAAGCACCAATAAAGCGCACTTTTCCCTGATGAATTAATTCCCCATAAGTTTCTAAGGTTTCTGCTATGGAAGTGCTTTCATCATCGATATGTGATTGATACAAATCAATATAATCAGTTTGTAATCTTTGCAATGAGTCTTCAACAGCTTGTTGGATGTGCTGGCGAGAAAGCCCTTTGCCTTTAATACCCATATCATTGCCAACTTTAGTGGCAATCACCACTTGGTCACGGTTGCCTCGTTGCTTGAGCCACTTCCCTAAAATGATCTCCGACTCTCCACCCTGATTGCCAGGAACCCATTTAGAATAAACATCAGCAGTGTCAATAAAATTACCTCCAGCCTCAATGAAGTAATCTAAAATCTCAAATGAAGTATCTTCATCAATAGTCCACCCAAACACGTTGCCGCCAAAACATAGTCGTGATACTTCTAGCTCAGAACGTCCAAGTTTAAGTCTTTCCATCAACATTACACTCCTTTATCTTTGTTCAATATTTGACGGCGAATCAATTCGCCCGTGCCTTAGCCCTATACATAAATGTAGTTGCTCTCTACGGCACAGAGGTTTCTGTGAAAGTTACGAACTTCTTAACACACCTTGTTTTTTGGTTCTGACTGTGTGATATTTTCGTTTAAATTCAAAAAAATACTATATATCTATATAGGACTCATATTTGATTTCTAAAAAAATTCAGTACAACTCAAAAAAGCCTATTGCCTATTGCCTATTGCCCATTGCCTATTGCCTATTGCTTCCTACGCAAATAAGTTCAAATAGTATTTATCTAATAAAACTGTTTAAACTCTCTAAAGTACTATTGAGAATAACACGATCAAGTGAGTAGTATCTTGCTTGCCCTTTTTTGTAGTTCTTTGCCAAACCTGCTTCCGTCAAAACTTTCAAGTGATGACAAGAAAGAGACAAGCTAATATCCAACTGCTCGGCAATTTCTGAACAGGTGATTTCGTCAGTACTCAGAAGTAAATCTACTACGCGTAAGCGTGTTGCATCTGAAAGAGCCGTGAAGATTTTAGCGCGGTTTTCGTAATTTATTTTCTCACTCATCTCCATATCATAGCAAGCTCTGGCACTTTACTCAAATACTCAAACAATTATTTGATCATTTTAGGAAAATTCTGTTATGCTGATTACTACAATAGTTAAATAAGTATTTAACTATAATTATCTAGTACTAAAGATTCCTGACGAGAGCGACGTTAACAAATATCAACAGCTACTTTAAGCCTTACTCTGACAACATAGCTGAGGCGTGTTGTAAGTTTGTTGACGCCGTTAGATGTAATTGCGATCAATCGCTGGATATTGAGCGTGAATCGTACTCCAACTCCACACGATCTTATCTGTCTGAACTTCTGAACAAGGATGTAAGCAATGAGTATAGACAATCGTTTTTTCTCTGACCAGAAACACGTTGAGGCAGAACTGACCTACCTCATTCCTATGGCAGAAAAGCTTGTCAACTATGCCTACGAACCCCCACAAGGGGTTCCCCGCTCCAACGGAAAGTACGAGACACACAAAGTGCCAATCTATAACGCGCGGGAAATTTCAGATCAAGTATCCTTAGAGCGCCAAGGCTTTGACTTTGCTGCACATAAGAGTAAAGTCACTGATTTCTATGATGAAGATGAGATTCGCAGCGTCTACTATCCAGAAGCCAAGGAATTATTGAAAGAGGTAACAGGTGCAACTGAAGTACTGATATTCGATCACACTCTTCGTAACGCTCAACGTTCCCAGGCGGGCGAAAACGAAATTAGGGAACCCGTCAAGCGCGTCCATAATGACTTTACAGCCAAATCTGGCTATACTCGCGCCCGTAAAGTATTGACAGAGCAGGGAATAGATAACATTGATCGAGTGTTGCAAAAAAGATTTGCACTGATTAATATTTGGCGACCGATCGTACCGGTTCAGGAGTCACCATTGGCAGTGTGCGACGCTCAGAGTATTTCACCTACAGACCTGGTAGCGGGCGATCTCTTGTACCCCAATTACGCTGGCGAAACTTACTCAATCACTTATAACCCATCACATCAATGGTTTTATTTTCCGCAAATGCAACAAGACGAAGCGCTATTTATTAAGTGCTTTGACTCCGCAGAAGATGGACGGGCCAGGTTTGCCGGTCATACTGGGTTTGATGACCCCACTAGCCCACCGGATGCTCCACCTCGTCAGAGCATTGAGTTAAGGACGGTAGTTTTCTACCCCGAATAGATTCATCAGAGAATGACATTAACGGTCATCTTTTTAACTGCGTTTGAGTTTTTATCCTCGCTGTTACCGCATACAGGACAGATATAAACGCAGTTTTTTAACAAAAAAGAATTCAGGATGAATTCTGTACTCTTTTTCAATTTTGGGCGCTTCTGAGCCTCTGATGAGATGCTATAAACCTCTGGTTGTTACGACTGTCTAAAAATACAGTAAATATATACTACGGTAAGTTTATCGACATAGTATATGATAATTGCATTTGCGATGGTCTCCGCTCAGAAGTGGTTCAAGGTGAAGCGTTCAGTTCGGAAGTACCAACTGTCTTCAAGCAAAAAGCCCAAAATCCAATACGGTTCGGATAAGCATTTTTCATTTTCTTTGTGGTCTGGGGAATGGGTTTGCAGGTATTGGGTAAAGGATGTATTCAAAACCTTTCCCCTTTAACCGAACCGTATTGGCCCAGAATCTGGAAGCACAACCAGTGCTTTCGTAAGCTAAAAACTAAACTGGGCTGCATCTGATGCAGCCCAGTTGAAATTAGAGGTTTCCAAAAATTAAATATACGTTATCCAGAACCCTTGTAGAGACGTAGCAGTGCTACGTCTCTACATTGTTGCAAATAAAAAATATCCCATCGGTCAAAGACAAGGATAAATTTACGGATATCTTCTACTACCAGCGCCCACCACACCGATTTTGTGGCGATAGGAGAGTTCAGCACCGAACCAGCCAGAAGCGCTAGTCAGTGTACCAACAACCAGCGAGATTAACAGTCCCCAAGGTACTATTCGAGACTCAGCGTCGCCCAAACGCAGGAGAAAGTTGACAAGTGATAAAACTAGGATAGAAACGTTAAGTATCAAATGCACCCAACCTGCGGTACGCTTGCGAACTCGTTCAATTTTCAAAAAGTCGCTCAGACCGGTTCCTGCTGCGATTAAGCCTAAACCTAATCCGAGTCCGATTAACCATAGCGAAGCCCTAGCCCAAAAGAAATCACGAGTTAACCAGTAGCCGACATCACTTCCCAAGGCGGCGGCTAAAAAGGCGATGGGAAAGATCACAGTTAGGGGATGTAAGGGATGCCCTGCGATCGCAACTGTGCTAGGTACGCCAGTATCACGATACTCACTATCATTACTTTCAATAACTGGTGGAATATTGGGGAAAGGTGTTGAACCTGTTTGCGTTGTGTCTGTAGTTTCCATTATTAGTATCCTGAATTTATTAACGTACTATTTTTAAGCTGAAGGAATTTTTTCAATATAAGCTTCAGCTTGTAGGGTTAGTTTGCCTACTTCTACTTTTAGTTGCTTAACTTGCAGACTCATTCCTTCTAAATCGAAGTTACTCAAATTCAGAATTTCGCTAGTTTGATCTATCAACGCTTTTGTCAACTCTGGCGATATTTCCTCACTTTCGCCATACTCGACATTTTCCAAAGCAACAGTTTTTCCATTGCTGCTGATCGTGGGAACTGCGGAAAAAGCAACTTGCTGATTTTCACCATTTTCTGCTAATTTCATGCTGGCATTTAGTGCCACTTTCCCATCGCCAGGTAGCCGAAATTCTACATTTTGAGGCTCAATAGTCCTCAATTCTCCGTTAATATGTATCTTTTGGCTTTGCAGTTGCGATCGCACATATTCTGAATTGAAGGCGCGATTAATATCAGCTTCGGTTAATACAACCTGTGCGTTAGCTTCAGTAGGTTTAGTGAGTTCAATTTTGCCAAAAGCCACACTCAGAGGATTGATGGCAACACTAGTCATTTGCATTTGCAATTCCTCCATGCGGAGGTCTTTCTGCATAACCAAACCTTCACCTTCAATCTTGACTGTATCCACCTCCCCCTGAACCATCTTCAGTGGGTCTGTTTCGATGTTTATATCTAAATTTTCTACTTCATCTAATTGGCTAGATAATCCTATTTCTGCCGCTTTATTTAGCGCTTGTTCTCCTAATCCAGGATTGTCTGGCATTGTGTAAGTTAACTCCTAGTCTGAATATCACATCCTTGAGTAAATTTAATAAACTTGCAGCCAATTTTTATCTATCTGGCGATGGAATATAGATATAAATGTTGTATATCTAAAAGTATAATAATGATAACATTTATAATAAAATACTTTTGTTGTAAGTAGAGATATATTTAGGTTTTTCGCTAAACATCGCTCAAAAGAAAGATGAAATATATAGAATTTAGTATTTATGGTATTTATTTATCAGTATTTACCAAAATATACTTCCGAAAACAGTTTGCAGCATAATATTCAAACGGCTTTTAGGTTGTAACATCGTCATATTGAATTGCGAGAAAGTATGTATGCACAGCCAGCCGTAAGCATCGCTTTTACAATAAACCTCTTGCATAAATCACAAAATTTGAACCCCAAAGAGCAGGGAGAGGCTTAAGGCGAGGATCTACGTGTGAGGTATCAGCGACTTTTGCAAAATATTTAGAGCTTGTAGTAAAGTTTTTAATGTTTTGAAATCTGGTAAAGTTTCAATAGCCCTGAACATTAATTAAAAAAAGGAGAAAAATATGCAGTTTCTCAAAATTGTTCTTGTCGCTCTCGTGTTGATGGTAAACCTGGTAATTGCTCAACCTTCTTGGGCAGGTAAGGATTTTACCAAAGGGGCTGACTATGCTGAGGTAACTCAGGCGCTGAATCAACTTCTAACTGTAAAAGATACACCTGAGCAAGCTGGCTATACACCTGAGCAATTCCAGCAGCGACTGGCACAATTGCAGTTTCAGAAAAATACCATAGAAACAGCTAGAAAGCGGGCGCAGTGCCGCAATGAAACAGGAAAAACGTTGGCTGTCTATGCCAATAAACCAAAAAAATCTCCAACCCAACTCTACTTCTTGGGCGCAGGAACAATCACAGATGATGATTGGGATTGCGATGGCATTTACTTACCCGCAGGTTCTAAAGTGGTTCTAGGCCCGAACGCTCAACCACAAGAGCTAACTGAACCAATCGCAGTCAAGTTCGTTGATGGCACACAGTCTCTTGCTAGAACCAATCCAGCCACCGGTGCAATTGAATTGAATGTCGAACCCGCGAAAGTATTCAAGGCGGGTGCGAGCAGCTGGTTACTTCCCACTTTTTCCCAAGCAGATATCAATACGCAAATTCCTACCCCACAACTCATTGATTAATCTCATCTAGTTAATTGAACTTTTATGCATCTCCCGCATAAAAGTTCAATTAAAGTAATAAAATATGTAAATTAAAATATTCAACCATTGAACAATCAACTTTTAATTAAGAAAAAATTACAAGCCAAGCTTGAGAATATTCAAACCAAGAACGATGATTCTCCCGTTACTGATTTGCAGCTAGACAAAACCTTAGCTGAAGAAATCGAAGAATTGACAACAGAACTGGAAAACGTCAATCCTAATCTCAATCCTCTTCTTTACGCTACTTCTTTATTGGAAGGAGCTTGGCAACTTCAATACTCTACAGCTAGAGAAATCCGTTCTTTAGTTTCCCTTCCATTCGGATTAAAGCTGGGTAAAGTTTATCAAGTTATTGATGTTGCTAACAAATTATTTTTCAATCTAGCTAAAGTTAAACATTCTTTGGGACTAGTATCGGGATATGTGAAAGTTACAGCTAGCTTTGAGCCAGCTAAAGAAGATTTAGAGCCTCTAGCGAACAAACGTATCAACGTTTATTTTGATAAACGCTACTTATCGATTGAGAAGATTATTGGTATTAATACTCCTCAACTTAACCCATTTAAGATTGTCCCAGCTAATAATCCTCCTAGCAGAACTCCTACATTGGATATTACTTACTTAGATGAAACCTTAAGAATTGGACGTGGAGGAGATGGAAGTTTATTCATTCTTACTAAATCTAATGATTTCCCTGACACCTCCTCAATTTGAAATTGCTCGTACCGCCGAATGAATATGACTTTCTCAATCAAGCATCTTTTCATCAAAGTAAAACAAGGTTCTGCGATGGTGGAGATGAAAACATTAAATTTAAAGGTAGGTTATGGTATAGAAGGAGATATTAATGCCGATCCGATAAGTCCCAGACAGGTTTTAATTATTAGGTATGAAGATATTTTAGACTTATCAATTCAACCAGGAGAATTCCGAGAAAATATTGTGATAACAGGTACAGAACTTGATAATTTTATCCCTGGATCTTTGCTAACCTTTAAAAGTGGTGCGGCAATTCGTCTAACTTTTTACTGCGAACCTTGTAAACGAATATCCTACTTAGTAGAATCATTAAAAGACATCAAAGGCAAAAGAGGAATTTTAGGCGTAGTTATTAAATCAGGTAAAATAGAGGTTGGGAGTAATTTTCAGATTCAAGCTCATAAATTTTCAGCATTATCTGAAAATCCATATAAACGATTTCTAGATTTTATTATCAAAATTCCAAGTGGAAAAGTAGTTACATACAAACAGATAATCAAAGGCATAGGTGTAGATAATAGTTATCTAAGAGCTATTCCTACATACCTGAAAAAAACCTCGGTTGCAGATTATCCGTTACATAGAATATTAGACTCTAAAGGTTATTTGATAAATTATGTGAGTCAACAAAAAAATAAATTGGAAACTGAAGGAGTTAAGGTTTTATCTGAGGCAGATTTATTAAGTAATTTAAAGAATGCAAACAAAAACTTTGTAGATATTAAAGATTATCTATGGGAAGATTACAGTCTATATCTAAAATAGATATAGGATTCATATTTAATTGATGAAAAAATTCAGTCCAACTCAAAGAGGCTTCTTGACTATTGCCTATTGCCTTCTACGCAAATAAGTTTATGAATCGAATTGGATTATTATATTACTGCAATTCTGATAATTTTTGCAAGATTATGCGGTATTTTACAAGTGTAGATTCTTAATTAAATCAAGATGATCCCTGATTTTTAATTTGGTTAGATGTAGCTTCCATAAAATCGAGAAAAACTTTTATCAGCTTATGAATTCCCTCGCTACCTCCTGCAATTAAACCTCCTGTCAGCAATGCATCTAAACAACGAAAAATAACTACTTGTATGGGATTATCTAAATCAATAACCACAAGTGGCTCAATTGAACGAATACCTATTGCACTCATTAAAAGACCAAATAAAAGGGATGTCCATAGAGCAATTGTTCGCGTATCAGATTTATAGGCTGCTCTTTGACGCTCCTTTTCATTTATATCATCCATTTGTGGCTTGAATATTTTTAATGAATCTTGTTGATTTTGCGTAAAATTTTGGATGATTTGCTGTTCTAAACTCATTCCTTCTGGCGGTAGTCCACTGATTTGATTTGATTCCAAAGATGGAAACTGTTTCTGTTGAGCTTCCATAAGTCTTATCTTCTCAGATACTAAAGCCTTTTCTTGCTGAATACTAATATCTAATTGTTCGATAAATGAACCCCGCCAAGTAGTTATAAAAACTTCTAAAGAACGTTCTAATAATAAAGAAATAAATAATTGTAAAGTGAGTAACTGGATAATATCATTAACTCCGAATGGTTTTAAAACGAATGGTTTAGATGATAACCAAGTTGAAAAAGTTACTATTAAAAAACCAATAATGATTAACAAAATAAATAGAGGAGATTCTGGAGAAAGCTTTCGCAACGTATCTATACTCCTGTTTCGCGTCACAATATCTAACACAGCTTAGAGGTGAGAACTACACCTGCTGAGTAACTTAACAACGTTAATTTGAGAGAACAGTAAATAATTTATTACCCGACTCTTTTTTTTAGTAGTGTGCTATCCTAAGTCTCTGTGGAAGGGGGGATGTCTTCTCTGCGAGACGCTACGCGAACAACTAGCTACGCCTACGTATCTTGGTAATAACAGAGTAAAAGTATTGCTATACAAACATTCTAGAAGTGAATACTAGGCTTCAAACGCTACTGTGATCTTCCCCCCGCTTTCCTCTGGAAAAGGTGTGTTGTGGAAAGGGAGACACGCTAGAGCAAGCACCAACTAAAAACCCTTCCAAGGTTGGAAGGGTTAAAGTGATTTTTGCTAATGGGATAATGATTAGGGGGAGAAAGCAGCTTTTCTTCTCTGATGACACGTTTTCTTGTCAAAGCAACGAGATGATATAGCAAGGGACTGGGGACTGGGTGAAAAGTCTTTTTGTGTCTAAGTTTCATCAACAGATGATGTCCTAACCACCAAGGCTTGTGGTATGGTACAGCATTTCATAAATCCATTACAAACCTCTGCTATATACTTAGTTAGATAGATTGCTATTAGTACTGAATGATGTCAGGTGTGACTCGATAGCATTTAGATTACCTTGATAAGCTAGAAATGCAGCATCAAAAGGTTTGAAGTAGCTGACGTTTGTAGAATGAGTGGATAAATTGCTAGAGTTGATAACTAGAGGTTCGCCATTATTTTTAGTAGATGTTTGAGCGCCACCGATTCCAGGCAATAGAGTAATAGAAGTAACAATGAGTACAGAATCGAGTAATATGGAGATTTTCATAGGATTATCCTTAGTTATACTAAAGTGCAATTAGTATTCTTGAGTAATAGAGTCTTATTTTTTATCAGTCTCAACTTCCTGCACTCAGTTCACCTGAACGGTTGATTTATTCTTCACCCATTCGGGTGATTTAATTGAGTGCAATAGCTGAATCCGATGGCTCATTTAAAATTGCTAAGACCCATCATCTGATAAGCAAGAACAGCAGTATCAAAGGGTTTGAGGTAATTGATATTTGGGGAATGGCTATCTAAAGTATTAGATTTGATAGCTGTATTTATTGATGTACCATTCTTGCTACGAGCAGCTATTTGAGTTCTAGCAATTCTAGGTAGAACAATAGAATCAACTATGTGTGCAACATTGAGCGAGGGAAAGAGTTTCATCGCTGATACTGTGTTGTTTAATAAATCGGGAGTAAAGTTCAGGACAAACTTGAACGGATATGTATTTAACTGAGGTAATCTAAAAATTTATGCAGCGCTGTGACTGAGTTGTAGGCGTAGCTCAATTTAGCGAAAAGTCTCTCACGGTTTTGTTAGCAACACTAGAGCGTCACTTTTCACCACAGGCATTTAATTTCTGCACTATCCCTTTTAACAGCAGATTTATTAGTTTACTCCAATTTATCATTCGGGTTTACCGAACATACAAATTAGAGTAAACCGTAATTTTTTTCATGTTTTATTTGGTACGGTAATCATCAATAACTTAGTGCTAATAACCGAAGTTACAACAGGTTTTACTCTAAATAATATGAATATGTAAGCACAAATTGAAGTGCAAAACTGATTAAACAAAAGCTAACTGATGCGAGGAAGTGTTATGACACTAGTCCGTTGGAATCCTTGGAGAGAAATTGATACTCTACAAAATCAAATCAATAATTTATTTGAAGACACCAGACTACCATCTGTATTGTTTGACAAAGGCTTGAGCAAAGTTCCTGCTGCTGAAATCCAAGAAACTGAAAATGCGATTCATCTGAAGCTAGAACTGCCAGGGATAGAAGCGAAAGACCTGGATGTGCAAGTAACAGAAAATGCTGTTTACGTTAGCGGTGAGCGGAAGTCAGAAACTAAAACTGAGGAAAAAGGTGTTACGAGAAGTGAGTTTCATTACGGTAAATTTCAACGCGTAATTCCTCTATCTGCTCGAATTAAAAATACTAACGTTACGGCAGATTATAAAGACGGCATCTTGAATCTGACACTGCCTAAAACTGAGCAAGAAAAAAACAAAGTTATCAAGGTTAATTTGGAACAACCTGGTAGCTAATGGGTTGTCGGTAGATTACTCTACCGACAATGATTGATTGAGATAGCTAAAAGCTTGGTTATGCGACTAACCAAGCTTTTTTGTAACTACTATCTGCAATAGGTGTGTAAGTCCTGTGTGCATGAATTATCTAAGAGAACTGGAAAGCGATCGCCTTATTCTTTAAGGTTTGTAAAGAAATTTTACTATATATGCAATAGTATAAATTTACAACGGTATTTAAGGGTGCGATCGCACTCATCAATAAAATCTCAGACAAAATAGATTTACAGTGACAAATAATTAGTTAATGTACAGCACTAATTGTTGATCAATATCTTATAACCACAACGAAATCACAGGTTTATCTTCATTTAAAGATGCGTCCAAGCCAAACTCTACAGCATCAAGCGATCGCTTCATAAATTTGTGTTCCTAGTACCTGCTTTACCAATAAAGTTAAGGTAGTGTATGGTCTTAACTGGTGCAGAGATGGCAGAATGTCAAAAGCCGATGCGCGTCTACACGCTTCTACCTCACCAAAAGTTTGCCTTTACTTTTCGCTGCTGCGATGTCTGCGACGGGCTTCTCTACGAGACGCTACGCGAACGCCTACGCACTGCACAACCAAAACTTAATGCGGAAATTTGCAAAAAAATAAAAATAAAAGTTCCTAGTTTAGAAGAGCAAGAAAAAATAGCCAATTTCTTGGCTGCTATTGATCGCAAAATCGAAGCCCTCTCCCGCCAAATTGACCAAACCGAACAATTCAAAAAAGGCTTACTCCAAAAAATGTTTGTATAAAATAAGGTAATAGGACTCATATTTGATTTTTGAAAAAAATTTGGTATACCTTAATCTTCTGAAATCCTCTTGCCTATTGTAAGAGTGCCTATTGCCTATTAAGCCAAGCGATTTCAATAATCAAACCGGATTTCTATACCATCAATTTCGCTACACAAGAGCTAACTCCATCATGATCGTAGCCAAAGACAATTGTAATTTAAAGCTTGGTTGTGCCGTCTTTTAAAGTTTGATTTTGCCACCGCATTGTCTCAAATTGCATTAACTCCGTTCCAGGAATATCTTAATATAACCAGCTTTTAAAGCCTGAGTTTGCCGAAATAGCAATTTTAAAGTTTGACCTTGCCGAAATAGTCTGAACTTGTTATGGTGTTTTTATAGGTAAAATTGTACTAATTTTAGAGGAGATAACCATGCTCTATGATGTTGAGTTTCAAGCATGGTGTAATAATTTGCGGCTCTCCCAACAACAAAGAGATTTGGTTAACCAAATTAGGACTTCCCCACCTGCTCGTAAAGTCAAAGGAGGAGGAAGAAACGTTCATGGCCCCTATGCTAGCTCAAAGATGGGTAGAACGATTCAATTTGAGTCTCATACTGTTGAATTACCGGCTATTACTCAATTTTATGAATATGACGACCAAGTTTTAGAATATTGGGATCAACCGATTAAATTTAGTATTAAATGTTCACCACAAGGTAAACAAGCCACAACTATCGGTCATTATCCCGATTTCTTTGTAATGAGAAAGGATTGTTGTGGTTTTGAAGAGTGGAAAACAGAGAAAAGACTGGAAAAACTTAGTGAGGAACAGCCTTATCGCTATCAAAAAATAGAAAGACAATGGGTGGATGTCATTGTTCAAGAATATATCAAGAACTTAGGATATTATTATCGTCTTCGCTCAGATAGTGAAATTGATTGGGTCAAATATCGCAATCAGAAATATTTACAACCCTACAAACAAGGATATTTAAATCAACAATATATCCTTAATGAGCAAGTAGAAGTCAATCTTCAAGAGATTATCGTCAATTATCCCAGTATTAACCTCACCAATCTGCTTGAGAAGGCGAAAAATGCCACTATTGATGATATTAATACCTTAATTGCCCTCGAAAAAGTCTATGTGAATTTAAGTGAAGTAGCTTTGGTGGAACAAGAGAAAGTTCATCTATTCCGTGACCAAGCTACCGCCGAAGCTTATATCACGGCCACTCATGATTATTGTGAACCTGTATCCAGCAATGTATCGATATTTGATCTTAAAGTGGGGTCATCATTTTTGTTAGATGGAAAAAGCCTCACTATTGACCATATTGGGGAAAGTAAAATCATTTTTAGAGGAGAGCAAGGAATTATTCGCTGGACTTATGCAGAATTTCAACAATTAATCGAATTAGGAGAAATTAGTAATCTTCAGACAGAAAGCCATACAACTTTAGATGAGGAAGGATGGCAATACTTTCTAGAGGCCAGTCCTAAAGCCTTAGAAACTGCAAATTATCGTTATGCAGCTATTAAGCTTTTTTTAGGGGAAGAACCTTATATTTCTCAGAAATGCGAGCTATCAGAACGAACTCTACGCGACTGGAAAGCAAAATATCGAAAAGCCCAACAAAAATACGGATGTGGGTTTATTGGCTTAATTCCCCAATACAAAGGCAATCCAACCCCTCGTTATTCCGATGAAGATTTAGAATTTATTGATAAAGAAGTGATTGAAAAACAATATGAAACTTCTAAACAAAAAAATGTTTGGCAGACGTATCAATTTTTAAAGGATAAATGGCAGGAATCGGGACGAATTTCTCCTATTCCCAGTCATACCTTTTATTACGAGAGAGTGAAAAAACGAAACAGCTATGAACAAACTAAAAAACGAATGGGATCTCGTGCAGCAAATAATCTGTTGGGGCCTTGGTTAATTCGACCTACGACCCCTCGTCATGGAGATCGCCCGCTCGAAATCGTTCATATTGACCACACACAGCTTGATGTTGAGTGTATCTGCCCTTATAGTGGCAAAAATTTAGGCAGACCTTGGATAACAGGCATGATTGATGCCTATAGTCGGAGGATTTTAGCTTTATACCTTACCTTTGATAATCCAAGTTACCGTTCTTGTATGATGGCTATTCGCATCTGTGTACAACGGTTTGGACGATTTCCTGAATGGATTGTTGTGGATAACGGAAAAGAGTTTAGTTCTACTTATTTTGAGACATTGTTAGCGCGTTTTGAAGCCAGCAAAAAGCATCGTCCCAAGGATTGCCCTAAATTTAGTTCAATTATTGAACGTTGGTTTGGCTCACAAAATACTGAATTTATTAATAACTTGAGGGGGAATACCCAAATCATGAAGCACGTCCGCCTCGTTAAAAAAGCAAATAATCCCAAAAGTTTAGCTGTCTGGAATTTAGAAGAATTATACGATTATTTGGCATTTGGTTATGCTTATGGAGTTTATGATAAAGCAGAGCATCCTGCTTTAGAAGGAATGTCTCCTCATAAGGCTTTTGAATTAGGGTTAGCTAAAACCGGACATCGCCCTCATCAATATATTAAGTATGATGAGCAATTCAAGATTTTAACCTTACCGACGAACAATAAGGGGATGGCCAAAGTTATTCCTGGTCAAGGAATTAGAGTCAACTATCAAAATTATTGGACAGATGAATTTTACAGTGTTGAGAATCAATCTATTCCCGTTCGCTATGACCCTCTAGATTATGGTGTTACTTATGCCTATGTTAATAATCATTGGGTAAAGTGTTTATCCAATTATTATATGAAGTTTCAAGGACATTCAGAGAAGGCGGTAGCAATAGCCACAACAATTTGCAGACGAAAACGGCAAATCTATAATCAAAGTCAATATGTAGGTTCTAAAGAGATTGTTGACTTACTTAATAATGCGGAAGAGCATGAAGAATTAATACTACAAATTCGTCGAGATCAATCTGCTAAATTAGTTTTCAATTTAATTGAAGGAAACCTGAGTAGTGCGGTATTATTAAATATATCAAATACTGAACAGCATTTATCTCAAGATAGTCGAACAATAGAAGAAAATCTAGATTTAATAGATTTAAAAGAGGAGAATTTACAGCCTAGTCTACCCAAAAAATTTAATCCTGATGATATTCAGGCTTTTGCTGAAGAGGAATTGTGGTAATGGTTACAAATCGTCGTTTCCCTCAAGAAATTTTACAAGCACCAACTGATAATAAACTTAAGTATTTTAAAGATGTAATTGTTCCTCATCGCAATATTAAACTGGTTCTAGAGCAGCTACTAAAAAATGCTATAGAACCGGATGATGCTTTAGTTTATCTGGTGTTTGGGGTAACAGGGGTAGGAAAATCACGGTTAAAAGCAGAATTTGAAAAACGATTGCTTAAACATTTTGCAGACGAAATTATTTCTAATCCAGGAAGCTTAGTGGTAGGAGGAATCGAGGTAGATGGTGCTGAAGGAGGAAAGTTTAACTATTCTGATTACTATATTCAAGTTTTGGAATCTTTGAAGGAAGTTTTAATTGATTATAAAGAAAATTATGGAGTTGATTTAGAGGATGACAACTCAGATAATCTAATAGGAGATCATGAAGGAAAAAATGCTAAAGCTTTGCGTCGAACAATGCAAAAGGTTTTTTTACACCGTCAATTAAAAGCTTATACCTTAGATGAAGCACAGCACTTATTTGATGTTGCAGGAGGAAGACAAATAAATGTTCAAATGAACTGGCTTAAATCACTGGCTAATAAAACTCAAACAGTTCATATTTTATTTGGAACTTATGAACTTTTAAAATGTCAAGAAGTCAATGGTCAAGTGGGAAGAAGAAGTGAAGATTATTATTTATCTCCCTATTATCTGGCTAAATCGGAAGATCAACAAGAATTTACTAAGGTAATTAAGACTTTACAACAGTATTTGCCAGTTGAACATCAACCCCAATTAGAGGAACATTTGGAATATTTTATGGAATACTCGATAGGGTGTGTGGGCATTCTGAAAAGTTGGTGGTATCGCGCTCTCAAAAATGCGTTAGACGAGGGGGCTAAAACAGTAAGGATGAAAGATTTTAAAGCGAGGGAATTATCAGCAGGAAGACGAAAAACAATTCAAAAAGAGTTAGAAGCAGGAGAAACCCGTTTAGCTGTTCTATATAATAACGAAGAAAAAATTGAAAAGCCTGAATCTATCAATTCTCAACCTGTGAAAAAAGGTGGAAAAGTTGGGGAACGTAAGGTAGGGAGAGACTTAGTAGGAGTTAATCAAGAGGCATGAGTATTTATGAGGAACTTTGGAGTCCAAAACCTCTAGAAATCCCTCAACGGAGTCGCTTATTTTGTCTTGAACCTGTGGGTGTGGGAACTCCCCATACAGAAAGTCTCAGCAGTTATCTTAATCGTTTGGCACAGGAGCATTGTTTAACTGCCCAGAAGCTTATTATGGGGGAAATTGCGCTACTTATTTTGGAAAATGAAGATAAATCGAAGTTACTGCAAAAGAGTGTCAGTTATTTATTAGGAAATAGGGATGCTAAACCAGCTATCAACGGAATGCGAGAAATGACAGGAAAGTTAGTCACTGTCTTAGAAGAGTTAACAATGCGTCAGGATTTACGTTTTTTGACTCTTTTAAGCTGGAAAGGAATGATTTATGACAAGGGGTTATTTCGGAACTATCGCGCTTGGTGTCCTTGTTGTTGGAAAGAGTGGCAGCAGGATAACAAAACTATTTATGAACCATTATTATGGTCATTTAAGGATGTAGAATTTTGTTTGATTCACAAACAGCGATTAGTAGAAGAATGTCCTCATTGTGGTTCGCGTTTACCTGTGATGGCTAAGTTTTCACTTGCGGGATTTTGTTCTCGCTGTTATGGGTGGTTAGGACAGAAAATTAAAGGCGAAGAGGATATAGAGAAATATCGAGTTAATATTCAAGGAATTAGCGAATTAATTGCACTTACTCCCCAATTAGGATATAAATCCATCCCAATCGAGTTAACCCGAAAATTACAATTAATTTTGTTTGTGTTTGAACAAGCAAGTGGAAAGGATTTGAAGTTATTAGGAGATTTAGGGGGAATCATGGAATCGTTGAGGATAGCCTCAACAAGAAATCAAAGTCAACCTTATCATTTGGTGAAGTTGATTATTGCTGTGTGCGAGAAGGCGAAGATTAGTGTATCCCAATTGTTTGGGTTAGATTTTCAGGAATTGGGCAAGATATTGTTCGGTAATTTTAGTCTGGAATTAAAGTTATAGGAGTTTAGTATAAATAAAAATTGATATCAATTACGGTTACATCGGTATTATTCCCTTTTCCACCTAACGTTTCAGGAGTATTTTGCTGCTAGGGGAATTTCACTAGGGAAATTTCTTTGTGTTTGGCTTGAGGGAGTGCGATCGCTTTCCATTACTGAAAATATGGGATAGAATCATCCGGCTGATACTAGAAAAAAGTACGTATCTTAAGAGCGTGCTTTTTATTGTCAGGCGATCGCTGCCAAGATTAACCACGAAAAAGCATTGATTTTAGTAATTTTGAGCAACATGAAACAGCATAACGCGCAACTCAACAGCCATATCATAGAGTATTTAGATTATTACTGTAATTTGCCTGATGCACCTGGATTCGCTGTTTTGCTTAAAGGTAAATGGGGATCTGGTAAAACATGGTTTATCAAAAGGTATTGCGAGAGCTTAAGGGAGAAAAAGCGAAAATGCTTGTATGTCAGCCTTAATGGTGTAACTAGCTTCTCAGAGATAGAGAATGCATTTTTCCAACAACTATTTCCTGCCTTGTCGTCGAAACCAATAGCACTGGCAGGCAATATCCTTGCACAAATTATAAAAGGCACGCTAAAAGTCGATTTTAATCATGATGGTAGAGACGATGGCACAATTAGCGTTGCATCTCCTAACGTCAATCTCACTGAGTATTTTACAAACCTTGAGCAAAGTGTTGTAATATTTGATGATTTAGAACGATGCAGTATGAATATCGTCAATATACTGGGGTATATCAACAGTTTTGTTGAACAAAAAGAATTAAAAGTAATTATCGTTACTGATGAAACGAAGCTAGAAAAAAATTCCGAGTATACAACCATCAAAGAAAAGCTAGTTGGTAAAACTTTTGCAATTTACCTAGAATTTGACCAGGCACTCGAAAATTTTTTGAAAGGGGTAAGTAATCGGGATGCGAGCGAGTTCTTGTCTAACAGCACCTCATTAATCCAAAACTTATACAACCAAGCCCAGTGCGAGAATTTAAGAATTTTAAAGCAGGTAGTTTTAGATTTTGAAAGAATTTTTGATGTTTTGCCAGAAAGAGCAAAGAATAAACCAGAGCTTCTTCAGGAGGTTTTAAAGTTCCTTACACCTTTTTCAATTGAAATTAGGCACGGGAAAATGCTTCCTACAGATATTAGCAGTTTGCTAGAAGCATCTGCAAACATGAGCGTGAAGAGTATACGGGAAAGTAGGGATGGGTTTGCGAATTCAAATGAAGGGCAAAATGATACCGAAGGGAAAACACTCCAAGAAGTAATTAGTAAGTATTCTTCGTTAAGGTTATACGATCCATTTCCCAGCGCGGTATGGTGGCAAACTTTTTTTGATAAAGGTAGTTTGGATTTACAAGAACTCAATCAATCACTTGCTAGCAGTATATATTTTCAAGACGAAAATACACCCAAATGGATTAAATTATGGCATTTTTATCATCTTAGTGATGACGAATTTGTTATTTTGCTCAATGAAGTTGAAACACAATACTTAAACAGGGACGCGGAATTTTACGATCCCGGAATTCTAAAGCATGTAACAGGGCTTTTATTCTATTTTTCTGACATTGGGCTATATTCAAAAACTAAAGAAGAAATTTTGGCTAGTTCAAAACTCTATATTGATTGGCTGAAAAATAATAATCCATCAAAGCTGGTATCTTATTCAGTTTCTACGGCTGACAGTATATTTGGGGGATACATGGGGCTTGGGTTTCAAGGCGCAAAACTCCAAGAATTTCAAGATTTTTGTACATACCTTGAAAAAGCTCAAGATTCAGCAAGGGTTGAGATTTTACCTAATCTTGGGAGAGAGCTACTTGCTATCATGCAAAGCGATCAATGGAAATTCCGCGACATAATCTCCTTAAATAACTCGCATGACTGGGGCTTACCAGGACTGAGATTTGCTGAAATACCTATATTGAAAAGCATAAATACAACTGAATTTCTAGAAGGCTTGTTGCAACTCAAATTTGAAGATCGGCAGACTATTGGTTATGCAATAAAAGAACGATATAAGTTCGATGACAACAATGAAAAATTACTTGAGGAATTGGATTGGCTTAAATCTGTTCGGAATTTATTACTAGATGAGGTTGCTCGCAGAAAGGGCAAGCCGAGTGGACACTCTATACAAGTACTAATCGAGTTCGATCTGAATGAAGCGATTCAAAAGCTTGAAGCAACAACACATCGATTACAGCAATCGCGAAACAACACAGCGATAGACAACTAATTGTCAAAAGCAGGTGGTTTGTGAGGGGCGATTGGCGATCGCTTTACTTAGGATTGAGAACAGAAGGGAGATCGCTTTATTTGTTGCTACGCACTGGGGGGCGATCGCTTTGAGAACTGTGTTATTCTTCCTCCCCAAGCTCACCAAGAGCGTCATCAAATTTGTTGATGATGTCGAGTAACTTTGATACGACTCGCGCAAAGATTTTTTTACGCTCTAATAATTTCGGTTTTTCGTTGCAAGCACTCAACACAGTTTCCCTTAACGGTTCTTTCCCAGAAAATTTGTAGTCGGCAATCATTTGATTAACGACTTCGATCTTGAGGTTCTCCTCTATACAGAGTTGCTGAATCGCTTCAACACGTTCTTGAGTCCAGAAGTCTTGGAAGACGGTTTCGACTTTTTCTTCGGGTTCAAGGGTGGGTAGCCGCTCTTCGATAAATTTCTCAAGCAGATCCCGCTTGCTGCGTAGTTGGACTTCTTTTCCAATTATCTCAAGGATATAGGCTTTCTGATTTTGGTAATCTTCCTCCGTAGCATCATCCTTCATATCTCGCTGGAGTTTGCCCAAAAGTTCAAGAATATAGGTGACATTAATTTCGTCTCGCTGGATCAGTTCCAGTTCAAAATCGACTTCCTCAACCAAAGATTCTTTCTCGTCATCGGGTTTGGATCGCGTTTTATCATAGATGTCCAGATATTTGCTTTTATAATCTTCAAAGGTTTGTTCATCCAGATTCAAGTCGGAAAAACTAAATTCAGTAAATGATTTACTTACATTCTGTAAACGGATAAGATTACGAAAGGCTTTAACAAACTTAACTTGGTCGTCTTCACTAATCAGTTTATTTACATCGTTAGGGATAGTGGCGATCGCTCTCAGTTCTTGCACACCTTCATTGAATTTTTCAGTGTAGTATTCGTAGGGTTCAATGAAAATTTCTTCGCTGGCGTTGGTATCGGAAAAGAGGGCAACGGCTTGATCAGTATTCTCTTTGAGGTTACGGAAAGAGACGATATTCCCTTGGGATTTAAGTTCCCCCAAAATGCGATTAGTGCGGGAGTATGCTTGAATTAATCCGTGATACTTCAGATTTTTGTCAACGTAAAGCGTATTGAGCTTTTTGACATCAAAACCCGTGAGAAACATATTGACGACTAACAGAATATCGGCGCGTTCCTGATCCTGAAAGTTTTCTCGATCGCGGTCTTTCATCCGCTTGGCGATGTCTTTATAGTAGGCATAGAAAGCCTGACTATCTTTGGCGGAATGTTGGGTTTGGTACATTTGGTTATAGTCCGCGATAAATTGATTCAGTTTGTCGCGGCTATGGCTACGGTTGCTTGTATCTGCACTGATATTGAAATCAGGTTCTCCAATTAAGCCGTTTGCGTCTTGGTCTTCTTCGTTATAGCCAGGGGTAAAAATCGTGATCACTCGTAGGTCATGTAATCCCTGTTTTTGTTTGTTTTTGAACGTGTCGTAATAGGTAATTAGGGTGTCCACGCTGCTGGCGCAGAGCATGGCGGAGAATTTTCTTCCGTGGGTTTTACGGTTATGGTTGGCAATAATCCAATCGACAATTAGAGAAATTCGGTCGGGATTTTCAAAGAATTCTCGGTCTAATTTTGGCTCTGTGATCAGCGTGCCGTCTTTGCGTTTGATTTTGCCCCAATACTCGACGGAAAATTTAAGAACGTTTTCATCGGCGATCGCATTGGTGATCACATATTTATGCAGACATTCCTGGAATAGGTCTTTGGTGGTGCGTTTACCATGTTCGTTGCTAGCAGCGTTATCGGCAAAGATGGGAGTCCCGGTAAAGCCGAACATTTGGGCTTTGGTAAAGAATTTGACAATATTTTTGTGAGTTTCGCCAAATTGAGAACGGTGACACTCATCAAAGATGAACACAATGCGCTTATCTTTCAAGCTCTCCATTGCGACTTCATGGCGAGGCTTTTTGATGGCGGTGTTGAGTTTTTGGATAGTGGTGACAATGAGGCGATTATCCCCAGCCATTTGTTCTACCAGTTGGCGTGTGTTGTCAGTGGTGTCTACGCAGTCGGGGCTGAAATAATTAAATTCTCTGCTGGTTTGGTAGTCAAGGTCAGCGCGATCAACCACGAACAGCACTTTATGCACTTTGGGGAGTTGGGTGAGAATTTGGGCAGTTTTGAAGCTGGTGAGGGTTTTGCCTGAGCCAGTGGTATGCCAGATATAGCCGTTTTTATCGGTATTCTTCACTCGCTCGATAATGGCTTCTACTGCGTAGTATTGGTAAGGACGCAGCACCATAAGCACTTTGTCGGATTCGTGCAGGACGATGTATTTACAGATCATTTTGGATACATGGCATTTCTCCAGAAAGCTGTCGGCGAAGTCTTCTAGTTGGGTTATCAGGTTGTTTTCTTGGTCTGCCCAGTAGAAAGTTTGTTTAAATTCTTGTTTTCGGTTGTTGGCGTAGTAGCGGGTATTGACACCGTTGGAGATGACGAAAATTTGGACATATTGAAACAGTCCATTATCTGCGCCGTAGGAATGGCGCTGGTAGCGGTTGATTTGGTTGAAGGCTTCTTTGAGTTCCAGTCCTCGGCGTTTTAGTTCAATTTGGATGAGGGGTAAGCCGTTAATCAGCAAGGTTACGTCGTAGCGGTTTTTGTAATTGCCTTGCTGGGTAATCTGGTTAGTGACTTGATATTGGTTTTGACACCAATGTTCTGTGTTGAGGAATTCTAGGTAAAAGGTTTTGCCGTCGTCGCGGCTGAGTTCCATTTTGTCGCGGAGGCGTTTGGCGCGATCGAAGACGTTACCTTTATCGAGGTGGTTGAGGATGCTTTTAAACTCTGTGTCGCTGAGTTTGATACCGTTATGTTTTTCCAGTTGGGTTTTGAGGTTGGCTTTCAGGTCTTCGGCATTACGAAGGGTGACAGGTTCGTAGCCCAATCCTGTTGTTAGACGTTCAATCAGTTTTTGTTCAAGTTCGGCTTCGGTTTGGGGCATAGGGGAGTGGGGAATGGGATAAAAGTATTACCTACTAACTATTCCCTAATGATGTCTGTTGGGGTTTCTGGAGTGAGGGTTAAACCGCGATAGACTTGTTCAATAGGGAAATTGAGGTTAATGCTTTTGAGTTCGATTGTATCGCCTGCTTTGTAGTTGATAATCAACCAGTCGCCTGCGTCGTTTTTGTGATACAGGTCGATTTCGATGCTAGTGGAACTGACTAGTAGGTAATCGATTAAGGCTGGGTTTTGGCGGTACATTCTGAACTTGCCACCTCTGTCGTAGGCTTCGGTGCTGACGGAGAGGACTTCGACGATTAAGCAGGGGTAGGTAATATATTGGGTGGTGGTTTTGTCGCGATCGTCGCAGGTAACGCTGGCATCTGGGTAGGTATAGTTATTACTGCCAAAGATATTGACTTTGACATCAGAATTTACGGTGATGCAACCTGTATTTTCTAAGTGGCTGTCGAACATGGCGGTGAAGCGGATGGCGATACGACCGTGATTGACGCTACCGCCGCTCATGGCGTAAACTTCGCCGTTGATATACTCGTGCTTTTCCAGTTGCGTTGCTTCCCAGGCAAAGTATTCTTGTGGGGTTAAGTTTGTGGGTTTGTCTTTGGCTGCGATCATTGTAGGGAAACTCCTGGATTGGATGACTCGCACACTTTCATGTAGAAAAATCTCTGCTGCACTTTATTTTACACAAATGGATTTATCCGTAATGCCCTACTCTTCGTCTAACAATGCTTGTTCATCAAGCAAGGTTTGTAGCCGGATCTCATAATCTTCATAGTACAGTTTATATAATGCTTGGCTGTAAAGTAGTTTGCCGTCCAAGGGATACTCTTCGTCTAGCAAATCATTGAATTCTGGATTATCTTCATATCTAATTCTGTTTTCTTCTATTTCAAAATTTTCTTTTGACTTCTTTTCCAATGCAAAACTGAAAAACGAAGATATGAGATAACGGGATACGCTTTCTGTTATTTCCCTCAGTAGCCGCGATAAATCTTGATCGTTAAGCAGTTCTTTAGGGATATATTTTCCGTGAGATAAATCACCTCTCGCATTTCTTAATTCATTAATATGTTTTCCTATCTGTGAGAGTTTACTAATAAAATCCCTCTCGTAGATATCATCATTTTTTTGAAGTAACTTAGCTGCCTCACAGATGAGATTATTAGTTTCACTTTTCGCACCTTTATTTAAACTTTTTCCTTCTACTCTCGGATCAATTTGAGTAATTATTGTTTTACAAATGCTTTGTAGTAGAGAATTACAACAGTCTAAGCTCACACCTGTATGTAAATCTTGGTGATAGTTTTCAATTGCGCTAATAAATTCGGCAAATGCACCATAGTATTGAAAGTCGGGGAATTCTTTGAGATGTCTCTTCACTAACGCTTCTAAACTCTCCATAACACCCCACTACACAAACATTTTTTGGAGTAAGCCTTTCTTAAATCGTTCAGTGTGATAAATTTGCCGAGATATCGCTTCAATTTTTTGATCGATTGCGGTTATAAAATTAGCTATTTTTTCTTGTTCTTCTTCAACTGGGAAGGGAATAGATAAAGTATAAAAATCTTTTTCTCCAATGTTTAATAGTCCATCCATCCTCGCAGAAGAAGAAATAAGTTTGCGAAGTTCTCTATCTAGAATACCTGTTAAAAAATATTGAGCAAAAAAAGACTTAATGCCATGAGTTAATTGAAAAGTCCTATAAACAAATGGAATTAATGCTTCTTCATGTTCTTTCATTAGATAAATACAACCATAAGGAAAAGCTTTAGATGCACCTCTGTTATAAGAAAATTCACCCTTGTGTATCAAAGTATATTTATCTAAGCTTGAACCAGCTATAACTTGACTAAATCTTTCTTTCTGGTTTAAAAAACCAAAACCAGCAGAAATAGACATTACTGGAACGTTTTTTTCAAGTTCAAGACTTCGTTTTACAGGTTTTGAAATGTCACTTAATTTTTTACGTTTCCAGTCAGGAAAGGGCGTATAATAGTCTTGCTTGAAGCGGATTTGTTGAGAGAAGAGTTTTTGCATTACGCCGCGTTTGTAGATCTGCAAGAGTTCCTGCTTGTGGCGGAGTTGGGTTAGACGGCGATCGACAGCCCCCAAAAAACTAGCAATCTTTTCTTGTTCATTAATGTGTGTTACTGGAACTTTATATTGCTTGATTAGTCCTGCTGTTAAATTTTTTTGAGAGCCATCATTTGCCAATACTCTCAAATTCTCGTATTCCTTAAAAAGGAAATAGTAAACAAATTGCGAATTAAAATCACTTTTTAGTGCAATTGCTGCACAAGCCTGATTTGTTGCTGCTTCAATCTTTAAAATAGAAACTTGCCCGCGAGTTTTTCCTTGCCCATACATTGCAAGTAAAATAGTATCCTTCTTGAAGATTTTCGCAGAAGAATTTTGTAGTCCTTTTTCTGTTATCTTTTCAATGCTGTCATGTATTTCAGCTTGACCGATCTCACTTGTAGTAACCCAGGGAATATTACCATTCCAAAAGCTAGGCTCTGATCTGTTGGGAGTTCCACCTGATGTTACTGAAGCAATGTCTTCAATCTTAAAATATTCCCAATCACCTTTAAACTCAGGAAATCTCAACTTAGGCACATTTTGACTTAACCTCTTACTCATAACGGCGCATCAATCCCTAGCTCATCACAAAACCCCTGAATCGTTTTATCGATCGCCACCATATCGCGATCACACTGCCTCAACTTTGCCGCTACAGCCGCCAGATCAATGTCCTCCTCCTCCTCAAACGTATCCACATAACGAGGAATATTTAAATTAAAATTATTCTCGGCAATCTCCGCTAACGGTGCGCGATAGCTATACTTCTCCTCCTCTATCCTTTGGCGATAAGTGGAAATAATTTTTTCAACATCCTCATCTCGCAAATAGTTCTGATTCTTCGCCTTCTCAAAATAGGCACTCGCATCAATAAACAAAACATCTTCAGGAGATTCCCGGCACTTTTTCAACACCAAAATACAAGTCGGGATACTCGTCCCATAAAAAATATTCGCAGGCAACCCAATCACCGCATCCAACCAATTCCGCTCCTTGATTAGATACTGGCGAATATGCTCCTCCGCCCCTCCTCGAAACAAAACTCCGTGGGGTAACACCACCGCCATAATGCCGTTCTCATCTAGGTGATGCAGCATGTGCTGCACAAATGCAAAATCAGCCTTAGAAGCTGGGGCTAACTTCCCATACTGACTAAAGCGATCATCCGACTCAAACAGCTTATTCGCACTCCACTGCGCCGAAAACGGCGGATTCGCCACCACCGCCTCAAACCGCATACCCTCATGCTGGGGGTTCTCTAGCGTATCCTCTTGCCTAAGATCAAAATTCCGATAATGCACCCCATGCAAAATCATGTTCATCCGCGCCAAGTTGTAAGTAGTGCGGTTCATTTCTTGCCCATAGAAATCCCCGACTGATTCCACCTCCCGCGCCACCCGCAGCAACAAAGAACCCGAACCACAAGTAGGATCATAAACCGACTTCAGCCGCTCCTTTCCCGTCGTCACAATCTTCGCCAATACCTTAGAAACCTGCTGCGGCGTGTAAAACTCCCCCGCCTTTTTCCCCGCACCACTGGCAAACTGCCCAATCAAATACTCATAGGCATCCCCCAGAACATCGCTCTCGGTGTCTCCCAACCGAAAATCAATCTTATCCAGATGCACTAAAATCTTGGCAATTAAAGCATTTTTCGCCTTCGGAGTCCGCCCCAACTTCGTCGAATTCAGATCCAGATCCTCAAACAAATGATCAAAGTCTTCCTCACTTTCTTTGCCCATTGTGGAGCGTTCAATGTTGTTTAAAACATCCGTCAAATCCCCCAAAATAAAAATTGAACTCTTTTCTAACTCCTCATCACTAATCTCATCCTTATCCGCCTGATTGCCTAATGCCCGTTTAGCCAGAGAACTAAACAACTCAGATGGCTTCAAAAAATAACCCAACTCGGCAATAGATTCCTCTTTAATTGCCTCTAAATATTCCTGCCCCTCTTCCGACGACTCATCAAGCTCTAGAAAATCAATGCCATCCTCAGCCAAAATATCATTAGCGTAAAGATGCTGACGCTCGGATAGGTACTTATAGAAAATAAACCCTAAGCAATAATCCCGAAACTCATCGGCGTTCATCTTGCCCCGTAGCGAATCGGCAATATTCCAAAGCTGAGTTTCTAATTTTTTCTTTTGTCCGTTTTGTCCGTTTTGTCCGTTCGTCATTTATCTCTCGTACTGGGCGATCGCTAGCACTGCCAAGAAGTGGTGTCTAAGCAACGTATAGACTAACACACAAGATGATTCGTTTGTACAGTGCGTAAGTCCTACAATTATTAATGCTCTGGAAAAATCCTTCTATGGCACTGGCGGCAAGGCTGGCAAAGATGAGCATGGCTATAGCTATTTCGATCTGATAGGCGATCGCGCCATCAATTTTTGTGAAAGCTGAATTAAAAAATCCTGGGTGGGTTATTGGGTGAGAAATATTGCAGGAGTATGCTAGCTAAACTGTTAGCCAGTACTTTCAGTTGGAACGAAACTCAGGGTTTGCTCAATTGATTTCAACGCTGATTGAATATCTGTATTCAGCGCATCTGCCTCAGCTTTAATCACAGCCACACCTTTACCAACTTCCGTCAGGGATTTTTTGATAGTTCTGATTCGTCCCAAAGCTGTGCGGATCTGCTGAATCTGTTGTTCAACAGCAGTCACATCTAGTCCTGAATCAAAGCTACGCAATTTATTTAACCTTTGCTGGATCACTAAAAAGCGAATAGCAATGATTAAAAATGGATGAGTTGTGGCGATCCAATAACCTGACTCAGAAACTCCCTCTGCCCAATCACCGATTTCCTGGGCTAATCCCTCACGAGAATAACTTAAAAAAATTGCCGAATTTGCAGAACGCCGCATCATTGCTGACTGTAAATGTTGAGTGATTGCTTGGCGACCAAAAGGTTTTGAAGGTCGTTTCCTAGCTTCAATCACTATTGACAGTTCAATTACAGCTAACGATTTACTGGTGAACTTTAGGAGAATATCGCCAGTATCCCCATCACGGCCAATATGCTCCACCTCTACTCCACTCAATTTTGACCAATTTCGTAGTTCGACAACCACTAACTCTTCATAGTTGATGCCTTTTGCAGTTGTCTGCTCAAGTACTTGTTGTGTCACCTGTTGATCTCGAATTTCTCTGGTCAGTTTTTCCATTTGTTCGGTTAATGGTTTCACAGACTCAGAAACCACATTTTTTACTGCCGCGGCCAGAGTACCATTTTCCTTAGTCGCATTTATTAATGCTGCTTTAAATGCGCCTTGAATGGAATCAGAGCGTTTGGCATCTAAGAGTTGACGTAATGAATTCAAAAAGCGGCCGACAACAGAAGTTTCTCTGGCGGGATCAATTTCGAGTGTAAGTAAAGTGCTGACACTATTGAGTTTTTCAGTGAGGATGGCTGAAGTCAGATTAATTTGATTTTGCAGTGGAGCTAATAATTGACCATTCTCTGTTCCTACTTGATTAACTAATTCCTGCTGGAAAGACTCTGCAATTACCTTGACTGCCTGCTGAAACTCCACCAACAAGGATTCCATCTGCTGCTTAATTAATTCGTTGCCATGACGAGTTTGAGCAGTTTGCAAGCAAAGAAATCCTAACTCAAAAGCATCCCGGCAAATATCCTCGTATTCTGACTGGGGAAATTGTTGTAAATAGCTGATTGCATTTTTGAGAGGGATTGCCATGCGATGAATCAGGACATGGCTTTGGGTCAATTCAATACTGGAGGGCAGGTAATAGGAATCATTGGTGGAACGGTTCATGAAACAGTAAGTAGGCAGGTGACGATAAATTGCACCCTACTACCTATTTTTTGTGTCAGTCAAGGTGATGAAGAAAAGTTTTGTCAATTTGCAAAAACAGAAGAATTAATTTGGTGGTTGAGAATTATGCCACTGTTCCAAGAGAGGGTTAATTACTTCGGCGTTGGCGAAAAGAAAATCAGCCACAGCCATAATTCTTTGGTAAGGTAATCCAGCTTCTCGGCGGCTAGCTTGTCCACCTAACCAGTGATAAGCCGTTGATTTAGAGATGGCACAGATTTTTGCTAGTTCTTCGTAACCCAATCCCCAACGATAGCTAAAATCTTGAGGGGACAGAAACATTTGGTTGTGCAGTTCTAACAACTGCTGATGTTGTTGAGCTTCAGACATGATTGCCCTGAAGCCTTTCCAAGGATGAGTTATCCAGGGGTTCGATATCTTCCTCAAAAGCGAAGTCGCAGGTGCAAATTTTACGAGAGGGGCTGCGCTCATCTAAAAGAACCAAGTAATGTAAGCCAGTGGCAATGCAACTAGCTTGTTGGGTGTATATGACTCCAATAACGCGACCATAATCACCGTTGGGTACTTGAAACCAGCGCACCCATTCACCGAGACGAAATCTCTGGTGGGGTAATTCGCTGGGAATTACTTCTGGCATCGCTACTGGCGGAATCTGAGGAAATGTATTCGTCATATTTATTGCGGATAGCGTTGCACCAATATTTTTAAATTAACATATAGTGTGCAAAACTAAATTCATTGTGTATAGATTAATTGTCTACACTCCCTCACGATGGTTCTGTGAGGCAAAAAAACCAAAATCCAGATATTGAATATCGCTTTGGCAAAGCTATTAGACGGCGACGACGAGAATTAGACCTTTCTCAAGAAGAGTTAGCTGAAAGGGCTGGTCTTCATCGCAATTACATTTCCAGTATCGAAACAGGGACTCGTAATCCTTCACTAAAAAATATAGAAAAGCTTGCACAGGCGCTGAACATATCTATTTCTGCTTTTTTTGCAGATTACGGTATTGAAGCAGAGAGTGAGTAAAACTGTGATTTTTGAGCGTTATAGCACACGAGCGCCTTTATCGGCAGCCTCTGTGAAATATTTTTCACAGCACAAACGAGTAAGAGCGATGCCCAATCTCTCAGAAGTCCTGCCGTGCAACTTTTTTCCAGTCCTGTTCGCCTAAATCCCAAATCAGATGCAATAACCCAACCTTATCAGGCCACGGATCACTTCTGCGATCGCAGTCAGTAATTTGACCTCGATATTTGAGCAACGCCTAACGGCATAAAGCCACGAATCACATTTCTTTGCGGTTGATAACTACAAAAATTTTATCTTGAGCAACGCCTAACGGCATAAAGCCACGAATCACAGCAAAGTTAAAAACCCTTAACTGAGGAAGGTTCATTTACAATCTTACAAGTACTTTCCAGATCGAGGAACCAAAAACATACAACTTACCAAAGTTTCCCTTACTTTCAGCCCCTCAAACCCAGTACCGATAAACTTTCCCAAAAATGGCAAGCACCTTTTTCCTTGTCTCAATTACCATATCCCTTACTGTGTAAACCTTCCCACCATTCTTTTACCCTAAATTCCCTTTCCCATAAGAGATACTTGTCAAATTGGAGATTGAATCATCGTCCACGCCAAATCAGGAGGTGGTGAGCTTGGCATTTCCTCAATCCGATACCTCAAAAATCGGGTATTTCTTGACCCCACATGGTCAACCCAATAGGGTAAGGTTAACCTGCCTCGATTATCTCTAATCGCCCACTGTCTCACCCCCTCTAGATAATCTTCCCTTGCAAGTTTAATTGTTTTAATCAACTGGTCACTTTCTCCCAAAAATAAACAACCAAACCGTCTTACTAGCTCAGGATGGTCAAACGCTAACTGTATCCTCTCCCTTAAACTTGGTTGTATCTTTTCCTCGTCAGAACGAACCCAAATCAAGCACTTCAGATTAGACAAAATTTCTTGATAACAGGGAATAACATTCTCTGGATGGCTAAAATCAGCATTCTTAAACCGTCTCATTTGACGCAAAATTTGTGACTTTTTGGGGCTAGATAACATCGCGATCGCCAATTCTACCCCACAGTGGCGATAGACATTCGTTTCCCCTACCAAAGACAATAACATGCCATACACTGTCGCTGGAGGAGGGACAGGATAGGTTTTTCCCATTTCCCTTGCATGGGACTCCCGAAAAGTCGCAAATGGAACATCCAAATAGAGAATTAATGGTGCAATCATTTTGATTCTTCTAAGCCCAAATCTCTTTTAATGACTGTTTTTAAAGCTGCAATCAGTTCATTTCGATTCCGATAAATATGCGCCCTGTTAAAAGGGGAATTATCAAAATTATCTAATTGCTGTAACTCCTTAACAATTGTTCCCCCAATCCACAACTTACTAGGGTCAATCTGTCCGCATTCCACTTCATCTATAAACTCTTGTGAAAGTTTTACTTCCTTACTCTTAGGATCGGAATATTCAAAGCAATAGGAAATATATGAAGCAAAATGATTTGTCCATTGAAATACCAAACTATCGGGACAGAAAGGATAATTAAAAATATTACTACTTCCTCCTACCTTGGGCAGATTCATAATCCCATCTATCAGAGGTAAAATCCGCGAAAAATCTTTGAGATGAGTGGCATCAATTCCAAAATAATATTGATATCGAGTTGCATGATATTCTGTAAAATGAAGCGATGTACTATCCTTTTCTCTGCCACTTTTTGCCCCTAACTTGACTGCACCATCATAAGGCGTTAACGAAACAGCCATATTCATCCCTAAAGCACCCATTCGCTGATTAGGAGTGCTGGCTTTTCTTTGTTTGTTTTTTCTCTTTGTTGTTGAAGTCTCCTCCTCTGTTTCAGCAGACTCTAGTAAAGCAAACCCAAAAATATCATCATCATAAAATTGTTCTGGATCGAAATCTTCACTTGTTAACCGATTAATATTTTCGTCCTCATCCCAAACTCGATTAACTAAATAACCTTGCTTTTGAAGATAAAAACGTAACGCCCAACGAATTGCACTTGAACCTACAAAAGAATGAATTTTACCATTATTCCAATAGCCTTTTTGCAGAATAGTCTTATTTCCTCGTCTAATGTCATGATTTAAGGACGCTAAACCATAACGAGTGAGGACTGTTCCGTAAAGATAATAATTGGGGATATTATTATCATTCTTCTTCTGACTCATAATTAAATTCTTCTACTTTTTGATTATTTGACAATGAACTATCATCCATATTTGTGAGTTTATCTTTGGGTTTATAACTGGCGATCGCTAACAATGACCAAATTCTTATTTCTTGCCAAGGTGATTTTTTAATTAGTAGTGCAATCTCTTCCTGATGCTCATTAAAATACTTATTTAATCCCCCTCTTACTAAAAAGTCGGACAAATATTCCTTGAATGACAATTCATCATAACAATAGTTTAGCTCTGCCCTTAATCGTTCAACTTTCTTCTTAATGGGAGGATCTTTACCTTCCTCTGTTTTGGCATAAATTTTAGCAAAGTTGCCCTTCATAGCTTGCTGAAATACCTTAATAAAAATAAGATACTGCTTGTCTTCTTCACTATTCTCTGCCATTATTATGAATTCTTCTCGATTGGAAAATAACTGGTTAAATAAATATTCTTTTGAATCCTCTATCACCAATTTTTCCCAAAAATTAGACCACCAATGGATTCCTTTCACTAAATTATCAGCAATCAGGGAGCGAATCGGATTGACCTTAATAAAAATTTGCTTATATTTAATTATCTGATAATTAGTTTTAAAGTATTTTTGCACCTGTTGATAAGTGATTAAAATATTCTTATCAATTTTAATTTCTTCTATACTCATCAATGTCCTTTGACGAGAAGCTTTATTTGTTTTTTCATATAACCAAACTTGACAAGCTTGATAGTAGCCCACTTTAGACTGAATATCGTCTAAGCTGTAATAAAGTAATCCTGCTTCCCCAAGGCTACTAACATGAAACTGTTTAGTTTCTAATTGCTGTAATCGCCATCTCCTTTGAGAAGCGTCTTCAAAATCCTTTATTTCTGGAATCACCACCAAGTAGCGATGGGGTTTCCTTTCTTTTAAGTCTTCTGATGCTATATGAAGTAAGCAATAATGACAAACTACTGGTACAAATAATAATGCTAAAGCGTATTCAGGTTTCTCTTCTAGTTTTGTAGTGTTCTGCGTCCGAGCATGGCGAACAATTCCCCCTAAATACAACCAACTGGTTATTTGAATGTAATCATGTCTGAGTTGTTGGGTATCTGCCTCGCATAACTTCTCTGCAAAGGTTTGATGTGCGTACCAAGTTAGGGATTTGTATTGATACTTAACTTTTTTTTCTTCAACCTCTAGTTCAGTGTTAACTAGCTCTCCTGCTTGATAAAACTGATTATGACGCAGAAAAACAGCACACATTCCCTCATGAATGTGGATTTTATGACTTAAATCTATTGCATCATTGTCTAATGCTGCTAAATGAATTAAACCTGTATCATCTAGTTGAAAAGACTCCTTAATTAACCAAGATAGGGCGACGAAATCACTTCCTTGCCAGAATAATTCAATAGTATCAGCAGTCAAAAACCATGATATATGTCCTCCCCGTTGACGAGATAAGCGATATTGCTTTTCTAATCGCTTTAAAGTCATGTAAAGTCCGGTCATTCCGGCGCGGTGCATTATTGTCGTATCCGCAGCATCGAGAGATAGGGAAATTTTGGGTTGCGTAGTAACCATGATCAAGCTTCCTCTTCTTCCTTGCTGCGAGTCGCTGGGACAAATATTCCACACATCATCTTTCGTTTCCCGCCAATGCCCTGTTCTTGCAAGGTTAGGGAATCTTCAGGATTGAGTTCACTGATTTTTACGCCAAATCCTCTAATTTTAAACTGTTTCCCTTCTTTACTGATGGTTAATTGTCTTCGTTGAGGTGTTCCATCTTGTCGGGTAAGAAGTTCAATTTTTCCTTGTATTCCTAAATTATCCAGTTGCCGTTGAACAGGTTCAATAAACTTAGTAGAGTCTTGAAACCCTTTAATTACGACTAATCTGGAATAGACAATTTCTGAAGAAACTAACGGTTTGTAGTCGGGAATATCTAGTTGATAAAAATTTTGACCTATATGAAAGGCTTGACCCGCTAAATAAGGATAAATTAAAGGAATTTGTTGATGATAAATCCGAATTTTTAGACGAGATTGAGCAGTGAGTTCAAGCAAATTGTTTCTGGTTGGTATTCCAGCAATCGGATGAATCCCAATAGACTTTAGTTCGTGTAGTGGGGGACAAATACGGGATAAGGCAGCGTAGGTAAGATAACCGTTGTCAATAGGAATCGGTGCGCCTCTAAGTTTAAAGGTTAGGTCTAGGTAATCTTCGCTGTTTATACTTGTGGCTATCACGGATAATAATTTTATAAAATTTGATACTAAGGTTTAAAATAATTACCAATAATTTAACTACAATAGTACATTGTAAATTAAGCCGAAAGCTCAGGTCATTAAAGTATAATTTTTATTAAAAAATTTAGGTTATTTAACAAAGAAATCATCGTCATGGATATTGATATAATCCAAATTCAACCCTACTTTGATGATGAGCTATGGAGTCCAGAGAAATTTCCAGTGCTTGAGCGAAGTCGTTTACATCATTTGGAACCGATTGGTATAGGGACTCCTATGGTTGAGAGTTTAACCAGTTATGTGACACGGTTAGCTCATTCTCATGGAGTTTTTGTCAATACATTACTATCAAGAATAGTTAATCCCCTCTTACAGCAAACCTTTATCAAAAATTCTACTGGTAGAGGATTAAAACCATTTTTTAACCGTTCTCATGCCTTAAATGGATATGGGATAATGGCTACTGATTTTGTGGAGGTTCTTAATCAATTAACTTTGCATAATCAGCTAGAGTTTTTAACATTGATACCTTTTTCAAACATTTTAGTTACAAAAGGCTTATTACGTCCTCATAAAGCTTGGTGTCCAATATGTTACCAACACTGGAAACAAAATAAACAAATTATTTATGATCCATTACTATGGTCACTCAATGATGTCAGGGTTTGTTTAATACATCAACATACTCTTGTGCAAAATTGTCCTCATTGTCATAGTCAATTACTTTGGTTAAACTGGAAATCCACGTTAGGCTATTGTTCACAATGTTTTCAGTGGTTAGGAGGCTATTCTAAAACTTCAGTAGTTACTCAGGAGAGATGGATAGTAGAAAATCTGGGAGAATTTCTTACCAATGCAAATCAGTTATCTTCTGTACTTACTCAAGAGCTTATACCAAAATCTTTCACCCATGTAGTGCATAAAGTTAGTGAAGATAATATAGCTGCTTTTGCTGCAATGCACAAAATCCCTAAAAATACTTTCTGGGGTTGGTATTCAGGTAAAACTTGTCCCTCTTTATCTGCTTTACTGCAAATTTGTTATAATCTTCAAGTTTCTTTATCTCAGTTATTGACACAAGATTTCAATCTATCAACTACCCATTGTAAAAATCTCAAACTTGACACGAAATATTCTAAGAACATACGTTCATCTCCCAAAACACTGGACTTGGATCATATTGAAAATACCCTGACCAACATTTTATTTCAAGCAAGAGATCCATTACCAACAATTGCAGAGATAGCCAAACAATTAAAAATTAATAGACGAGTTATTTCAAGACATTTTCCTTTATTATCCCATCAAATTGTCGTTAAACGTCGCAATTATATGGGTATGTGTCATTTAGCTGCTATTGAGCAGTGTTGTCAAGAAATTAGAGAAGCAATTGTCTCACTCCATCAATCAGGAGAACACCCAACCGAGTCCCGTGTGTGTGAACTGATTAGTAACCCCGGCTATTTGCGTTATAAGAAGGTTCGACTATTCTATAAGAAAACAGTTCAATCTATTTTAAGTAGCTTGTGAACTTTCAGTACCAATGGAGATGGTTGATAATTCACATTGATTTTTTTTCAAAAATTTTCAGGCATGATTTTGCCGTTACAGTTTTCAAGCATAGCTTTGCCGTTGCGGCAAATTCAAACTTTAAATTACAGTGACAAAAATTAGTCACTGTACAACAAAAAATGGACGTAACTGGATTCGAACCAGTGACCTCTACGATGTCAACGTAGCGCTCTAACCAACTGAGCTATACGTCCTTAACCCTTTTTACCTGTCCCAAGTATACCATCTGAGACATATTTGGGACAATGCGAGAGATAAAACCAATAAATCATAGTGGCTCCATACAGCTTAAGTTTAGTTTTGGGGGTAAAAGGTATACTTTCAACCCCATACCCGGTGGGCAATATGGCGATAAAAGAGATATAGCTACAGCCCAAGCGATCGCTACCAAAATCCAAAATGACATCTTAGCCGGACATTTTGATCCAACCCTAGAACGCTACAGGTTAGCTCCTAAATCAACCCCAAATACACAACCTAAATCCTTACTGGAACTATGGGATCTCTGGGTGGGTTCATTAGACTTACCAGAATACACCCTAGCTAATCATTACCGATGGACTAGGGTCATGATAGCTAAGGTTAATCCAGGGTTAACGGATACCAGTTGGTTAACTAAGTCTGAGCTATCAGCCCGGACGTACAAGGATCGCCTAAGTCTTATTAGGTCTTGCTGTAAGTGGGGGCTGGCTAAGGGGCTAATAGCAACTAACCCCTATGAGAACATCAAGCTACGAAAAAGCTCTTCAAAAGAGATTAAGCCCTTTAGCTCCCAAGAGATTAAACAAATAATCCAAGGATTTAATGACATATTTCCACATTACACAAACTTTGTAATATTCCTACTGGCTACGGGGGTCAGGACTTCGGAAGCGATCGGGCTACGTTGGAGTCATTTGGATTTCCCAAAGAGAGAAATAATCATTAAAGAATCCCTACCTAAAGACCCTACTGGCAACGGGTACACGAGAATCCGAAAGGAAACTAAGACAGGGAATATAAGATACTTATCAATGCCTGATGATCTTCGATCTTTACTTATGTCCCTTAGACCCCAGAAAGTAGAGCCAGACGGACTAGTTTTTAAAACACCTGAAGGTTGCATTATTGATGCTGATAACTTCCGATCGCGGTATTGGACGTTAGTACTTAAGCATTGCCAAATACCCTATAGGAAACCGTATACCACTAGGCATACAATGGGCAGCCATGCGATAGAGCAGGGCATACCTGTTACAGGTGTAGCGTACCTTTTAGGTCATAAAAACAGCCGTATGGTAATAGAAACCTATGGGCACATGGTAAACCGCCCAGAGTTACCGGACATCCCTATCGGCTGAGGTAACTAGGGTAGTTGGGACAGCCCAAGGGTTAAGAAACAATCATTGGGCATTAGGCATCGGCTAATGGGTTATCTATGGCAGCTATGCCAGGGCGTTAGCTTTAAACTCCTTCCAGTCATTGTTTATGGTATTTCTGATTAGAGCTACCAAACTCTCGGTATCTGTTCCCGCTTGGGGGGGGGCTATGGTAAATGATGGGTTATAGGATATTTGTTTAGCCCCATTGTTCCCCTTGATTTCCGGTAACGGGCTTGTAACGCCTTTATTACCTCCTGAGAAAGTATCATAAGCGTCTACCCATGATTAACCTTATATATATGTCCGACAAATATACAGTCAGTCAAGTATCACACGGGTATTAGATAGCTTAAAAATATTCCAGTATATTTACTGCTGTAGTCATAGACTGAATAGACTATTATGAATGTATCGAGTTCAGAAAGGGTAAATGAAGCACATAACGGTTAGGCTGACAGAGGAAGAATACCAAAGGTTACTAGAAGCCCAGTTGGCATACAGTAACGCCCAAGGTCAGACGATCTCACTCAACGCATATATCAAAGCAAAGATTCTTCCCCCTGCTAGCCTATCCGAACAGTAGACTTTTTTCCCCAAAACAAATACCAGAGATAGTTAACGGCTACCCCTGGCAATCAAAATGATTTAAATCTTAGGAACTATCTTACCATGTCTAACTTAACAGTACAAGCACAAATCGACGCTTCTTTAGTCAATCGGTCTGAGTCAGTTCCAACTGAGGAAATCAACTCATCTAACACATATCATATCCCTGTGGTATGGAAGCAGGTTAAGAAACTCATCGAAATGATGAAGCAGGTTGGTGTTGAGTGGGATGGTACTATCAATCACTTAGACTCATTCCATGTGAAATACAGAACAGCTTTTGACGTAGATTTATATAGGGCTTGGTGCGATTTGACCCCTAAGAAAATAACCAATCGTAACCGTGATTCTTTAGTTTATGCCCCCTATACTGAGTAAGACTACAGTAGCTTTAAGTTCTGAGCATAAGAAAGCCTTTTGAGGTGATTGCTCAGGACTTAATGGGGGATAAATAGGCCCACCTAGAATACCAGAATAATCATAAACGGGTTAACCCCTAGTGCCACTTTTTACTAAAATGTGCCAGTTAAGTGCTGACGCTGATGATTATCTATGGTATCATTATTACATACTAGCTAAGGAATAAGACAGATACCAATATGGCTAATATGACCCTGAGATTACCTGATGACTTGGATCTACAGCTTAAAGCACAGTCACAGGATAAGGGCATTAGTAAGCATCATTTAATACTTGATTTACTCAGGATAGGATCGGGGATGCCATTAGAATACCCAGAGCTACCCCCAGACACGTTGAGGGATTTACAGGGGCAGATTTACCAGCTACAGAAACAAGTGAAGGCATTAGCACCCTAGAGGGTACTGATTTCTAGCCTAGAAAACTATTAACCAAGTATTAACCACTTAGGAGACTTACATGGAACTTTTAACTACTTCTACTTCTGATTTTGCTGGTATCCCTATGACGATGGGTATTGACTCTGAGGGGATTAGCTACGTTAAAGCTGTGGATATTCAAACCGCAGTAGATAAACCTGATAACTCCTACCGGGACTTTTTAGAGGGGAAAAGCCTAGAAGCTTTACAGGCTGTAGCTTTGGCTAGCGGGAAAAAGCTATTTAAGGTAGTTGGCTACAATAAACCAGTTGCATTTATACCCACTGAAGCTACAGCGCACTACTGGATATACCAAGCTAAAAAAGGTAATAAAAAAGCCCAAGCATTAGTAACTGCTGACTTAGCTGCTAGCCTAGATAGACAGGCAAAAAAGACTAATGGTATAGATGTGACTGACGCACAGTTAGAAGCAACCCGCGCCAGGATTATGGATAAGTTGTATCTCCAATGGCTTAACTTACCCAAGTCTCAATGGTCTTCTATATGGCGTGATTCTGACCTCATAGAGGACATCAAAACCCAATACCTAGCCCTAACCAATGAGGAGCAAAAAGAGTTCCTAAAGAAGCACTCAGGGTTAGAGTTCCAGAAGCTACATTACTCTGATGGAACCACCGATGTAATGGTGCGGGACTTAACTGGTATTTAGCACTAAGTTATACTCAATAAACCCATAGCCCCCTCTGGTAGCCTCTTAGATTACCGCAGGGGGTCTTAGTCACACCTAGATGCCCCTCTAAACCCCGTAATGATCGCTGTGACAACCGGGTAACGGTTATTTTGGTGATCTCGAATGCTTAACGGTTAATAAACACCCCTCAATAATACTGAATGAACCTTGGGAATAAGCATAGGATTTATTATTCCATTTACCTGTATCATTTTTTCTTGAGACTAGGCGTGGGTTTATGCCATAAATCTCCCTATATTTCTCAGCTACCCTTGTGGCTAGCTTATGGTAATCTGATTCATCAACTTGAATACGGTTATCATCTAAGTATTGCCCTAGCGTTGATAACTCTGATGCTTTTATATCCAAATCAGGATTCTTGATAGGCTCAACGTCGTAGACTAGATAGCGATCGGGTGTTTTTACACTATCCTCCCAATAACTAAGAAGCTGAGTTTTAGATAAGGTATTTAAATATACCACATTAACTGCATCTTTCTTATGTGTCGGTGGGAGAATATTAAGAACTAGCACTTTATTATTAACCTACTAACTTTATACCCTTTAGAGTACCCAGTTCTCTAAGATACATTAACCCTATAGAAACCAAAAAAGACCACTAGAGATTAACTAGTGGTCTTTAAGTCGTTTAGGTTGGTAAAGTATTTAATCAGGTTCAACGGCTTGCCATAGGATAGTTCGGGCGTTGCCATCTGATTCTACATAATCTACTTCGTAGGTACTACCACCTTTTAAGGTAACTTCAAATACCTCAGCGTCCATATAATCATCGTCATCTAATGGACGCACTTCTACGATATCTTCTAAAGACTGTATTTCTACTTTGGAGCCGTCAGTTAGTGTAAACGTTACGTCTAATGTTTTCATATAAAGTTAACCCTAGCTTCCTTGGCTCTTACTATATTGTAACCGATATTGATTAGCCTTGTCCACCTTGTCTAGCCCTTCCCTGAATAGCTTTTGAGCTTCCTGATGGGTTACTTCCCCCTTGGCTACTCTACGGTTTAGTTCCCCTAAAAGTATATAGGATTCCCTACGATAGATTTCAGTCCACGATCCTGGACGAAAAGTATCAGAATGCCAACGTCTACCAGAATCACCAAACTCAGGTAATCTATAGCTCCTTAACTTGAACTCGCTAGCGTCTACATCAATACCCATAGGGTGATTAGCTAGGTACATCTTTCTATTACTTATGTCGTGTAGCCCCCCAGGTAGCACCACAAATGATCTTTGATTCTTATCCGCAGGGTTTAATACCCAATCCTCAACAGTTCTACCTGATTTGGTCTTTTTAGTTTCCCTGCTTAGGATAGCCTGTGTCTGTGCCTTAGCCTCATCCAGGGTTATTTTGCCCGACTCATAATCTTTAACAACGGTATCTAAAGGTACTTTAGCCCACTGATGGACATGGTGTTGTTGCATCTTGCCATAGCCTTTAGGTGTTAGGGTCTTGTCCACCTTGCCGTGGTACGTGGGTAGCCAGTCAGGTACAGTGCTATCCTTAGTCTCTACTTTGGTCATGTATTTGGCTAGACCATCTGCAAGCTGTACAGGGGTCATAGAAGCCAGTCTAGGAGTTAGAGAGGGCATTCCATAGATCCGATCCCCCATATACTCGTGCATATTGGTATTCCGATTGAGAACTACCTGTTTACCATCTACTTCTACTGAGTATTCAAAGTCCTTAACTTTCCGGGTCTTAAACCCGCCTTGGGCTTTAGCTAACTCTGGCTTACCATCCCAGATGGTTAGTTTGTTACCCTTGATACCCAGGTGATCAGGATTAGCCGCTAAATACTTCCCAGTAGCCGGGGTGGACTGCGATCGCTCGTTTAGAGGTTTTTCTACCTCCTTAGCTTCATCCTTGGTCTTCAGTACCTCTAGTAGCCGCCTACGTTGACCAGGATTAAGCCTTTGGACAAGCAGCAACCGTTGGCGTTGTTCATGGTTTAGCCCTTGGTAAAGCTCTAACCGTGCCTGGTAGACATCAGCGTTATGTTTAGCTGATTTAATGACCCCTGACTGCCTAAGTATCTCAGTACGGGTTAGCTTACTAGCCTTTGGCGATCGCTCAAAACTTAAGCCTTTCTCACGAGTTACTGATTTACCCCTAGTGGCACTTGATCGCCTACCTGTAGCTGCCTTGGGTGCATCAGGAGTTTCAGCAAAACGTCCTTTATTACCTCTGGGGTGTTTATTGGTATTCCAGGTATGGATTTTACCCCCACGGATTACCTTAGCCATCTAACATATCCCTTCATTTGAAGGGATTTAGTCAACCACGCGTTGACTTTTTAGTTAATAAAGTGGGGTTACTTATGGCTAAACTTAAACAGGCGGGTATCCGGTTTGACTTGGAAACGTATAAATGGTTAGAGGGTGAGGCTGAGAAGACAGGCACGCCGATTAGTGCCCTGGTTAGGGCGGGTGTAGTCCTTCTGAGGGCTGAGAAAGCGCTAATGACTCAAATGAGGTCACAGATAGAAAGCCAAGGTGTTACTTACCCATCTATGAAGCGACCAAAGCAGCTAGTAAATAAATAGCGGGTAAGTGAGTAGCACCTATGTCACACTAGAACTCCCCAGATTATTTATGAGATTTTATTACACACACACTTTGGTATACCTCTTGTCATAGTAAGAGTTTTGATAGTATACTGGACTTAGAAGTATACCGGATAGCCATGATACCAGTTAACTTTGTGGTTAGGGAGTTTCCCCAAGGGGTTTTTCTATTCTGGACTAATGAGGCAGGCAAGAGGCAGTTCATTCAGATAACACACACAAATAGTATACCCGTATAGATAGCAGGGGTTATAGAGGTTTACTACACTATAAAGGTATACCAATGTCACAGAAAGTTTTATCAGTTAAGGTTGATCCTGAAGATTGGGAGTGGTTCAAAGAAGTGTCCAGGGCGTATAGGACTCAGGCAGAGGCATTTAAGGCACTAAAACAGGTATACCAGACTACGGTAGAAAACTCGGTAAAAGTGTTTACAGGCAATGAGGTATACCAAAGTGTGTGTGTGTTTAGGTTAGGGGACAAGCTACCGCCTCAGTGGGAACTCAAATCAGCCATAGAGGAAACCATCAAAAATAGGAAGTGGTATGTATTCCCTGACGATCGGGTAGTTGCTATTATCCAGAAGTCCGCTAACGGATCTAAGAAGTGGCTAGAGGTGTCCGCTGAGTATCCTGATGAAATCTGGCATGAGGCTAAAACGGATAACAAGTTTAAATATCAGCCTGTTACTACCCTTAATGGAGCTTTAGGCGATTACCAGGATAGGTTAGCTAAAATGCAGCAGCCAGCGATCGCCCTGGCACTGGCTAATGGCTGGCAAACAACCAAATGGCACTGGGATTTATTTGATTTGGTTAGAGAGGCTGAGGATTATTTACAAGTGGTAAACCAATCAGAACCTACTCAGACACAAGAGGTATACCAAAGTGTGTGTGATACTTCAGAAGCCCTATTAGGTTCTCAGATTACGCAGGAACCCTTGAGACTTTCCAAAGACGCTTTAGTAGAGAGATTAGCTCCCAAACACATCTCTTTATCCACCGCTAAGACTGAAAAGGGGAGACAGAATACGCTCAAGGATTTACCCCAGGTGCTAGCCGAGATAGGTAAACCCAAGATAGCCCAGTGGACTGCTGAGAGAGATCCTGAAGGGCAATCCTGGTATCCGACTGATGACTCAAGGGAGCATTGGGTAATAACCCAACCTTAACTCTAATAAGTAGCTTAGGAAGCGACTAGCCCTGAGTTGAATCAGGCTAGTCTTTCTGATTTAGACCCTGACTACCAAAAAGTTACCTTGGCACTTAAGGAACTCAAGCGATCCCAGGTTGCCTATAGCCTCACCAGACACGCTGACCAAAATACCACAATATATTGCATCCGGCAACCAAGGATTTAAACTGGATATAAGTACAGGGTATTTATTAATACTATTTAATACCGTCGTATTTGTCCTGTCTCAGATGGTATTCTTGGGACAAAAGTGGGACAGTCAAGATAAGTTCTGGGCAGATTAGTAAGAAAAAGGTACGGATAGTGCAAAGGTGACGCTAGTCACTCTCTACGATGTCAACGTAGCGCTCTAACCAACTGAGCTATACGTCCTTAACCACACAATTATCAATAATAGCATATCCTTTTCTCAAAAGGCAAGATAAAAACCAAATTAGGCGAACTATATTCAATAATAGCTTTTCATGGGATAAAACATATATATTTCAAATCTTCTTCCCTGTTGCCTTCGGGAAGACTGCCTGATTTTATGAAAGTGTCTTTAAATTTCTCGAATCCAAAATGCCAATCCTCCTCCACGACCGCGAGCCGCGATGAAATCTTCTGTGACTAAAAAGAAGGCAAAGAAGGGTACTTTGGCTATGGGCTGGTTGTAGAAATCTTCTGTTTTAACTTTACCAGAACGAATTGCTCTGTTGTAAAGAACACGGTCAAACAGACTGATAACCATTTGGTTAAAGTCAAAAGCCAATAAATTTTTCTTAGCTAAATATTGTACTGGCCCTGTGAGCTTCAATAAAACTGGGTTAAATTCAACCTGATTAGCAATTTCGCCTCTGCCTGAATCCTGTTCTAAAGTGGCATCAAAGGAAACGTGAATTGTGAGAAACTTGGGTACATACAAACCTTTGCCTAATACAATTCCCCCACGTTCTCTGACTTTCTTAGTACCAGTAACAAAGCAAAGTTGCCATTTACCAAGAAGAAACTCAAACGGGTAAGTTACCCGTTGCTGCTTGGCAGTTTTTTCTGCTTGTAACAAGGCATTTACTAATATTTCAGCACTAGGACGTATGCCTTTTGGTTGTCGATATGCAGCCGCAGCCTGGGATAGCACGGTAACATAGTCAAATGTTGCTGTAGGTGTTAAATTAGCCGTCATGAATCCACTCTGGATTTAACTATTTCTTTGCTTTTACGATAGATTGTAGCGTTCATCTGTAATAAGTCCCATCTCTCACTCGTAATGTTTACTGTAGGAGTATGTCGCTCGATTTCAGTTTATAGCAAGAAGAAAAATCTTTTTCTCGCTCTATCTCCCATATTCCCTATCTTCACCAAGGATTGCCAACCATTGTAAATCCAGCCCAATAATAAGGATGCGTAAGTGATTCATCAGCACTATCACTAGGTAAAGGCAAGTTCCCAACTACTCCCAAACCTTGTAATTGACCATCTTTTACGTAAATCTGCCCTTTGGCCATAGCTACCTGAGCCTGTCTCAGGGCTTCTGCCTTAATTGGAGCTGTCTTTAAGTTCTGATAAAATTTTGTCATCAATGCTGCTGTGCCAGCATCATTAACCGACCAAAGACTAGCAACACTAGTTTTCACGCCTGCCAGCACTGCTAAACCCGCAAATCCCAGTTCGGATTCTTCATCTCCTAAAGCTGTTCTACAAGCACTCAGCACCAGCATTTCAACTTCAGGTTCATTCAAGCGCAATTGTCGTAGTTGGTTCAAGCGTAACTTGTCTTCCCACAGTTGAATATAGGAATTACTCAAAGCACCAGTAGCAAAATCGGCATGGGTTGCCATGTGAATAATTCCAAAAGGTTGTTGACGGCGGGTTGTTTTGAGATTTTCTAAGGTGGCTTGCTTGTCTAACAATAATTTGCCTTGCCAAAGTTTAGATACTAGTGTTGATAACTCAAGGGGGACTGCTGGTAAAGGTTCTTGTCCCTGAGTACTCTGAGAAACCCCCAATGCTAAAATTTGAGATTTTTTAATATCTTTATAAAGGGTGTTAGTCAAGCTAAGACTAGGCATCAAGCCAATACTGTATTTTTCTACTAAAAACGTCTTACCATCGTGAAGTGCTGCCATTGGGGTTGAACGTAACCCGATGTCTGGTAAAAAAACCAGATTGTTGATTCCTCTGGTCTGTAAATCTGCCTCTAGTGGTGCAATAATCCAGCGATAAAGTTGTTGAGATGAACGCAAATAACCAGTGCGGCGACGGTTTTGGGGACTAACGATTTGGTCTCGAAATTCTTGAGCTACTTGGAGAACTTTGGCTTTAGTTGTTTCTGGGATACGCTTGCGGATAGGATTGCCTTTTCCGGTTACTACTACCACTTCTAGTTGGTCGCTATCCTTTTCTGTTATGGTATTTAACTGTTTCGTAAATTTTTGAGCTTTGCCTAAATTTCCCTCTGGTAGAATCTCCACAGGGACAAAACTGATGTAGATAAATGCAGGTTTAACACCAGTAGCTTCTTCAATTTTGCGAGCAATTTCTTTGGCATTATCTAGGGTTTTGATTTTAGGGCTGGGTATGCCCAAATGGTCGGCAAAATCATCTGTGAAATTGTCTTCAGGAGTGGGATCGGTATTAAGAACGGGGTTATCAATCTGAGGATTATTGAGGACAGGGTTATTCGGTTTACTTGGTAGATTGCATTGGAATGTGCAGGGTTCAAGAGTCGGTGTATTGGGAGTCGGTGTATTGGGAGTCGGTGTGTCAGGAGTCGGTGTATCGGGAGTCGGTGTGTCAGGAGTCGGAGTTTCAGGAGTCGGAGTTTCAGGAGTCGGTGTCTCAGGAGTCGGAGTAGGAGTTTGACTGACGTTGATTCCTATCTGTACAGGTGCAGAAGAGGAAACGCCGTCATTTGCACTAATTACAAAGGCATTTAACGATCCATTTGTATCTGCTGGAGGTGTGTATACCAAAGTATCGCCGCTAGATATGGTTGTAACACCAGGGATGACAGGAAGTCCATTCACAGTTAGATTTCCCGTATTCACGACATCGACTTGGATGGAGGTGATGTCATTATTAACATCGCTGACTAGTGGAGCCAAACTAGAGAACGTTAAGGTAACAGGTTGATTGGTCTGGGTATCGGGTAGCGATGAGTTTGCTGTTAATGTCGGCGGGGTGTTGACGGAAGTAATGGTGATGCCTAAGGGTGTACCGCTAGCATCTCCACCATTAGGCAAGACGGGAAAGCTATTTGAAGCGATTATTGAATTGTCGCCTGTATTAATTGACCCTGTTGTACCATTGACACTTGCATCACCGACGATAAAATCTACATTGTTTGGGCCACCATCATGTCGAATTCTAACAGTACCTCCGGTTGAAGGTTGAACGTTAGTAACTCCATCACTAGTAAAAAATCCACCAGTTGCGATCGCTTCACCGGTTCCAATTCCTTGAATCAATCCGTTGGTTAGCACTTGCACATTGCCACCTTGAACTGTGTTTCCATCCACAAAATCGTCTGCGATCGCCTGTGTGTTGATGTTGGTAAAACGAATATTGCTACCAGATGTATTGGTAGTCTGTAAAGTAACGTTCCCAGCTGTAACATTTCCAGTTCCATCGACTCCAAGGGCAATCGCTGAGGCATTAATACCATCATTAACGGTGATATTATCTCTGCTAGTTAAACTAATCGCGCCAGCTGTGCCGATAAAATCGCCACCTCCATCTTTGACTACAGACGAGTTAATTGCCTCTGTGGTAATACTGCCGCCTGTGGTTGTTGCGACTACATCGCCAGCCTGACCTGAGCTATCAGCATCATTTGAAAAAGAATCAATCCTACCTGTGAGAATATTGCCTGTGGCAGTCAAACTAACTGTTCCAGCAGTATTAATAGTATTAAACCCTTCAGTGTTGCTAGTATCGAGATTATTTAGAGTAATCCCACCACCGCTACTTGCGACTGTAATATTACCTGCCAAGTAGCCTTGGCCACTGGCGATAATGTTGCCTGCAACGATGTCGCCAGTCGCAGACAAGTTGACATTGCCACTATTGTCAGAATCAGTAGTTGTATTGAGATTGCCCAGTGATAAACTAGCTCCAGAAATGTTAATCGCTCCCCCAGTTGTCTGGATTGTGTTGCTGGGATCAACAAAGTTTACAGAACCGCTTTGTGAGGTGAGGCTGAAGCTACCGCCATTACCCAAGTTTAATGTAGCCACGCCAGGGGTAGTCACTCCTGGCGTAGCTCCGGTGATGTCATTAATGGTAATGTTGCCTGTGGCTTGTAAGTTGATATTTGTACCTGAAGCTGCGATCGCTTCCCATGAAACTGTATTCGCCCCAATATCTGCATCGCCAAAAGCAATGTTGTTAGCTGTGCCATCAAAAGTCCCTACTCCACCATCGATAATAGTCAATGTGCTGGGGTCTAGCAATAATGTACCAAAGCTACCATTGGCGGCTGAAGTATCTACCAAACCGTTGAAGGTCAAGTAATTTTTGCCTGATACTTCGACATTTCCACCATTGCCGGCATTTGCTCCTCCACGAGCCGAAATGTTACCAAAATATTTAGTTGTATCGTTACCCCAAACAATTACCCGTCCACCGTTTCCACTCAATTTGCTATCGGCATTAATAACAGAGTTGGAATTAATATAAGTCTGCTCTGCATTGGGTAAAGTCCCCTTTCCTTGGTAATTGCCGCCAATTAATACAGTACCGCCACCATTGGTTCCAGAGGCGTTAATCTTGGCATCAATCACCCCAACTCGTTGACCTAAAGCAGTTACAGTACCGCCTGTTTGACTGGATACATCTACAATGCCTGAAACAATGGTTGTCCCTGGTGTTGTAGGAATTGTCACATTAGAGTCTGTTAATTTTACAGTCCCATCGGGATTAGCTGTTAACCCTGTATTACCAACTGTGAGCAATTCCGGTATTGAGGCGATGGGAATTGTCCAGTTATTGGGTTGAGTGCTACTAGAGGCGAGGGGCTGAATTTCTAGACTCAGCAGGTTTCCTGGCTGACTGAGACGCACCCAATTTTCCCCTGGTACGGATGTAACAGTAATCTGCCCTCCCGGTGCTGAAATTTGCCCAGTGTTGACTACAGTACCGCCCAATAAATTCAAATTTTGCCCAGCACCTACTGCCAAATTGCCAGCATTGGCGATCGCTCCTGGTTGGTTCGTACTAAAGGCAAATCCGTTAGGGTTTCCCACTAAAGCGTTGTAGTCATTCACACCAATGGCATTAAACCAACTGCTGCCAAAACCAATGCCATTAGCTGTTGTCACCGTGAAAGCACCAGGTACATTTAAACTAGCGTTCGCTCCAAAAATAAATCCGGCTGGATTCATCAAGAAAAGGTTAGCATTGCCACCTGTCACCTGAATTAAACCATTGATAACCGAGGCATTCCCGCCTGTAATTCGACCAAGGATATTTTGCAGCGCCGGAGTAGCTTGAAAATTGGCGATTTGTTCTGGTGAAATCCCAAATTGTTGAAAGCTGTGAAAGAGATTTGCATTATCACCAGAAGTTGTACCGCCAGTGATATCAAGTCGATTGCCGTTGGGAGTCACAATTGTACCTGTACCATCGTTAGCAGGAACTATTTGTTGTGCTTGGGCTAATCTGGGATTTACCAGCGAAGCAATAACTAGGACTGAAGCGGCGATTTTGTGCAGTAAAGGTTTTTTCCGCCTTAATACGAAGCGACCTGCGGGTAATTCTACATCGATTTGTAACTTTTCTGCTAATCCGCGTCGCCAAAGTGCTTGAGCGATCGCCTTTGCAGACCAGAGGATTTGTTCTGTTCTTTTGGTAAAAGACAGGCTTTGAGAGTGATTTCGGTAGAGGTAGAGTGGCTGTTGAACTCGGCGTACCTGGGCTGTTTCTGAAAGTCTCAGACACAGGTCGTAATCGTAAGCACTACCAGTAAAGGACGCATTGACACCTCCCACTCGGTCGTAAACTGAACGACGCATGAGGCGGAAGTGGAAAGTCATGAAGTTTACCAACAAACCTTCTGGGGAGTAAGGAATGTCACAACGATGACCGTAACTGAGAACTTTACCTTCTTCATCAATGTTTAAGTAATCGGTATAAACAAATCCTGTTTCTGGATGGCGGTTGAGGACTGTAGCGGTTTGGGCGAGGGCAGTAGGGGCTAATATATCATCACTGTCTACGATACCGATGTAACGGCCGCTAGTTTGAGCGATCGCTGCTTTACAAGCCGCAGCAACTCCTTGATGGTGTGCTTGGACTACCCGCACTCGTCCATCTTGTTGAGCATAGTTGTTTGCGATCGCCACTGAGCCATCTGTAGAGCCATCATCCCAAATTAGTAGCTCAAAGTCTTGCCATGTCTGCGCTAAGACACTGGCGATCGCTTCTTGAAGGTAAGACTCCCGATTGTAATTGACGATGACAATGGAAATCAGTGGTGACATCGAAGTTTTCCCAAGTTTTCTACCTGTTACCACAATATAATGCTAGGGACTATCACTTAGAATAAATTGTTGTTAATTAACACGATGTGCAACTTATTCTTAAAAATTGTTATCTCATTCTCTCGTTCCCATACGGAGTATGGGAACGAGCAAAAAGCTTTAGTAAGAATTGCACAAGCATTAGGTACAAAGACTCAAGCTATTGTGACTAACGTTCAAGCATTTATAACAAATGCATAAGCAATTGCTACAAATGAGTATGCAATTGCAGCAAATGAGTACCCATTTATAATAAATGCTTAGTTTGTTTGATTAAATTTTAAGCATTAGTTATGAATGAGTATGCAATTGCTACAAATGAGTACCCATTTATAATAAATGCTTAATTTGTTTGATTAAATTTTAAGCATTAGTTATGAATGAGTATGCAATTGCTACAAATGAGTACCCAATTGCAGCAAATGAGTATCCATTTATAATAAATGCTTAAGGTGTTGTTGCTAACAGACAAACATTCGTAACGTCCGCGTCTGTCTTGGTAACAAATGGACAAGCTGCTGTTACCGTGAGAACTTCATTTGTAAGTTCGCTGCTGCAAAAGTACTTAAATTATTCTTATGAAGAGGATTTTCTTTAAGCTTCGCATTGCACGAGTAGCAAGATTATGCTGATGCCAAGCTTGATAGAAATCAGGATAAGGCATATTCTGGGCACATTTCCAGGCTAAATCGTAGTATTCACCACTCACTAGCTGATAACCACTTAAAGTTTTGACTACCTCAAAGCGATGCTTATTATCCTGTATAATTCTCCCTAAACTTTCTGCTGCCTGCCTACGGGTGTCGTCATCCACAGTTGTTGATTGCAGCAGTTCCACCAAAGCAGAAATCGCATTTTCATTACCTGTGCCGATTGTCCCTAAACTTTCTGCTGCCTGCTTACGGGTGTCGTCATCAACAGTTTTTGATTGCAGCAGTTGCACTAAGGCAGCGATCGCAATTTCATTGCCTGTACCAATTTTCCATAAGATATTTGCTGCCACGGTACGCTCATTTCCAGTTGTTGATTGCAACAGTTGCACTAAGGCGATGATCGCAATTTCATTGGCTGGATCAATTTCCCCTAAACATTCTGCTGCCTGTCTACGGGTGTAGTTTTTCACATTCTTTGATTGCAACAGTTGCATTAAAGCGGTGATCGCAATCTTATTGCCTGGGTCGATTTTCCCTAAGCTATCTGCTGCCCGCCAACGGGTGTCATTATCCACATTATTTGATTGCAGCAGTTGCTCCAAAGCGGCGATCGCAATTTCATTGCCTTTGCCAATGTACCCTAAACTTTCTGCTGCCTCTCTACGGGTGTGATGATCCACATGAGGTGATGCCAGCAGTCGCACTAAGGTGGGGATCGCAATTTCATTACCTGGGTCGATTATTTCTAACCTCGATGCTGCCTCTCTAAGGATGTCGTTTGCCACATTCTTTGATTGCAGTAGTTCCACCAAGGCGGCGATCGCAATTTCATTACCTGGGTCGATTATTTCTAACGTGCATGCTGCCTCTTTAAGGATGTAGTTTTCCACATTCTTTGATTGCAGCAGTTCCACCAAGGCGGCGATCGCAATTTCATTGCCTGTGGCGATTTCCCCTAACGTCCATGCTACATGCCTATGGTCGTAGTCATGCACATTCTTTGATTGCAGCAGTTGTACCAAGGCGGCGATCGCAATTTCATTGCCTATGCCAATTTTCCCTAAGTTATATGCTGCACGAGGATAGGTGTCGTAATCAACAGTTGTTGATTGCAGCACTTGCACTAAGGCTGCGATCGCAATTTCATTGCCTGGGTCGATTTCCCCTAAGATATTTGCTGCCTTCTGACGGAAGGAGTCATGCAAATTAGTAGATTGCAGCAGTTGCACCAAGGCTGCGATCGCTTTTGTGCGGTCTGTTTGTTGTAGTAATGACCTAACTTCCTCTTTGATTACACTTATACAATAATATATTTCCCAGTTAATAATTAGTTTTACTATTTCATCTGCTCTGAAATAATCCTTAAATTCAGCAATGCCCGCGGCAGCTAAAAATAAAGCTTGATAGTCATAAAAACTTCCGTATGTAAATAGAAACTTATAGTTATAACATCTATCTTGAAAGAAGACTAACGCTTCAATCAACTGTTGTTTTTGCTGTGTTAGATTTTCTTCTTCTCGTCCTAGCCAAAGTAATATTGTTTGTTTCCATTGCCGTTCAAAGATGCGATAAGTTCCCTTTCTGGGATTTTTAGGAACGTGGTTGAGAAAGAAATGCCAGTCATCAATTACCTTAGCTGCAAAGTACTCTTGAAATGAGACATGAAAGAAGGCATAAACAGGTTTTCTATTTGTATCTATCCCTATACAGTTTAGCCAGCCGCGATTTAGTGCCAATGTCAGCAGCGAGTTTTCATTATCAACATCTCCCAAAAACTGACTAACAAAATCCTGCCGCAAGCGAAAACGGGTTGCTTCTTTATCTATGGCTTCTTTAGCTAATTCCCCTAGTTTGATATTGAGTTGCTGACGCTGCTCAGGTGTTGTAGGAATTTCCTCTTTTTTCCACTTGTAGAAGTCATCAACAAATTGCTGATAGAGTCCCGCTTGGGTATCGGGTAATTTGCCATCTCCTGATTGCCAATTCAAACACAGCAGCGTCAACCGCAGAGGATTTTTTACTAAATCCTGAATCCGTTCTTTACCTGATTCTTTCAAAACAGTGCATAACTGCTCCCCCTTTTCTGGATTAGCCGTGAACCATTTGTGAACAAATCTCTCTACCTGTTGTGGATAAGAAAAATCTAAACTGCGATAAATATCAAAATCATCAAGTGCATTAATGCTGCCATCCCACAGATTAACCCGACAAGTCAGCACGATTCGCGCTTGAGAAATAAACCCTGCTTCACGGAATTGTCGGGCAATTTCTGTTATAGGATTAGATGCGGACATTTCATCTAACCCATCTAGCAGCAGCCAGACATTATTTTGATTAAATAGAGCAACAAAATCATCTTTTAGTTGTGTAGTGGCCTCAGCTTTACCTGTTTTCTCAGCCACCTGAGTTAACCAAGTCTCGAACAGATAAGATTTTAGTTCCTTCTCTCGCAAATCTGCTAAAGATACCCAAATCACAATGGACTGCTGAATCTCACGAGATACCCAATTAGCAATCTGCTGTAATAGTGTTGTTTTTCCTGCTCCTGGTTCACCAATAATTGCAATTCGCTTACCTTGACTTTTAGGAGTGTTCTTCTGTTTAAGAACTTGTTCTAGAAAAGCATCATGCTCAAACGTTTTGGTAATTTCTCTTTCTTTGGACTGTTTTGACCCCTGTTCTGGAGAAATATCACCTTGAGGCTTGGATGGTTTTTTGCGCTCAACTAATCCCAGTGGTACATAAACATCATCAACTTGCAGAGTTACTCCCTCAGTTGATGTCAGAGGATTTGTAGTCAGCTTTCGCCGTTCTGCCAACAATTCACAACAAATTTTACGCCAGTCATTGGGAGTTAACTTTGTCCCATCCTCCCCTGGGGACGACTGTAGTCAAAAGTTGAAATTATTAGTTTGGTTATTTATCTGTCCTTGATTTACAACCCCAATTTTTTCTGCTAGCTGCGTCAGATTTTGAATGGTTGGTTGTTGAGACTTGAGAGTATTTTCGATTTCTTCAATTTTTTGAGTGAGTTTTGGTTCTGCTTTTGCTGCTGCTTCCACTTCTACAACAACTTGAGCAATTTCTGCGTCTGCGTCTGCGGCTGCTTTTAGTTCCAGCACTGCTTGACCATAATCTAAACGCTGCGGTTCATTTCCCTCTACAGCACTGGTGAGTAATGGCGATTTATTTTTATGGCGGAGTAATCCGATTAACTTACCACCTAACGTCCATGTAGCATCACCAATGTTTTCGCCGATTTTCTCCTGCGCTTTAGCCCAAAGCGTAGTGGCGATCGCAGTCGCAACAGCCGTAAGTGTTACAGTTACCATAAATTCATTACAAATTGAGTTGATATAGAAATTATTTCAATCGACACAAATAGTATTACGTAAAACCTGGGCATAATTTTAGTTACAAATCTTCTGAAATCTGAATGTCGAAAATATGATATTGAAATATTGATACAGCGATCGCATACTCAAAAACTAAAATTAGCCCAGTCGTTAGATAACGCATCCCACTAATGAGAAAAGAAGCAGAAACTGTTGTTAAGCCTGGAAAGACGACTCAGCAAAGAATTGTCTGTTTCTCTCATCACTTAGAAACTTCACAAAGTTTGGCAACTACTAAATGCAGTCAACACAGTTTTAGTTTGCAGTACGCTTTGCTAATTCTACCTGCCGTCTGGATTGTAACAGCAAATTCACTTAGAGCTACAGCGAATACCTTGACATCGGACTCGACTCAAAAGAGCAGTCAGTCAGAGTTACAAATAGTACAAGAAACAGAAGCTTCCCCGTCACCAAATCCCCAACCAGAAGCACCACAACGCATTCGAGTTCGCAAAATCCAGGTTGTAGGTAGCACAGTTTTTAAAGAAAATGACTTTAATCCAGTTGTCAAACCTTTTGAAGAACGAGACTTAATCCTAGAAGAAATCAGACAAGCCGCAGATGCTGTTACCCAGCTTTATCTAAATAAAGGCTATATAAATTCCAGAGCGATTCCAGACATTCAAAAAGCTAATATTGCAGATGGCGTTGTGGTAATTCGGGTGTTGGAAGGGCGTTTGACAGAGATTGACATCCAAGGGACGCGGCGATTAAACCCATCTTATATTCGTAGTCGCATCCAACTAGGTGCTGGTATTCCTCTCAATACTGGTAAGCTCGAAGAACAACTGAAATTGTTGCGACTCGATCCGTTATTTACCAATGTGGAAGCGAGTTTGCGGCCAACGGGTAAGGTTGGTCAAAGTATTCTCATTGTCAGAGTTGAAGAGGCAAACCCTTTAACTGGTAGCCTGGGTGTAGATAATTATTCGCCTCCCAGTATTGGCGCAGAAAGATTGGGTGTTGAATTGCGATCGCGCAATTTAACCGGTATGGGAGATGAGTTAGGTGGCTCCTATTACCATACACTCTCTGGTGGTTCTGATGTGTTTGATTTTAGTTATCAGATTCCCGTGAACGCCATGAACGGCAAAGTGCAGATTCGAGCCGCATTTAATCGCAACGAAATCACTGAGCCACCCTTTGATGCCTTTGACATTCGGGCCAACCAGGATCTTTATGAGATTAATTATCGTCAACCACTGATGCGATCGCCCAAAGAAGAATTTGCCTTATCTTTAGGATTTACCTATCAAGATGGTCAAACCTTCCTTTTTGATAACCTCGCAACTCCCTTTGGCATTGGGCCTGATGCCAATGGCGTTAGCCGCACCAGTGTAATTAAATTTGGTCAAGATTATATCAGGCGCGAACCTCAAGGAGCTTGGTTTTTGCGATCGCAATTTAATTTTGGCATTGACATATTAGATGCAACCATCAACAATGACCCCATCCCTGATGGTCGCTTTTTCAGTTGGCTAGGTCAAGTCCAGCGCGTACAGCAACTTAGCAACGATCAGCTATTGCTGATCCAAGCAGACTTACAGTTAACACCAGATAGCCTTTTACCTTCTCAGCAATTTGTGATTGGTGGTGGACAATCTGTAAGGGGATATCGTCAAAATATCCGCTCTGGGGATAATGGATTTCGAGTAGCGATCGAAGATCGGATCACAGTGCAGCGCGATGAATCTGGATTATCCACAATTCAACTTGCGCCATTTATAGACACAGGAGCCGTCTGGAATCAGTCTAATAACCCCAATCAGCTACCTAATCAAACTTTTTTGGTCGGCGCAGGCTTAGGATTCCTGTGGAATCAGGCAATGGGAATTGATCATCTGTTTTTGCGGCTCGATTATGGATTTCCATTTATCAATCTGAGCGATCGTGGTAATAACGCTCAAGATGATGGCTTTTACTTTAGCCTTCGCTATCAACCTTAGCTGTCTCGCCGTAAATTATGGAGACAACATATTCAATAGTGGTATGGCGTTTGATTATGGCTAACTTCTGAAGCCAGATTTAATATCATGTCCGCTTAATCACTTAATTAAACCCGAAGAACCCCACCCCGCCAAAGCTGTGCTTTGTCTCCCCTCCCGAAGAGCGGCTACCGTGTACACACAAATCGAATTTCTTCTTAAATCCAATCATTTATTGAATTCGGGCGGTCGTTTCTTGAATTCGGGCGGTTGTTTATTGAATTCGGGCAATCGTTTCTTGAATTCGGGCGGTCGTTTCTTGAATTCGGGCGATCGTTTATTGAATTCGGGCGATCGTTTCTTGAATTCGGGCGGTCGTTTCTTGAATTCGGGCGGTCGTTTCTTGAATTCGGGCGGTTGTTTATTGAATTCGGGCGATCGTTTCTTGAATTCGGGCGATCATTTCTTGAATTCAAGCAGTGGTTAGGGTGGGGTAAAACCCAGATTATTGAGCCAGTTCAGACTTGTGTATACACCGTAGCCGCTTGCGGGGAGGGGTTGGGGGTGGGGTGCAATGACTATGGGAATCGTAACTAATTATGCGGACATGATATAACCCGGAACTGCCATGCAACACAACCGATTTTATTAGACTTTTTGGCATTTGTCGGGAAAAGGGAAAATGGGGAAAGGGAAAGATTCTGTATTTTCCCTTTCCCCCGGTTGGTGAGCTTGCCGAACCATAACCTTTACCCTTTTCCCACAAGAGTGCAAAAAGCACTTTTGCAAGAGGTCTATTGTTGAATGTGGCCATTTAAAATGATGTCACCTCACGTTATTCTAAAGTTTAGGTTTCGAGTTTTGAGGTGGAAGTAATAATCTTTTCTCTCAATTCTTCAGTACATAAGCGATTAATCGCGTCTCTTTATATGTCAAAAATTACTGTAAATTTTTAATTATGATCCAGGCAGAGGAATTTGTAGAAGCTGCGCGTAATCTGGGCTTTGGGTGGTACACTGGCGTACCCTGTTCTTTTCTCACGCCTTTTATTAACTACGTCATCAACGACGTTCAACTTAAATATATCTCCGCAGCCAATGAGGGAGATGCTGTAGCGATCGCCGCCGGAGCCGCAATTGCTGGAAAACCAGCCGTGGTGATGATGCAAAACTCTGGTTTGGGAAATGCAGTTAACCCGCTAACCTCCCTAACTTACATCTTTCGGATTCCACTGCTACTGATTTGTACCCTGCGAGGCGATCGCGTATTGCAAGATGAACCGCAACATCAATTAATGGGGCAAATCACAGAGAAATTGCTGCAAACAATGACTATACCTTGGGAATTTTTTCCCACAGACGTAGCACAAATAGAACCCGTTCTGCAAAGAGCCACAGCCTATATGCAACAAGAACGCTGTCCTTATGCTCTAATTATGCGTAAAGGAGCGATCGCCCCCCATGCCCTCACCCGTTCTTCTATCCCCGAACGAGAAAATAGTGCTAGCGCTCATATTCAGCAAAGTTTTTTTCGGGATAACAAAAAACAACGCGTTTCTCGCAGCGAAGCATTAGCTCGGATTGTAGAACTTACCGATCCAGAAAACACTGTAGTAATTGCCACCACCGGATACACGGGACGCGAACTCTTCGCTAGTAAAGATAGCGCCAATCATCTTTACATGGTCGGCTCGATGGGTTGCGCTTCCTCAATGGGATTAGGATTATCCTTAGCACGTCCAGACCTCAAGGTAGTAGTGATTGATGGCGATGGGGCAGCATTAATGCGGATGGGTAATTTTGCTACCATCGGTACTTATGGCGGTGCTAACTTGACCCATATTCTTTTAGATAATGAAGTTCATGATTCCACAGGCGCACAAGCCACCGTTTCTGCGAGTATCTCCTTTGCCAAAATTGCCGAAGCGTGCGGTTACGGCGTTACATTAGCCGGAGATGACCCTTCGCTTTTAGATGCCTTATTTACCGCAGATGCTAACACTAGACCTAAATTCGCTCATTTAAAAATCCGTCCTGGAACTTTAGAAAAGCTACCCAGACCGAACCTTACCCCGGAAGCAGTTTTGCAACGCTTCATGAACCATATTGGTAATACTTCGGCTACGCTCAGTACAAGTTCGTAATTCGTAATACTTCGGCTACGGGGTAGTTGAATCTCGACTTCGCTCGATTACCGCGTAGCGATGCACTGAGCGTAGTCGAAGTGTCGAAACTCAGTACAAGTTCGTAATTCGTAATTAATAAATTCCAAGTACAAATTCTTAATTTATTAATGCCCAATGACAAATGACAAAATGATTTTACTAAATCCCGGCCCCGTCAATTTGAGCGATCGCGTCAGAAATGCCCTGTTGCGTCCCGATTTGTGTCATCGTGAAGTGGAATTTTCCCAACTTCAAAGCAGAATCCGCGAACAGCTACTTCAAGTTTATGATCTTGGAAGCGGCTGGGCAGCAGTTCTCCTAACTGGTTCTGGAACCGCCGCGATGGAAGCGATGATCAGCAGTTTAGTACCCACAGACGGTAAATTGCTGGTAATAGAAAACGGTGTATATGGCGAACGACTATCCAAAATTGCCAAAATCCACGGCATTGATTACATCACACTTTCCCATCCTTGGGATGCCAAAATAGATATTCACGCTTTAATCAAACTCTTGGATGAAAACGCCGACATCACCCATCTCGCTGTCGTCCATCATGAAACTACTACCGGTCGCCTAAATAATTTAGCGGAACTTGCCCCAATTTGTCAGGAACGCGGCATCAAACTATTAGTAGATGCAGTCAGCAGTTTTGGTGCTGAAGAACTAAATTTTGCAGATTGGGGAATCACCGCTTGCGCTGCAACAGCTAATAAATGTCTGCATGGTGTCCCCGGAACATCTTTTGTCATCCTGCGACGAGATGCACTGCCCTCAGTAGACACAATCCCCCGCACCTTATATCTAGATTTAGGAACCTATTGCCAGCAGCAAGACCGAGGCAGCACACCTTTTACGCAATCAGTACAGACATTTTATGCCTTAACAGAAGCTTTGGAGGAAATGGCAGAAGCAGGGGGTTGGCGTACCAGACACAGCCGTTATAACCAACTTGCCAGCTTAGTCAGAGACGGGTTAGCCTCAATCGGAATTAAACCCCTACTTCCTCTTGGTAGTTCATCCGTTGTCTTGAATGCCTACTACTTGCCAGATGGTTTGAGCTATGAGGAATTTCACGACCAACTGAAAGCACGAGATTATATAATTTATTCTGGACAGGGAAATTTAGCTCAATCAATCTTCAGAGTATCGACAATGGGAGCCATTACCCACGCTGATATGGAACGCTTTGTTGGTGTCGTTAAACAAATATCAAAATAGAATTCAGGAGTCAGGAATCAGAATAGAAAGATGTCACTAATGGATAGCGAAGAGCGGGGAGGGGATTAGGGGGAGCCAGTGCGTTGGACGGTTCTGCCGACTTGTTCGCTCTTAGCGTTCCCGCAGGGTAGCACCTAGCGTGTGGGGTGCAATGACTATGGGAATTATAACTAAACCTCATCTATGTTGAAACCTAGAGTTTTTTAAAAAATATAATTTTGTAGGTTGGGTGGAGTGAAACGCAACCCAACATTACTACCAAATTTTATGTTGGGTTACGCTATCGCTTCACCCAACCTACAAAACTACGGTTTTCAAGTTAGACGAGGTTTAAATATGCAGATATGATATTAGTTATATTGGTAGTATCTAGCAATTCTAAATCATTCGTGAATAACGATATCCTCGACTTCTTAAAAAAGTCGGGGATTTGAATCTTGTGATCAATCAAATAAGATTACCATATATTTTAGCATTCACACCGAATATGTGATGTCATAAATCAGCCATCAGGAATACACATTTTACACCAGTTAATTTTATATTTGTAAGGTTACAAACCTAGCGATTTTCATACCCTACGGATTTTTAGATATTTTATTTAAATATTTTATATAGTAGGGGCACACAAGTGTGCGCCCATATTTGAACAATTAAAAACTTGAATAATTAATCATTATAGGTAAAAAAGCATTTTTAACGTTTTCATAACCTAGCATTAACCCAAATTTATCCGGTATCAGCTCTCGACTTTTTGAAGTAAACATTGTACAAAAAAGCTAGACCGTACAGGATGTAAATTGCATGAGTCGAAAAGCCAGCAAAGTGTTTAAACAGTCTGGGGTAATTCCTTACAGAGTGAACAATGGTAAAATTGAGATATTGTTAATCACAACTCGTGATTTTCAACACTGGGTAATTCCGAAAGGAGATATTCCCAATGGCATGAGTCCGCCTGCTTCGGCAGCCAAAGAGGCTTGGGAAGAAGCAGGAGTGATTGGGCAAGTGGATGCCAATGAATTGGGCACTTACAAATACCGCAAACAAGGCAAAGTTTATCGTGTCAAGATGTATTTATTACCAGTAGAAATGCTGAGTGAAGATTATCCAGAGGCAAGTAAAAGGAAACGGCAGTGGGTAGAAGTAAATAAAGCTATCAGGCGGGTTAAGTTTAATTCACTCAAACGAATCCTTAAAGGTTTTTTCCAGGTCAAATCTCACTTTTGTGCATTTCGATGTTAAGTAAGTGGGGCAGAATAAATCAAATTATGTTACCCAATATAAAATTAATTAAAGGTTTGTAGTAAAAGGCTCCAACCCTTACTCCAAACCTTTACTTAATTCACGCTCAGTTACTTAAATCCATAGTAAAGCTACCCAAGTTTTTATACCGACAATTCCATCAGCTTGCAATTTCTTAGATGTTTGGAAACTAACAATTGCATTCTTAACTGACTCAGAAAAACGCCCATCAATGGCATCAGTATATAATCCAATATCTTTTAATTGCTGTTGTAATTGTTTTACTCTTAGCCCAGAATCCCCTACCTGTAATCCATTGAATCTATTCAAATCGGCTCGACCACTAACACCAGTTACACCAGATATATCACCTTCATATTGATGAATTAAGTATTGCCCCTGCCAAGCGCCAGGAATACTTGGGTTTTTGGTTCCGTAGTGGGCAATCCATAACGGATAACTAGCAAAATCCGATGGATTACCAATTTCTGTCCAGAAACTAGGGAAGGTGTAAATTATTGGTTTAATTGGTTTTTTTGTTTGTTGCAAAAGGGCTTTTTCCACCTCTGCTAACCACTGCTTCGCTGCATTAATTACTGCTTGGCTACTTACTTTATCAGTTATCTCTACATCCAAGACTGGTGGTAAGTCTCCTGGTTCTAATTTTCCCAGCGTTTTTAAGAATTCCTTTGCTTGCTGAACTGGGTCAGATGTATGAGGGTGAAAGAAATGATAAGCACCACGAATAATGCCAACAGCTTTCATGGTTTGCCAGTGATGAGCAAAGGCAGAATCTTTGATGCTAACTCCTTCTGTAGCTTTGACAAACGCAAAGGTTTTACCAGAGTTTTTTACTGCCGTCCAATCTACTCTGCCGTCTTGATCGGCGACATCAATTCCTTCCATAAAATTTTTAACCTTTTTGATTAGTACAATACTGAACTTATCAGAGGCTTTGATTAAATTTATGCTTTTTCTGGGTATTTGAAGTAAATTAAAAAAATTTACTAGGGTTGAGTCTTAATGGCTCGCACTGGAGTTACTCTGACTTTGCCTGTACAAGGCTTGATTTGTTCTGTAAGGGTAAAGTGCTGGTAAGTATTAGGAGGCGTGATTTCAATTTTACTAGACATTGGGCACTTTTCCTCTGGGGAACTGATATGGTTATATGCTATCTGAAATGAGGCTTGTGTTCCTGGAGCTAGAGTTACTTGTTGTCGAGGTTGCTTACTCGAAAAGTAAGTATCCTTGGAGCGAATAACTTTAATCCCCTGCAAAGGTTGATCTTTTGCATCCAGTAGTGCCAATCCCGGATAACCCTTGAGGGTGCAAGACGATGAGCCGTTATTGGTGAAGGCATAAGTGAGTGCAACATTCCCAACGCCAGCATCCTCGGAGACTCGGCGCACTGACAATTGACTAGTTTCACAGCGCGTCGGATTTGTGGCAGTAGTGGCTTCAGGGGTAGAATGCTCTATAGGTTTTGCAGTCGGTGTAGGTGTTGAGTTCAACACAGCTTCTTTCGTCGGCTGTTCAGTGCTTGCTGGCAAAACTTGCGGCTGTTTTGTAACAGAGGAAGAACCAACACAGCCAGTTGTCATTGCAGTTAGGAGCAACAACAGACTGCTTTCCACAATTAGAATTCGCATATCTTCTTTTTTTTGTAGTGAACTACTTACACTGATGCTTCATATACAGTATAAGTTTCCAAATTTACAAGGGTTATGCACGTTCGCTCCAATGACTTGTTCTGCTGCATCATTACATAACGAATTCAATAGCTTATCCATCTTTTTGGGCAACGTGAACAGCAGAAAGAAATGAGAGGTTTACACTATCTCCAAAGTTCCTCAGCTTTTCCCGCAATTGTGCAAATAGCAACTCCTTCGCCTTTGGCTCCAGTCTGCTCATGGTACTTAATAGCTTAAAGAAGTCATCGATGCTGTACGTCACCTCACACGCGATTTGCTCAGTCACTAATTTCTTAAAATAACCAGAGTCTAGAATGTCTTGTTCAAACCCTCTCAAAATTTCCGCTTGAGTTTCTGCACCTTCATAGCGGACAAGTGAGGGAGCATAAACTTGATACACTTCCTCAATCGCTTGGTAAACTTCATATTTCAGTTCAGGTCTGAGATTCCATAGTAAGATGAGAAAGCCGTTGTCGCGTAATGCCGTTGCTGCCTTGGCATAGCGAATTTCTGACGGTATCCAGTGAAAGGCATTAGCTGATAAAACGGCATTGAACTGTTTTGCTTTTAGTTCCCACTCCTCAAATGAGGTGTTGTGGATTGCAACGTTTGGATAGGTTGCACAGTTGCGTTGTGCCAAACGACAAAAATCTTGGTTTGGCTCAATACACGTCATTGAAAAACCAAATTGAGCAAAATCTACCGTCGCATTTCCTGGACCACAACCGACTTCAAGAATCGATGCATCTGAGTCAAGTTGAGCTAAAACGACAGACCGCTCAATCAGTTGCTTTGGATATTGTGGTCTAGCGTTGTAATAAATATCAGCTACGGGAGAATACCAATTTCTTCGCTGTTCTAAATTTATAGAAGCTCTGGCATTTATTTCTTGTTTAGAGTCTTGCATAAACTAGTTTTATTAGCTTTTGAGTTTAACTTGATTTTATTTAGTTTTCTGGATCAAAGACCAATTTAATATCGATTGTCGCGATACTGTTTGCAAGATTACCATCAAACAAAGTAGGCACTCCAAAATTCCCTTGCATCCTGCTAAAGATTGCCTTGTCGTGGGTTTGATTTTACATCACCGCCCCCGAAGCTAAGTATTTATTCAGATCGCCTATTTACATAACTAGCAACTTGAGTTAGTAACAGAAATTCTACGAATATATGATTAACTGTACTTAGTAAGTATGATTGTTTGAGCTAAAAAATTATGAGATTTTTCAATTTTTGTCAGATCAGTCTTCCACTGGTCGGTTTTGCCTTACTAGGATGGATAGCGCCAAGAGCTAATGCAGCGCTTTTAGTCGGGAGTTATTATAATAACTCCGTTCTGCGCTACGACGAAAAAACAGGAGAATTCATTGATGACTTCGTTCCTTCAGGTAGTGGCGGACTAAAGGGATCAACTGGTTTAACTATTGGACCCGATAAAAATCTCTATGTTAGTAGTATTTTGAGCGGTAGCATCCAACGTTACGACGGAAAAACAGGGAATTTCATTAGTACCTTCGTTCCTTCAGGTAGTGGCGGACTAGATTCACCTGAAGACTTAGTTTTTGGACCTGACAACAACCTCTACGTTACCAGTATTAACAGCCGCACTAGTAATAATGTTCTACGCTACGATGGGCAAACAGGAGCATTTATCAATGCCTTTGTCCCTTCAGGTAGCGGCGGACTCACTGCACCTTTTGGTTTGAGCTTTGGTTCAGACGGGAACCTTTACGTCAGTAGTAGTCTGACTGATAGTGTTTTAAGGTACAACGGGCAAACAGGAGCTTTTATCGATACTTTTGCTACAGAGGAAAAAGGGTCGGAACCTGATGGCTTGAGCTTTGGGCCAGACGGCAATCTCTACATCGCTAATTTTCGGACTAATAATATCTTGCGCTATAACGGTAAGACAGGAGCTTTTATCGATACTTTTGTCCCATCTGGCAGTGGCGGACTTAACGGCCCTGTAAAGCCAATCTTTGGTACCGACGGTAACCTCTACGTTAGTGGTTTAAATAGTAACAATATATTGCGTTACGACGGTAAGACAGGAGCTTTTATTGACACCTTTATCCCTGCCGGTCGGGGTGGGTTAAATGGGGCTGGCTTTTTGGCTTTCACTGAAGACAGCACTGTTATTCCTGAATCTAGAATGGGGCTAGCTGTGTTGGCACTTGGTACTGTGCTAGGAACAAGCAAGGTACTTAGCCGTAAGCAGAAAGCCAGATCATAAAAATCCAGCAATTACTAAAGCTTGAGTAGAAACCCCAGGCGATTTGAGCATTTTGATTCCAAATACCCAAAAATTTAAATATAAATTGAATCTACTACAATTTGAAGAGAAAGTAGCAGTTAATGGCTGTACTTACCCTCCAAATAATAATTATTTTTACTATTTTTTGGTAATTTCATTTTTTTGAATTCTCTGATACAAATTAAATATTATCTGTTGCTTCAATCAAAGCACTGCAAATTCCTGGTTCACTCATCGAGTGTCCGGCATCAGGAACCACTATAAATTCCGCTTCTGGCCAAGCTCGGTGTAATTCCCAAGCTGATATCATTGGACAAACTACATCATAGCGTCCCTGAACAATTACAGCCGGAATATGGCGGATGCGGTCTACATTTAAGAGTAATTGATCTTCTGTTTCCAAAAATCCCTTATTCATAAAGTAATGGCATTCAATACGTGCGAAAGCGGAAGCAAATTCACTCTCACCAAACTTTTGCATGAGTTCAGGATCGAAGAAAAGTCTACTAGTACTAGCTTCCCAAATTGACCAAGCACGCGCTGCTGTTAATTGAATTTCTAAATCTGGATTGGTCAAGCGTTTGTAATATGCTGCGATTAGATCATCACGTTCATCTACGGGAATCGGCTTGAGATATTCTTCCCAAGCATCAGGAAAAATATAGCTAGCACCCTCTTGGTAGAACCAGCGCAACTCTTTTTGTCTCAGCATGAAGATGCCACGCAGAATTAATCCTGTGCAGCGAGAGGGATGGGTTTGACTGTAAGCTAATGATAAAGTACTACCCCAACTACCACCGAAAACCGCCCACTTTTCTATACCTAAATGTTGGCGCAGTTTTTCGATATCACTAACTAAATCCCAAGTGGTGTTTTCTCGTAATTCTGCATGGGGCGTACTTTGACCACAACCGCGCTGGTCAAACATCACTAACCGCCATTTTTCTGGGTGGAAATATTGCCGATAAAAAGCTGGACATCCACCGCCAGGGCCGCCATGCAGCAAAACGATGGGTTGACCTTGCGGATTTCCTGACTCTTCAAAATGAATGGTATGAAGGTCGGAAACCTGTAAACTACCTTCTAAGTAAGGCTCGATCGCTGGGTAAAGTTCTCGCATTTTGCATATTTTATCAGTAATGTTGTCATGGCGATCGCGCCAGTCCTGAGTTGTTAGATCGTTGGCGCGATCGCACGCATTACACAAGGAAGATTATCTTCTAAAAATTCCTAGTTTTACACGGCTGAATTTAACGACGAAGCCGGGGCAGGATTTTGGTTAGAATAATCCAGAAAACAAGGCTGGCGATCGCACCTGTGCCAATACTGTACCAAAAAGCTTGTGTTTGGTAGAAAAGAATATCTTTAGGTGGAGGTTGTTGAGCGAGAATGACAGAGGATGCAATCTGGCTTGTTGCTAGTCCAATACCTACAATCGCAATATTAGTGTTGAAGTTGCGATCGCGCTGTGCTTGCTCTATCTCCACCATGCCACGAATTGTAGCGGTCAAGTTTTCTAATATTGCTAATCCTGGATTTAGACCGAGATAGTCTTTTTCTAATTGTACCTGATATTTGTCTTTGACTATCTTGCTAAAGTCTTCCAAAAATTTAATGTTTGAAAATTTTTTTTGACGGCTGTTTTCGTAGTTACGCTCATTAACTTCAACTGTGTGCTGTTGAGTTTGCAGGAGGTTTATATCTCGGACGTAATTAAATATAGTATTAATGTTTTTTTGCAATTCGCTTTTTAGCTCTTGCAATCCTTTGTTTGATAAACTTTCTAAACTATCCTGGTCTATTAAACTATGCTTATATTTCTCCAACAGCCTTAATTTTAGTTCTCGTCCCTGTTCATAAGCCCAAAGGATTTTATGTCTACAGTAAAATAAGTATTTCCATGAATTATAAAATTTACAAGCTTCTTGAAATGTAGCTTCATCAGGATAGAAAACTACTATTACATGACTGTCTTTTTCAATTTCGTCCCAACGCTCTTTACCACGCCACATTTCATAGACTGTAGCGCCTAAAAATTCTCCTAAATTTTGATGTTGATGTCCTTGTGGAATTATGGCTTTGTAAGCTTGATGAGCGTTTGCTTCAGGAATTAGGTTATTAGCTGGGACTGTCCAGCCTGATATCATCCAAGTTTGCCCTAAGTAGCCATTTTCTGAAAGTTTTCCAGGTGCTAAATTGCCAATTTCTGGTAGACGGTTTAAATCTTTGATTTTAGTTAAAATACGCTCAATATTAGATAATTCAACTTGCCGATCGAAAGAGCAGCTATAACGTAGGCAGTTAGTATCATCAAAATTCGCTAGACTGTAAGAACCATCAAAAGTAGTAGGATTTTTGTCCTTGAAATCAAGGCGTTGTCTATCGTCTTTGTTGGGTTCAGTTGGGAATTTCTTTGGTTCAAGTTGTTTAAGTTGTTCTGCAAGGTTTGACCAATAATCTTGCGTATTGCTTGAATCATCTGCAAGATTATAAATGAATAAGTCTAGGGTGGGATACTCTATTTTAGACATTAAGAATTTTTGGGGATAATTTCTGATTTGTGCTTCTTAGCTTCAGCGCTGGAATCAGAAGCTTTCAATATTGCGATCGCAATATTGGGAAGATGGTATTCGGGTATTGGGGGTTGATTTTGCTGACTGGGTTCATCGAATTTGTTGAGTTCTTGAGAGTTAGATTTCTTCTGAATCTCCATTCGCGCATTACGGTAAGACTCCTTAAGACAGTTGTTTTCTGCCAATTCTATCAAGCGGTTAAGAGCATCATCCTTTTGTGTGTTTGCAAGCATTTCACCAACTTGATTGATTTCCTGCTGTAAAGCTGTTGGTAAGGAAGAATCTAATTCTACCAAAGCTGTTAAAAAGGCTTGGAGGGTGACTGTTTGTAGTGGCTTAAGCATAGGATGGAATAGAGGGTAAAGGAAATAAAGCTAATATCACAGTTGATATATCTTGGTTTTACCCCAGCCCCCTTCGACAAGCTCAGGGCATCGCTTATAAAGGGGAGGGAAGAACATTTTTTCTGTTTCTCCCCTTTATAAGGGGGGATTAAGGGGGGTAATACGACTTGTGTATACACAGGGAGGTTAGGGGTGGGGTGCGATGACTCTGGAAATCATAACTAATTATGCGGACATGATATAACACCTAAAATAAGTAAAAAGCGCTGGCTTTCCAATGAAGTGGCTCATTTTACCTTGTTGTACTTGGTTTACCAGTTAAAATAAAGCCAGCCGAATAATAAGGATCGGCATAGGGAAGTTCGGTAGATTTCTTCTTCTTTTCGTTTATGTCTTTTCTGATAATGTCCTCTTCTGTTTTCAGAAACTCTGTCGAATGGTCTTTTTTCAATTTCTCTGCTAACTCTTTATACCAGTTGGCTAAATTTTCATAGGTTAAATCACGTAGCCAAGCCTTTGCTTGTCTTAGGGCTATGGTAGGGGTTTGTCTTTGCTTGAGTAATTCGTAAAATTTAATTATGAGTAAAGAAGTGCAACGTTCATCGACTCTCCACAGAGTACTAACAACGTAGTTTGCTCCCTTCGCAAGAAACCCACTTACTAAACCAACATATTCATCGATTATCCTCTCTTTGCTAAAGTTCTGGCTAGTGACCCCAGTTTCGCAAGCAGAAAGACAAATGAGTTGATAGTTTCCTAAGTTTAAATTTTGACACTCAAAAATATCACCCAAAGTCAATTTCTCTGTGTCTGTTAACATCAAAGCTGATTCTCTCGGCTTTTCTAACATGTGATATCCATGTCCTGTAAAGTGAAAGTAACCTTCATACTTTCCTAAAGCTTTGATTAAGTTAGCTTTTGTTTGAAGCCGATCTTGCAATTTACCATACTCAGGATATAAATGGTAAATTGCAGCAGATTGAATTTCTGCAAAGCGCAAGTTATTAGAAAGGTTATTTAAAGGCATTTCTATATTCAGAAGTTTTTGGCTATGGGTATTTTCGCTGTTTGATGTCAATTCCAACAACTGCAAGCCAATCTCAAAACTTGGTAAGTAAGTAATGATAAAATCTTTCTCGTTAAATAGGTAATCTAGGGGTAATAGGTGTAATTCCCGGTGGGGAATGAGAATCAAGTTATCAACATCTTGGAGATTTTCTTCAACAATGCGCTTAATTTCTAGAATTTCACCAAGAGTTTCTAACGTAGATTTCATATTTTTCCGCCAAGAAGTCGTTTCTTTTTCTGTATGAAAAACATTACAGTAATCCTGATAAGACTTTTTCCATTGCTGCATCCAGCTTTCAAAACGCTGAAGCTGATAAAAATAAGGGCTATAGCCTCCCTGTTGTGATTCGCTTGGTAATTGTGGTTGCAGGATTTTTAGGGGTTCATTATGTTTGATAATGAAAGTAGTGATAGCAACAGGGCTGAGATGCCAGTAAATTGCCGCAGTTTTGGGATTAAGTAGTTTTTCTGTCTGTTTAAAGTCAAACTCGGTAGACAGTTGATGAATTGAACCTTCCTTCAGCCAAGCAAGGCAAGTATTTTTTCGTGTCTCTGCTGTTTCTAAAGCTTCGATGTGTTTCTCTGGAACTTTTGACTGTGCAAGGATATCTACCCGCATTTGATTAAAAGCCGCAAATTTGCTGTATTGAGTTATTTCCTCTTGCTTTGATTTAGGTTCTCTCAGCAATTCTTCTAACTGCTGAGTTCCTTTCTCCAAATTTTTCTGGAATTCTTCAGGGTTATCCCATGAATATACTTTCAGCAATTCTTGTAAGAATTGTAAGTGTAGCTCTGGATAGTCATCAAACGTCAGAAACTCAAGGGCTTCTTCATAGCTTTCTTTTGCTTCAGATAAATCTGAGAAAAAACTTGGTAGTTGCATCATGTAATTTTGCAACTTTTTTGATTTTCCAAGACGCGGTTCGATATTAGTTTGTCGATCGTTAGGTGTTGGTATCTGTACCGAAATTTTTACAGCAGTTTCCTCATCTTCCTCATCTTCCTCATCTTCCTCATTTAGAGCATATATGTTTGCTAATCCCTGATTATTATTCCAAGCTTTCCACCACTGAGGATCTATACAGTTAAGAGCGCGATTATAAGATTCAACAATGGCTTCTTTATCTCGCTTTAACTTAACGAATACATTTGCTTTGTTAACCAAAGCTTCATGCTTATCTGGTTCGAGTTCGATGGCTTTGTCGTAGGATACAACCGCTTCTTCGTAGCGTCCCCAATACCGCAGCGCCCTCCCCCGGTAGTACCAAGCCTCATCGTCGTCTGGTTTAATTTTAAGTGCTTGGTCGTAAGATGCAACAGCTTCTTCGTAGCGTTCTAAATGCCACAGCGCCCTCCCCCGGTCGTTCCAAGCCTCATAGTTATTGGGATCAATTCTCAGTGCTTGATTCAGGTATTCAATAGACTTGTGGTACTGTTCCAGACGATAACAAGTTAGACCCAACCCATAACTTACTTTGGGGTTTTGCGGTTCCAGTACAGCAGCTTGCTGAAAAATCTGTAAAGCTGCTTGGTACTTTTTCCGATCGAGTTGTTTGTGTCCTTGCTCTAGTAAACTTGCTATAGTTGGATTCGACATTATTGCCCAAATTCCAATAAATTTGATTCATATTATAACTTATTGGCTGATTATAGGCTTTTTATACCAGGACTCACGCAGTATCACCGCGTAAGTCCTGTTTATCAAGCAATAGCTTCTTGCTTAGGCTTTCGCACCGGACGCTTGCGATCGCTTTTACGAACGCCTCCTGCCATTTTGTACTCATCGCTATTTTTGCCATACTTTGCAGCTACACTCAGTAACATGTGTTCTGTTAGTTGCATCAGCGACTTTTCGGTAACTTCTAAGGCTTCCTGAGTCATATCCACGGTGGAGAGGCTTGAGTTATAAGCTTCCAACTTGTCTTGCGTTGTTTTAATGAGGGTTGCAAAGGCGTCAATTGTTACCCCATTCCCTAAGTCTAAGGTGGGACTGATCGATTTCAAAGCCGCAATCCGACGCTGCGCTCTATCAATTACTTTAGACCCGCGTTTTAGACGTGACATAAATCACCTTTCTGTTATTAATAATGCACCAGGATAAAAACTGGCTTCTAGCCTGGACTGTACAGCACTAGGATAAACAGAATTAGGGTTACTTGACACCCGCATTATTCAGTATGGTTTAATTTTTATACTACAAATATTTTAAATCGTTTTACGTAAATTCTTGTAGGTTATCCAAATTCAATAAACGACTACCCAAATTCAATAAACGACTACCCGAATTCAATAAACGACTACCCGAATTCAATAAACGACTACCCGAATTCAATAAACGACTACCCGAATTCAATATAAGACTAGACAAAATAAATATAAGAGTAGAAAAAATAAATATAATAGTAAAAATAATTAATATATGATTACAAATAAAAAAT
>NZ_JAVRBY020000028.1:0-86059 GCF_034531035.1 Nostoc sp. DedQUE02 | reverse complement strand
TCACTGAATCTCGACTAACTTCGACGCCGCTCAGTGCAAGTCGCTCGATTACCGCGTAGCCGTTCGCGCAGCGTCTCGTAGAGAAGTGCTGCTCCCTGCCCCCTTGCAGTCTTAATGATAAGTCTTTAACCGGACACAATATTACACCCCTGAGTAGGGTGCTAGGCCTAAAGTTTTCGTCAGATCGCCAAGGAGAATGCGATCGCAGAGGTTTAACAGTTCTAACTCGGTCTGCGTCTGTCGCATCAGCCGCAGGAAATTCCCCTCAGCATCAACACTCAGAGCAATGTAGTTAAGGAACATTTTGAGATAGCCGACACGCGATCGCACTGGCATAGTTGCCGCCGTGGGAGTTTGCCATAAACGATCAATATAGTTGCGTACCTCTACTAAAGGAACAGGCGCGATCGGCTCGAAGCGCAAAGCCTGCCGAATTTGATTAAAAACCCAAGGATTCCCGATCGCCCAACGTCCCACCATTACACCTGCCGCACCCGTTTGAGAAAGCACTTTAAGGGCAGTTGCCGCAGAGTCGATATTGCCATTGGCAAGCACTGGACAATCGACTCGTCTAACTGCTTCAGCAATCAAATCATATTTCACTGCCCCGTGATACATATCTTTCACTGTGCGACCATGCAAAGAGAGCAAATCAATGCTGTGGCGATTGATTATATCTAAAATTTTGTAAAAGTTATCTGTATTTTCAAAGCCTACGCGCATCTTAACAGTCAAAGGTCGATCGTTGACAGCAGAACGCAGTTCTCCCAAAATCCGATCCACTTTTTCTGGTAAGAGCAGCAATCCACCCCCAACATTTTTGCGATAGATTCTAGGTGCTGGACAGCCCATGTTCAAGTCAACTCCAGCGATATTATAGTTGCAAAGTTCCTGTGCTGTTCTGACTAAATCTGGAATGCTTTCGCCAATCATTTGAGCAAAAACAGGGCGACCCGTATCGTTTTCGGTAATTGCTGCCAGAATGCTACGATTGAGCCGTGAGGTATCATTGACGCGGAAATACTCGGTGAAGAAGTAGTCAGGACTACCGTAATGAGCAATTACCTTCATAAACCAGAGGTTTGTCACATCCTGCATGGGCGCAAGAGCTGTGAGGGGTAGGTATGGATGGGGTGATTGGGGAAGCGATACCTGGGACATAGAGATGACTGGAGTTTAGACTAGTTAGGAATGCGGAACTTTAAACCTTTACGGCATAAAGTTATATTTTCAAATCTATTAACTCCTTTTCAGCCTGAAGCCAATGTTCTACAGATTTGCCATTTTGATAGCCCATTTGTTGCCAAATTTCATAAGCTTTCAAACGGATTCTATTTTCATCTGGGTGGTTACTGAGAAAATGCTCGCAGGAATTAGTAGTAAAATTATAGGGAGCTTCGCCAAAAAAATCCTGACGACCTAGAATTTCATCTGTAAAACGGGAACAATTTTCTTTGATCGGGCAATTTTGCCCTGGACACATAGTAATATCGTAAGGCATATATATTTTTTCTCAAAAGGAACTTAATTTAGGATTTAATTGGACAGATATTGTCTAGATTAAACTAGATTGTTGGGGATAAGACTATAAATCAAAATTCAAAATTAAGAAAGCCAGTAGTGATTGTTTATCATTCAAGCGATCGCGTCAGTGCGTCTTCATAGGACTCATATTTGATTTCTGGGCGTTGCTGATTGCGGTATAAAAAATAATTTTGCGTTATTTCAAAATCCTTGTAGAGACTAGCAATTGCAACGTCTCTACATCCAAATTCATACCTCGATTCCGCAACACCGATTTCTGAAAAAATTCAGCATAACTCAAAGAGGCTTCTTGCCTATTGCCTATTGCCTATTGCCTCTTGCCTCTTGCCTCTTGCCTCTTGCCTCTTGCCTCTTGCCTCTTGCCTCTTGCCTCTTGCCTCTTCTCTCCTACGCAAATAAGTATGCCTACGCCACGCTGCACGAACACAAATCAAATCGAATTGCTATAGAGAGCAATAACCCAATTGCTTCCTCTCACCGTACCCGTACACCCAATTTTGTATTCCAGTGGAGGGGTTTATCTGCTTTTTGCAGGGGAGACTCCGGGATTTGACCTACAGAAACGCCGTATTTCCAGCCTGGCGGACAGATAGCAATGTAACGTGCATAACCTCCCAAACCACCTTTGAATTTGGGATAGCCAATAGCGATCAATGCACCTGTTTCTGGCACTTGATCTAGATTTGCAACACCCTCTGCTTGGGTATATCCATTTTTTAACAGCCAAGCTTCCCCTTCCAGTGTTGGGGTGCTGTCTGTATCGAGGGGTTCGTGTCCGTGGAAAAGAATTTTGCGCTCAAGGTGCAGAAACTGCAAAGCTTCTAGCTTTACCCCAGGAAACTTAGTTCTTGTAGCTAGTTCAGGGTTTGGCCATGATGAAGACCAATCAGAGCGAACAAACACAACTGAGCCTTGTGGAATCCTGCCATGTTTGCGTTCCCAATCCTGAATATCTTTGACACTCAGGTGGTAATTAGGGTCTTTGGCAACTTTATCCTGGATCGGAATTACTACTAGAGGACGAACAGCAAATGTTGCTGGCAACTCATCAATAGCTGGATAATCAGGGTTCCAGTGAGCAGGTGGATCTAGTTGTGTTCCTAGCTGATCGGTAGATAAATTGTAATGAGTTGCTTCAAACCCATCCTTTTGGTAAGTGTATGGCAAACCTGTTTTTGGGTTGATACTAGGGGTAAACTTTGAAGAATCAAAACCTGACCATACAGGAATTGCCGGAGTAATCGTATGAGTTAAGTCAACATATTTTGCTGACTTGAGTGAGTACTGATAAACTTGCCACAGGTCAGGCTTACGTAATGGCTGCACTGCGTTCACAGAAACAAAACCAGCACTAAACAGAACTATTAAACAAACAATTCCCCAAAAAGTTTTTTGAAATGTTTGACGCAAAAATCTATCTAGTTCCTGCTTAGGATGTAAATGGTTACATTGCGGCAGTATTGTCATTGTTTGTGTTCGAGCTTATTACTTTTGAAGGCTCTAATTGTTTTACCACAAATTGCTACATTACTTATCCTAATCTCAAAACTTGGAATGTATTTATGTTTAGAGAACTTCGCTTTCTTGACGAAGTTTGATAACGTATATTCTAGAGTACTATAGTAATTAGGTCTGATTCCTGTATTTACTTACGTGGATAAAATTCTATGCAGTTGCTAATCTCAATCATGAGCCAATAAGTTCTCTATTTACCGTAGATATAAATACTGAAGAGATGACGCTAGTGAAAAAATTAGCAGTTGCTAAAATTGCCTTTGCTGCTGTAAATGGTCTCTCAAGCCTAGTCGGTTGATTTAGCTCAACTGGTTTTCTCAACTTTTTACTAATGAATTGTGATAATTCGAGTTAATTAGGGAAAACTGAACTTAGGTTATCCAATAGCAACTTTTATGCTAGAGAATCGAGTCGATGTTCCCGGCTATCGAATTGGTGAGAGAATTTACACCAGCAGTCGCACTCTGGTTTACCGAGCTTTGCGAGAGACTGATCAAACTGCTGTTGTGATCAAACTTCTTAAAAGTTCTTATCCAAGTCTGATTGAGTTGGCTCAATTCAAGAATCAGTACACAATTACGAAAATCTTAAATGTTCCTGGGGTTGTTCGGATCTATAACCTGGAAAATTTTCATAATCGACCCGCCCTGATCTTAGAAGACTTTGGCGGAATTTCTTTGAAGGAGTATGCTGACGCTTGGAGACAGGGATTCAGAAATATAACAAGTGAGGAAAATATCTCACACTTTTGTGCTGAGTTTTTGAGCGACTTTTTACAGATTGCGATCGCACTTGCCGATATCCTGGCTGATCTCTACCATCACCAAGTTATCCACAAGGATATCAAACCCGCCAATATCCTCATAAATCCGGCCACAAAGGAGGTTAAACTCATTGACTTTAGCATTGCTTCACTGCTACCAAGAGTTAACCAACTTTCAACTAGTCCGGCTGTTTTAGAAGGAACCCTCGCCTATATCTCGCCCGAACAAACTGGACGAATGAATCGAGGAATTGATTATCGCACTGACTTCTATTCTCTCGGAGTCACTTTCTATGAACTATTAACTGGGCGATTACCATTTCAATCCGATGATTTGATGGAATTGGTGCATTGTCACATAGCGAAACAACCACCACTTTTAGGGGATAGAGAAAAGATTCCCCAAATTCTCTGTGATATCGTCATGAAACTGATGGCGAAAAATGCTGAAGACCGCTATCAGAATGCATTAGGGCTAAAGCACGATCTGCAAATTTGTTTGGATCAATTGCAGGAGAGTGGAAATATTATCCCGTTCCGGCTAGGGGACAGGGACGTTTGCGATCGCTTTACGATTCCCGAAAAACTCTATGGCCGGGAAGCAGAAGTGGCAATGCTACTAGCAACCTTTGAACGGGTGCGCCAGGGAACTTCTGAAATGATCCTGGTTGCAGGTTCTTCTGGCATTGGGAAAACGGCAATTGTCAATGAAGTTGACAAACCGATCACCCGTCAGCGCGGATACTTTATCAAAGGCAAATTTGATCAATTTAATCGGAATATTCCCTTTTTTGCTTTGGTGCAAGCATTCCGGGACTTAATGGCACAACTGCTGACAGAGAGTGATGCTCAAATTGACCAGTGGAAGACCCAAATTTTATCTACATTGGGTGAAAGTGGTCAAGTGATTATTGAGGTGATTCCAGAACTCGAACGAATCATTGGCAAACAGCCCTCTGTGCCGGAATTATCGGGTACTGCTGTCCAAAGCCGCTTCAATTTGCTATTTCAGAAATTCATTCAAATATTTACGACCCAAGAGCATCCCCTGGTCATTTTCCTCGATGATTTACAGTGGTCAGACTTGGCTTCTTTAAAACTGATGCATCTGTTGATGAGTGAAGCCAATAACTCTTATTTGCTAGTGATTGGAGCATATCGAGATAATGAGGTTTCTTCTGCACATCCCTTGATGTTGACCATTGAGGAGATGCGTCAAGAGGCGATTACAGTTAGCAGTATTGTTCTTTCTGCCCTTACCGAAACCGACCTGAATCAACTGATTGCAGATACGCTGAAATATTCAGCAGAACAAGCAACTGCGATCGCCAATTTGGTGTATCAAAAGACCAAAGGTAATCCATTTTTCACGAACCAGTTTCTCAAATCGCTGCATGAAGATGGACTGATCGCCTTTGCCAGCAAAACAGGCGATTGGCAGTGCAATCTTACTCAAATCCGGGCGCTTTCTTTTACAGAAGATATTGTAGAGTTTGTGGTGCTGCAACTCCAAAAATTGCGATCGCAGACTCAAGATGTTCTCAAACTGGCTGCCTGTGTTGGCAATCAGTTTGATTTAGAAACCCTATCGGTTGTCTATGAAAAATCTCCAGCCCAAACCGCAGCAGATTTGTGGCCAGCTCTCAAGGATGGATTAATTTTGCCCAGTGGTGAAGGATATACATTCTTTCAGGATGAGTCTGTTGTTATAGATGATTTGACAAATGACCACGGATCGATAAATATTACCTACAAATTTATCCACGATCGCGTTCAACAAGCCGCTTATTCACTAATTCCGGCGAATCAGAAACCAGCAACTCACCTGAAGATTGGTCAATTGCTGTTGAGTAATATCCCGGAAACTGAGCAAGAATTGCTGATTTTTGAAATTGTCAACCAATTGAATCTTGGCAGAGAACTGATTGTATCTGTGCCCGATCGTGATCGACTGGCACAACTTAACCTACTCGCAGGAAAAAAAGCTAAATCTACTACATCATACCAGGTAGCAATTGAGTATTTAACTACCGGGATTGATTTATTGAGATCCGACTGTTGGCACACTCAGTATGAATTGGCTCTAGTACTGCACGAATCAGCCGCCGAAGCTGCTTACCTTTGTGGTGCCCATGAACAGATGGAGCAATTGGCTCAAACAGTAATGCAGCAAGCCAAAACTCCACTAGATCAAATCAGCATTTACGAAACCAAAATCCAGGCGTATACAACTCAAAATAATGTGCTGGGCGCGATCGCGATCGCTCGCCAGGGAATGAGCCTGTTCGGCGTGGTTTTTCCCGAAATATCCACCCCCGAAGATATTCAGCAAGCCCTTCAGGAAACTGCTGCCTTAATTAACGGGCGTGATATTGCTTCCTTGGTTGATTTACCCCTGATGACGGCAAAAGACAAGCTGGCTGTTAACCGAATTGTGGCAAACGTTGCTCCAGCCGTTTACACCGCCGAACCAAATCTGTTTCCCCTAATCATCCTGTCACAAGTCAAAGCATCAATTCAGTATGGCAATGCTCCATTTTCTGCCTTATGTTATGCCGCCTATGGCATTCTGTTAAACGGAATTCTCCAAGATATTGAAAAAGCCTATCTTTTTGGCAACCTGGCTTTGGCACTAACTGACAAATTTAATATTAGCGACATTAAACCTAATGTGTTTTATGTTACGGGTGCTTTTATCACCTATTTAAAGTCTCCACTACAAAAATCTTTACAGCTGATACTGGAGGGCTACAAAATTGCTCTGGAAACTAGAAATGTATATTACGTTGCCTTCACTACGAAAGACATCTGTCAGTATTCTTATTTTTTGGGACGAGAACTGAAATCCTTAGAGGAAGACATCCAGGCTTACTGTCATGCTTTGGAAAATTTTAGGCAAGACATGATTCTCAACTACTGCCGTGTCTTCTGGCAAACAGTTTTGAATTTGCTCGGCAAGGCCGAAAATCCCTGTGTTTTAACAGGTGAGGTACTTAATGAAGCAAAATTTTTGACTCAAATGCATAATGCTAATGACTTGATGGGGCCTCACTACTTCTGGCTACACAAGTTGATTCTCTGTTATTTGTTTGAAAACATCTCTCAAGCAGTGGAGACAGCCGCTCAAGCTAGAGTTTATCTAGTTGCAGGTACGGGCTATGCTACTGTGCCGATATTTTATTTTTATGATTCACTGACGGCTCTGGCAGAGTATTCTACAGCTACGGGCGATCGCCGAGAAATATTACTGGAGCGGGTGACAAAAAACCAGGAAAAAATGGAGACATGGGCGCACCACGCACCTATGAATTATTTGCACAAATTTGAACTAGTAAAAGCCGAAGAATGCCGAGTGTTGGGACTGATGGCGCAGGCTGTGGATCTTTACGATCGCGCGATCGCTGGGGCAAAAGCCAATGGATACATTCAAGAAGTTGCCCTCGCCAATGAATTGGCTGCCCGATTTTACTTGGAATGGAACAAAGAAGCGTTGGCGTACTACTTTGTAGAAGCAAGCTACGCGCACCCCCCAGGAAAGCCCACGGAAGGTATCGCTCAAATTTACCTGATGAATGCCTATTACAGTTACCTAAAATGGGGAGCTGTAGCCAAAGTCAAACAGTTGGAGAGCCAATATCCTCAATTCTTGGCTACGAGTCTTCAGCAGCAGGAAAATGCTTTTGCAGACCCTAGCCTCACCACTACAATCGGATTCACACACACTAGTTCCAGTGGGACTGAAGCGTTAGATTTAGTAACGGTAATCAAAGCCTCTCATGCACTGGCTGGAGAAATTGAATTAGAAAAGCTGTTGACAACCTTGATGCGGGTTGTAAGTGAAAATGCCGGGGCTGAAAAATCAGTACTCTTGCTGCTTCAAGAGGATAATTGGGTGGTTGCAGCTCAGAGAAGCAGCAAAGCTATCGCCGAAGAGGAGCGATCTATGGCTTTGTATGAAAGCCTTGGGGTAAATCTGCACTCATTGCCTCTTTCAGCCAGTCAGGATATTCCCAAAACCGTGGTGAACTATGTCTCGCGTACCTCCGAAACCCTAGTGCTAGATGATGCCCGCAGAGAAACCACCTTTGCCAACGATCCCTACATTATTCAATGGCAACCTAAAAGCTTGCTATGTACGCCGATTCACAATCGGGGCCAGATCATTGGCATTCTATACCTAGAAAACAGTTTGACCACTGGAGCCTTTACCCAAAACCGTCTTGAGGTTTTGCGGCTGCTCACAGCACAAGCTGCCATCTCGCTGCAAAATGCCATGTTTTATAACAATCTTGCCGTAGCAAAAGCCCAACTAGAGGATTACAGCCATACCTTGGAGCAAAAGGTAGAGCAGAGAACTTTTGAGTTGAATGATAAAAATCAGCATCTCTCGGAAACTTTAGAACAACTGCAACACACTCAAAGCCAACTGATTCAAACTGAAAAAATGTCTTCATTGGGGCAAATGGTGGCAGGTATCGCCCACGAAATTAACAACCCGATTAACTTTATCTATGGCAACGTCAGCTATACCAATGAATATTGTCAAAATTTGTTGCATTTGGTTGAGTTGTATCAACACTATTATCCTCAACCATTTGCTGAAATTCAAGAAGAACTAGAGGCCATAGATTTAAACTTCCTCAAATCTGACCTCCAAAAATTACTGCAATCAATGAAAGTAGGAGCAGATCGCATCCGCCAGATTGTTCTTTCTCTCCGCAATTTCTCGCGCCTGGATGAGGCTGAAATGAAAACTGTCAATCTTCATGAAGGTATTGACAGCACCTTGTTAATTTTACAGCACCGTCTAGAAGATAAAACATACCGTCCCGCAATTAATGTGATTAAAGAATATGCCCAACTGCCTGAAGTAAATTGCTACGCTAGTCAGATAAATCAAGTATTTATGAATATTCTTAGCAATGCTATTGATGCATTAGATTCATTATTCACAACTGAACATACACAAACAAAAATCCCCACCATCGAAATTCGTACCAAAATGACTGAGGCTGATACAATAACCATTCAAATTGCAGATAATGGGTCTGGTATGTCTGAAAAGGTGAAGCAGCATTTATTTGACCCATTTTTTACAACAAAACCTATTGGCACAGGAACAGGCTTAGGATTATCGATTAGCTACTCTATTGTAGAAAAACATCGGGGGCGAATAAGTGTAATATCGGAGCTAGGAAAAGGAGCAGAATTTTCGGTCTCTATCCCATCAAATTTAGTAAAGTGAAAAGCGAGACTGCTTGTGGCAAAACTAGCGAATGTAGTTGACAATTTTACCCTTAAACTTCTGTGATATCACCTTCTCGGCCGAATGCATGAATCATATCGTGTCCGGTTAAAGACTTATCATTAAGATTGCAAGGGGGCAGCACTTCGGCTACGCTCAGTGACCGGCACTTCGGCTACGCGGAAATCGAGCGACTTGCACTGAGCGGCGTCGAAGTGAGTCGAGATTCAGTGACCAGGGGCAGGGAGCAGCACTTCGGCTACGCTCAGTGACCAGGGGCAGGGGGAGAAAGGGTTTTCAGGTTTTTGCACAGATGCGAAAATTATAACTAATCAGCCGGACATGATATCACTCGTGTGTGCTTATTCACAAGGTTTTCTACAGTGGATGTGAAAGTTTTCGGTCTACTGAGTGTGTTTGTATTTTTGTCCTTGAAACCAGAAATGGAGAGAGCCAAAGATGAACCGATGAGTTGAGCAACTCGAAAGGCAGATGCGATCGCTCCTTCATGCAAGCCATCTCCAAGATAAGCTCCTGCATAATAAGTATTGTTCTCTCCATTAGTGGCAACTACTTCATCTCGATATCTAAAAGATTCAGTCGTATACAACGGAGTGTGATGTTCTTGAGTGTGAATAATGCGATCGCGAGCAATCAATCCTTCTAGTTGAAACGATAAAAAATAATGCTGTGGCGATGAGATGCCGCAAAGCTGATTCAAGTAACTGTTATATCCCCATCGAGTGTCTGTCTGGAAGAAATCAAATTCCGAGGGGTGGTGGATGTGATGATGATCATACATGGAAGTATCCGTATGAACTGTGGTGGTTGCATAATTAGCTTTCCAATCTGAGAAACGTTTAATTTCAGCATCGGTTGGATCGGCTAATAGTGCCATCACTTGGTCGGGTGGCGTGGCAAACACGACTTTATCAAACTCCTGGATCTCACCTGGCGATCGCTTAATTTTCACAGCATCTACGCTTCTTTCAATATTGGCAATCTCCACATTCAACAAGACTTCACCTTTAAATCGCTCCAAAATTTTTTCAATATAGGAATATACACCACCTTTAATCCTGACCCATTTAACTCCAAGGTAGTCGCGTAACATCGGAATTGCCATCTCTGCGGGAAAGTTGTCAATGAGTCCAAACGGCATTGAGTAGCTATACATTGTCAGCAACTTTAGCCAGGTATTGCTTTTACTTTGGTTGTTCACATATTGAGATAGTGGCTGATCATAAAAATCTTCCATCTGGGCAAATCGGGTTTTTAGCCATAAGCCAACGGAACGGGTATGAAGGCTATCGAACCGCAGAGATTCAATCAGGCGGTGGATGCCTGTATAGTTTTTCTCAATTGTGACCTTCGAGAAAAAGGGATTGCCATCTTTGGGGAATAACGCTGAACCGACACGGATTAGTTCTAGTTCGACTCCTAGCTCTTGCATCAGAGCCACAAAGTTGTGAAATAGGGTAGGAAATTCTAGCACTCCACTTTCCAACATTTCATTGCAATCAGATTGGTTAGGCTGAACATTCTTGTTGAGTGTCCGAATATGTCCCCCCAACATGGGCTGCCGTTCAAACACGGTGACATGATGCCCTTGTTTATCAAGCAGGTAAGCTGTAGCCATACCACTACCCCCACCACCGATAACTGCAATTCTCATAACTGACCTCTCAGTTTTTGAATATGAATAATATGTGTGAGTGTTTACTTAGCTATTGCCTAAAAGCACGTCACCAGATAATCGTTGATAGAGCAATGCTCCAGTCCAGAATGTGGGAGCAAAGCCGGGATAGCCTGATGATGCATTGCAGAAATAGAAATGGTTGAGTGAGGTTTCGTGGTTTAAGCGTCCCAGACCCATGTTGCGCGGTGTGAGACTAGAACCGTAGGAATTCCCGTTAGGACACCAGCAATAACGTTCATTGGTGGTGGGGCTACCCGTGATATGAAAGACCAGATGCTTTCTAAAATTCGGCACATATTCTTTTTCCACGACATCTAGGATAGAGTCGAAGATTTCTTGCTTTTTCTGGTTGTAGGCTTTGCGATCGGCTTTGCCGTCCCGACGGGAATCGCTCTGTCGCAATTGCTTAAAGTAGTTGTAATTAGCAACGGTAAGGAATTCAACAATTTGGCAATCCTCTGGACAATCCCGACTCGCTTGTGTCAATAAAGTGGGCGTTGTTATGGCAAAGCTGGGATTGGAAAAGTCATTGTGTTCATACATCTGAGCAAAGGCTTCATTCAAATCCTGATGACCTGTGTGGAAAACATTCCACTTGCCAAATCCATAATTGCGGAGGTCGAGGTCTTTGACGACGCAATAAGCCATGTAGTTAGATGCAGAATACTCATAGTTGAGTTTTCGGCGCATGGTTTTAGAGAAGTTTGACTCACCAATCATTTTGGCGGCTTTTTTGGGGTCAATATTGCAAATCACAGTGTCGCCTGTAAATTCATGAGTTTGATGGGTGGTTAGATCCATCGCCTCAACTCCGGTAACTGTGCGGTCTGTGAGTCTAAAATTCGTGACTTCATGGTTGAGCAGTACTTGCCCTCCATTTGATTCAATCACTTTGACTAAGGAATTGATCACATGCTCAAAATGCTGGGTTGGGTAAAATGCACCAGCTTGATAGCCCTTGAACAAAGCAACCCAAGCATAAAACGAGAGTTGATTCGGAGGCAGCAGAAAATCAGGCCATTGCAGAGCCAATAGGGTTTGGGCGGCTTGGGGTAGCTGAAACTTGTCGAATACATCTTGAAGTGTGCTGTTGAGATATTGGACGGTACAAACCACTTCACCTGAATGTTTGAGCAGTTCAATTGGCTTAACTGGGGGAGCGAGTCTTTTCAAACCTGCGCTCGTTTTTTCGACATCGTTGATAAATTGGCGAATGCGATCACAATATTCAGGAAATAGCTTTGATAATCGCTGGATCAGTTCCTCCGGTTCTGAAGGAATATCTAATGCATATCCCGGCATTCGCATGTGGTCAAAGCCATCTGGGTCGTAGCGCTCAAAAGTCACTTCCCGATCCAACCCCAGTTTTTTGAGTACCCGATTGACCGTTTGTCCTTCACCGCAATCCCAAACATAATGGAATTGGGCATTAAAAGTATATTTTTTAGCCATCGTAAACGTATGACCAAAGCCACCTGGATGCTCATGGGCTTCGAGGATTTGCACGGTCTTGCCGGAGTTTGCCATCAAAGCCCCAAAGACCAATGCTGATAAACCACTACCGACAATGAGATAATCCGGTTTCATAGTATGATTCCTCAATTGACGAGATATTCACAATTCGTCCGCTCTTTTGCTGCCGTATTTCTGGCCAAGTTTCTAATAGACCTACGATGCCCGTTCCCGCATTGTTAATAAGAATGTTGAGCGCCCCAAAGCGGTCTTTCACCCAATACGCTTGGGTTAAGCATTTGTCTCTCCCCCTGCCTCCCCTGCCTGCCGATTATTTTCTTAACTGAACTGTGCGGGTAGTAACGCTAACGCAAAGGCGATGAGCCTAATCGGAATATCTCAATTTTATGTTGTAGCAAAATTTACGGTAGTCCCAACAGACTGAGTTTAGGTAAATTTTTTACGTAATTAGTAATACATAATCAGAGTCTGGCATCCTTCTGAAAAAAACCTTCTGCCTTCTGCCTTCTTAATGCATTTAGGGAACGAGTCACACATAGGTTTGCTCTGTACTCTAGTAGAATCAACGCAAATCTACATATTGACCTAAATCTTTATCCCTGAGAATTTGCCCCATTTTCTGATACTCTCGACGCAGCGCTCGAATTAAATGTACCATTTCAATCCCTCCCCGATCATCTGCTGCTAAAAAAGCTGCTGTTAGCGCAATATTGCGAATATTAGCCCCTGTAATCTCAAAATTTTGTGCCAATAATTCTAAATCGAGATTGGGGCTACAGGGAGCATTTTTTGGGAAAATTTTCTGCCAAATTAGGTGACGATTCTTTGTATCTGGCAAGAGAAACTCAATAATAAATCGGAGTCGCCGCTCAAAAGCTGGGTCTATATTGCTACGGAGATTTGTAGTTAAAATTGCAATACCTTCATACTCTTCCATTTTTTGCAACAGATAACCTACTTCAATATTTGCGTAGCGATCGCGGGCATCTTGCACCTCAGAACGTTTGCCAAACAAGGCATCAGCTTCATCAAAAAAAAGGATGGCATTAGAATTGGTTGCAGCAGTAAAAATGCGATTGAGATTTTTCTCTGTCTCGCCGATGTATTTGCTAACTATTTGAGATAAATCAATTTTGTAAAGGTCTAATTGCAGTTGATGGGCTATCACCTCTGCTGCCATAGTTTTACCTGTACCGGAAGAACCAGAAAATAGAACATTTAGACCTTTTCCTAAAGATAATTTATCTGCAAAACCCCATTTTTGATGTACTAAATTTCGGTATTCTGCTTCTTTGCAGATATCTTGTAGTTGTGTTATTTGATTAGGGTGCAATACAATATCATCCCAAGTATATTTCGGTTCGATTTTACGGGCGAGGGTAGCTAAATCGTGACCTGATTGAGCGCGAGCTGCACTACATAAGTTTAAAAATGACGGTAGTGGTTTTTCTTTAATTGAGTCAATTTGTTGCCAACGGGCAGTATTATAGGCAGTGGCGACAGCATCGGCAATCTGATCTGGAGTTAGAAGAAAGCGATCGCTCAATACATCCAACTCTTTATCTTCAATACTGATTTGCGCTGCTTGGAGGTGAGTTTGCCAACAATCTCGGCGTTGACTAGACTCAGGAACTGTAAAAGAAACTGTAATTAACCCGATTGCACCCGTCGCTGTGGGTATCCAATTTTCCACTCCTGAGAGAATAGTAATACCTATATTTTTCTCTAATTCTCTGAGAAAGGATTGATAAAGAATTTGATGCTCTTGAAGGTAGAGAATATCGAAGTTATCGATATACAGCAAACGATTAAAAAACCAGGCTTCTCGCCATAAAAGTTGCAGTTTTTCCTCAAAGTTGGCTTTATCCTCTACCATCTTTGCTAAATCGGCAACTAACAAGGGAACTTCCAGGGTTTTGGCAAGCCATTGGGCGGTGCGGCGTTTACCCGTGCGTAGGCGCAGCCCGCCGCAGGCATCATTTCCTTGAAAATAGAGCAGTAGGGGTTGTTGTTTCTGCCAGTCTTCTCTCACTAATACTTCTAATGCTGTTTGTACATCTGCCTTGAGATATAAAGTATCGAAATATATGCTTGGTTCTAGTAGTTGACAACAAGAAATGAGTCGGGAATCTAACCCCGGTTGATGTAATAGCAACCTCACCACTTGGGAATCGAGTATTAGACGATGAGAAAGAAAGGTAGATTGCTGCTGATGAGGTTCTGGACAGAGATGGAGCAGACGATGGTAAATTAGGGGTGAGTTAGTAGTAAAATGCTTACGTCGTGATAGCTTTTCAGGAACGCTAGAACAGAGCAAGTTTAAGACCATATCTACTGTAGGTCTTTTGTTGCTCATATCATCTTGGAGATAGGCAAAAACCTTTTCATAGTGGCGATCTAATTCTGGTGCAAGAGCGATCGCTAGTATATCTAAGTCAAAGGTGGATAAGCCAAAAGTGGTTTGCAACCATGCTAAGAGCGAATCTGACCGAATTGTAATTGATGTTTGCTCTGATGATATTTCGGTTTTTTGCAACCATGACACTCCAAGTTCTCCCTCTGCTTGTCGTTGTGTTTGCAGAATGAAAATCGCTTGTTTAATTAGCCAATCTAATCGCACGAGGAGAGGTTGCAACCCATTGAAATCGGGGCTAATTTCTACGGCTTGGGAGATGGGTTTGCTAAATATCTGCGCTTCTGCTGCTGTTGAATACACTGGATATTCCTTGAGTGAGCAGTATATGAAAATGGAGAGAGATTGTGGATGTTAGCAACGCCTGCTGTAGGCATCGCACTATGCTAAATATTTTTTTCAATCTCCTTTATTACTTTCGCTAAAATGGCGATCGCACTCAATAAGGAGGTTATTGTTGTAGGTGCGTATTTGTTTTCTCACTCGCAGTTGAATTACCGATTAAGCCAGTTTGCCAGCTACCTAACTTATTCCAGATAGCTCCTTTACCGTGCTCTTGAACATGTTCTCGCAAATTTTGGAATCCTGCTCCTTCCGTTTGGACAAATGTGTTAAAACCACCATTCCCATTAGGAACCACACCAAAGAGTAGATGTCCTTTGACAGCTAAAGGAAAATCAATCCCCAGTTGGGGGCGCTGCGGATCTGCCGCTGCTATTTCCTGTTGACTACCATAGTGCGAAGTTTCTTTAGTTCCTGCCCGCCGTTTAAACATTTTTCCTGAGCTTAATTCTTGCTGAGTCAATTGTGCATCGCTGGGTATATTATTACCATCTGACACCAGATAATCTAGCGTAGCCTGTCCGGCAGAACCAGCAGCAGTAGATTTATCCATCACATGATTGGGTCTGCGAACCCGTTGATTGGGGTTTCTAGCTGCTAAACTTTTTGCCTTTGAAAAAAGCCGATCATAGATTAGTGCGTCATCATTGAAGATAATGTGAGCCCCTCTATAGAATTCATTAATCCCGGTTCTACCAAAAGCATTACTTACTTGTTGTTCTATATACGTTAAAATGTCATAATGGGTTCGATGATGTTGACTGAGAGTTTGTTTCCGAGTTGCTAAATCTTGTTTTTGCGTTCTAGTCAGTGGTTCAAAGGGTACGACTTCCCCTTGGGCATCATGTACTAATCTGGCTGCTCTTGCATTTCGTAAGTTAGTAAATTCTTCTGCACTAAATTGCTGGTGATGCTGCAACCTTTGGATATCATTCCATGTTTGACACTTATTCTGATAATAAGTAAGATATCCCTGATTGTAAAGATACTTGTTTGCTAGCTGGACGGCATCATTGTCTGTCTTTTGGATAACATTATTTCTAGAATCGGTTAAACCAATTTTTATTCCTTTCTTTTGAACTTTTCGTTCTACTATATCTCCACCATTCTGCTGCACCACATGGGTCAATTCATGCGCCAATAATTCCTGTCCCGCTATGCTGCTAGGGTTATATGCCCCTTGCTTAAAAAATACATCCTGCCCTGTGGTAAACGCCTTCGCCTGAATTGATTGATTTAACTGATCAGCCTGAGCATCTGTATGCACCCGCACCCCACTAAAATCTGTTCCCATCGCTTGCCCCATTGACTGTTGCAGACTGGCATCCAAAGGCTGTCCACTTCCCCTAGCACTGTTAATAGAGTTTGCCAAATCTGTTGATGCTTCACCCCCAGCGATCGCTTCTCGACGCTGCACCGTCTCTGGTAACTGCTTTAGTTGCAATTCTTCTTCATCTGTTTGCTGGCGTTGTAACGTATTAGTTTGTATTGGCGCTGAATCTTTCTTTGCCAGTGCATTGGTTTGTGGTGTGTTAATCTTCTGCACCACATCCTTGGCTACTCGATCCGCTTCTTGTTCATACTTATCCCCCGCTTCCCCTATTGTCAGCTTCGCCTGAATAGGTGCGCCAATTTCCCCAGAATTACCCCATAGCTGGGCAGAAATCCCTTGGAATTCAGGTATCCACGGCGTTTGCTTTCCCGCCAGAATCTCTCGTGTTGACCTTGTACCGATCGCACTCTCTAACTCCTGTCTCTCATCCCCACTCACGCTATTTGGATCTTGTTGCACTCTCTGTACAACTGAAGACAACGATCCAGATCCATAACTGCGGCTAGGGGCAATCTCTTTACTTATTGGCGTTGACGGCAGCGAGGGTGAAGCTTTTTGAGATATTTGTTTTCGGTACATAGTTTATCTCCGGTATTCGGTTAGGGATTGCTATAAAAAATAGTGATTAGACCTACTTAAGTATTTATGCGAGTCATAAAATATGTGTATTTATTATATATAGTATTAGTAGAATAAATTATTACATTTTTATTCTAAAACACGGAGCAAAGCTCAACCCAGTATTGAGCGCCACAGCAAGATTCTGCAACGTTAAGTTCCTTGTTCTAAATTTAATCAATCGATTTTAGCAGACTTTTCCTAAATTGCAATTTTTGCAAATATTACTAATAGTTACAAGAATATTGACAATAACTCATGTATATTTTATTCATAAAGCTAGTAACTGGTTGTATTATTTTCAACTATCAGTTATTTTCTCTCATAAGCTTTCAAAATGAACAGTGTCATAAAACGAACATTGTTTAGATTATGTTAGATGGTCTAGACACTACCTTAGAATTGCTACTGAAGCGAGAACTTCCACCTGATGTTCCTTCAGGAGATACAGAGGTATTTATCAGTTTTGTTACACCTTACCAAGGAGCAATTAAACAAAAACCAGCGATTAATTTATTTCTTTATGATGTGCAGGAGAATCTAGAGTTACGCAGCAGTGCTTGGTCAGTGGAACGCCAAACTAATGGCAGAGCAATTAGAAAACGTCCCCCAGCTAGGGTAGATTGTTCATATCTAATTACTGCTTGGCCACAAAATGAAGAGGATGTCCAGACAGAACATCAACTTTTAGGATCTGTGATGAAGGTGTTGCTGCGACATCGAAAACTTCCCGAAACCTTGATTGCAGATAACTTAGAAGGACAAGAACTTCCTTTAAGACTAATTAGTTTACGTCCCAGTAACTTACAAAGTTTTGGGGAATTTTGGCAAGCAATGGGGGGGAAGGAAGGAACTAGACCCAAGGTTGTCTTGCATTGTACTGTCACCATCTCCGTTCCTGTGGATGAAGCAGGAGAAGAAGCGGGACTGGTGGGAGTTCATCAACCAAACTCATAGTTTCAGGAGTAGCGATGCTCGAGCTATCTATAGTTAACCAACAAATAGCGATCGCAGGTCAAGTTTTACAAGGAGAAACGCAAAAAAATATTTCTGGTGTAATAGTTGCAATTATTGAGATGCCAGAAAAATTTCGAGCTATTTTATCTCTAAAAGCACTGCAATACGGTTCAAAATGGGAAAAAATGCCTGAGCGACCTGACCGCAAAATTACCAGCAATGATGGTTATTTTTACTTTACAAATTTACCCCCTGGGGAATATCTTCTAGAAGCATCGTTACCTACCAGCCCAACTCGATACAACGAAGTCAGAACAAAAGTTCAAGTATCTTCCCCTATCAATGGCAAAATTTCCACAACGATGGCGGATATTATGCTTTCACCCACGGGAATTAAAGGAAAAATTACTGATGCAAACGATCCAAAAAAGTTGATTATCAATGCAAAAGTACAGATTCAAGATAGTGGAGATAGTACCATTAGTGACCAAAAAGGTAATTATTGTTTAATCGGATTAGAATCACCAAAATTAGGTCAACGTAACATCACCATGATTGTCTCTGCAACAGGTTATCAACAAGTTTACCAGTTACTCCAGATTCAGCGTAGTCAAGTAATTGCGGATCAGAATTTTGCTCTAAAACCCAAATAAATACTCACTATTTATAGGATAAGTAAATAGGCACAATAATCAACTATATAAGGAAAAACAAACACTTTATAAAACCTTTATACCTATTGCCTATTCCCTATTGCCTATTCCCTATTGCCTATTCCTTATTCCCTATTCCTTATTCCCTACTCCCTACTCCCTACTCCCTCTTGCCTATTCCCTATTCCCTATTTGCCTTATCCCAACAATTTACTCCGACTTACTTATATCAAGGAGCTAATGAAATGCCAATCTATCTTTCCCCAGGTGTTTACGTTGAAGAAATAGCTTCCGGTTCTGCCCCGATTGTAGGAGTTGGAACCAGTATTGCTGCTTTTATTGGTACGATTAAAGCCAATGCTTGGTCATCAACTAATACTAATAACACCTCAATTAAATCTGTGGGTAGCCTTTCAATTCCAGTTGAGATTGGTGAGGGTAAAGGTGGAAACCAAAAAAATTATTCCTTATTGTCAGGAGATTATCCACTAGTAACCACAGTGGGGACTTATGCCTTCTTCGTTGGTGGTAGTCCAGTTAGTTTAGATGATACAAACCCTATTACTAATAACGATGCCGAAAAATCTGCAACCGTAAAATTTAAAGATGCAATTCCTTCAGGGGAGAAAATTACCGGATATTACCAAGTTCAACTACCTGTAACTGTAATTCCCAGTGATGCTAACATCGCTCAAGAAGGGGAAATTAAGTTAATCACAAACTTTAGTGAATTTAAGAAATTCTTTGGTGACTTTTTACCACCTAGTGGCGATACCCAAGGGCAAAACACCTTAGCTCATGCAGTTTATGGCTTTTTCAGAAATGGTGGAACTCGTTGTTATGTCACCTGGATATCTGAAGAAAATAAACTTGCTGGTGTTTTAGATGCGTTTGAAGCTATTGATGAAATCACTATCATTGCTGCACCAGGAAATTTAGCCCTTAGAGATGATATCAAAGATCATGCAGAAAAACTGGGCGATCGCATTGCGATTCTCGATAGTCTAGATACCATCGACCTTAGCAGCACAGGAGTTGTGAATACCCTTAAACCCTTCAACTCTGCCTATGCAGCCTTGTATTTCCCGTGGATTCAAGTTTTCGATCCTGCAAGTAATAGCAATATTTATGTTCCTCCAAGCGGTCATATTGCGGGAGTTTATGCAAGGGTTGATGGACAAAGAGGAGTACACAAAGCCCCTGCCAATGAAACTATTTTGGGAGCCTTAGATTTAAAATATAATCTCAGCAAAGCCAAACAAGATGGGCTTAATCCCGATGGGATTAACGTTATTCGCAAATTAAACGGGAATATCCGCGTTTGGGGTGCGCGTACCTTGGGCGGAGATGCAAATACAGAGTTCAAATACGTCAATATTCGCCGACACTTTAGTTATCTGCGAGACTCCATTGATAAAGGGACTCAATGGACAGTTTTTGAACCCAATACCCCCGAACTCTGGGCAAAAATCCGCCGCAATATCAGTGCTTTTTTATTGATAGAGTGGCGCAAAGGTGCATTGTTTGGCACAACTCCCCAAGAAGCTTTTTATGTGAAATGTGATGCCGAAACCAACTCCCCAGAAGTGCGGGATTTGGGTCAAGTTGTCACAGAGATTGGCCTAGCAGTGGTGAAGCCAGCAGAATTCGTGATTTTCCGTCTGAGCCAGTGGACTGGGACGGGAACGTAGGGGATAGGGGATAGGCAAATAGGCAATAGGCAATAGGCAATAGGCTAATAGGCTAATGGGCTAATGGGTAATAGGCAATAGGCTAATAGGTAATCCCAAGGAAACAAGTTTCACAGGCAATGTCAAGTATGAAAGTGATTTTTTCCTACTTCTCACGGAAAATAATTACGAATGACAAATAACAAATGACAAATAACAAATAACAAATGACAAATGCCGATTCTAGAGCCAAAAATACCAGGTATCTCTTTAAACTATGTCGTTCCTACTCCAGAACCTGAGTTACTGACAGGTGTTCCGGTATTTTTTGGTCTGGTTACAGAGGAAGTGAAAGAACCAAAAAAGCTAACCTTGGCGACGCATTTTCAGCAGTATTTTGGTGAAGCCAAAGGGTATTTAGCAGATGCAATCAAAGGATTTTTTGAAAACGGAGGTCGTCTTTGTTATGTTATAGCCTTATCTGACAATACTCTTGAGGCTCTCCAAGAAGGTTTAGAGACAAGCGAAGTCTTAGAAAATGTTGATTTGATTTGTGTTCCCGACATCATGCTTGGTTCAGATGGGGAAGTTATTCAGATGCAGCAAGCTATTTTAAAACATTGCGAGCAGATGGGCGATCGCTTTGCCATTCTTGATGCTTTGAATGATGTAGGAAAACTAAATGAGCAACGCAAACGAATTTCTAGCCAAAACGGAGCATTATATGCACCTTGGCTAAAAGTAGAATTTCGCGTCGATCCTATTCCTCCCTGTGGTCATATTGCTGGAATCTATGCAAGTTGCGATCGCATAGTCGGGGTACATGGCGCACCTGCTAATATTCCACTTGCAGGAGTACTGGATCTGAGTTTTTCTCTAACTCCCACAGATCAAGAACAGCTGAATCCAAAAAATGAAGCGGGAGTCAATTGTATTCGTAGCTTCCAAGGACGAGGTATGCGAGTGTGGGGAGTGCGTACCCTCAGCCCAATCACTGAATGGCAATATGTCAACGTGCGTCGCTTATTTCTCACCTTTGGACGCTGGGTAAATCGCAATTTAGCAGATACAGTGTTTGAACCAAATGCTTTTCCTTTATGGGTGCGACTGCAAAGGGAATTAAGCGTTTATTGTGAATCGTTATGGCGACAGGGTGCTATCCAAGGTGCTTTGCCTCAAGAGGCATTCTATGTCAAATGTGATGCCGAAACGAATCCCCTTGAAAATCGAGAAATAGGACAAGTAATAGCAGAAATAGGTTTAGCTCCCACTATTCCGGGGGAATTTATTCAACTTTTAGTTGTTCAAAGTAGTAATGGAATTTCGCTGATATGAAGGCAATAGGCAATAGGCAATAGGCAACAGAAAAAATTGAAAAAAGGAGGTAGATATGTGTTGAGTGTTTCAAAAATTCAATGGGAATTATATAGGACTCATATTTGATTGCGTGAAAAAACCCATACAACTCAAAAAGACTTCTTGCCTATTACCCGTTGCCTATTGCCTTCCTACCCAAGTGAGTTCAAAAATCAAAGCAGATTCCTATATAACTGATAACTCTTAATTCAAATTTATTGCAGGAGGTTCTATTATGCCCACGATTTCTAATCCCCACGATCCATACAGTGGTTATAATTTCTGGGTGGAATGGGATGGTATTGTTCATGCTGGGTTTCGTGAATGTAGCGGTTTGACAGCGACCCGTAAAGCAGGAACTTATCGAGAAGGAACAGATAAAGCATTAAACCAACGTCAAATTCCTGGTCTTAATACTTATGGTAACATTACCCTAAAACGGGGAGTTACTGACAACAAAGAACTGTGGGAATGGCACAAAAAATTACAGAATGGCGAGACAGATAGACGTAATCTTTCCATTATTTTGGCTAACGATCAAGGAGAAGAAAAGATTCGCTGGAATTTAGAAAATAGCTGGCCTACTATCTGGAATGCTCCAGGTTTTAATGCTACCTCAGACGAAGTAGCGATAGAAACTCTCGAACTAGTTCATGAAGGTATCACTATTGGTTAATATTTCCTTTCAGTAAAATCATGCAGCAAACTGAATTTCCTTTTATCTTGCCTCAAGGATATCTCGACTCGGAAGGTAACACTCACCGCGAAGGCATTATGCGCCTTTCAACTGCCTATGATGAAATTGCCCCCATTCGAGATCCAAGAGTGCAAAAAAATCCTGGTTATTTGGTGATTATTCTCTTAGCAAGGACGATAGTCCAACTAGGAACATTAGACCAAATAAATACCAAAATAATTGAGGGTTTATTTTCAGGAGATTTAGTCTATTTACAGGATTTTTATCAAAGGATTAACCAAAACGGTCATAGTCGTCTGCGGGTAGCATGTCCCCACTGTGACGGAGAGTTTGAAGTAGAAACTATTCCCGTGGGGGAGTAGTTTGCTACCCCACAGAACGACTGCTGGAGGAGGTAGCTTACCTTGCCTACTATTTTCATTGGTCTCACGAACAGATTATGACAATGGAACACCGAGAACGTCAGCAGTGGGTGGCGCAGGTAGCACAAATTAATCAGCGACTTAGCGATTGAACAGAAAATAAATGAATCCCAAACTTATCGCATTAAATGCAGCTTTAGCCGCAGGTTCAACAGCCAGTTTATTGGGACATGATCCCTACATGGCTTATAACTTTGCTGTGGAAATTGGAGGAGTTGTTGTTGGTGGTTTTAGCGAAGTTAGCGGTTTAAGTAGTGAAATTGAGTTGGAATCTTATCAGGAAGGAGGCTTAAACGATTTTGTTCATAAATTTCCCAAACATACTACCTATCCCAATTTAGTTTTGAGTCGAGGATTAGTAAATATTGATTTGTTTTATATTTGGTACAAAGCAACTAGTCAAGGGTGGATTCAGCAGTTGAACGGTACGATTCTTTTACTTAATAGTCAGCAAATTCCGGTGATGTGGTGGACATTTCAAAAAGCATATCCCGTCAAGTGGGAAGGGCCAAGTTTTAATGCTAGAAGCGACGAAATTGCTGTAGAAAAAATTGAATTGGTGCATCAAGGAATTTCTAAGTTATAGGAATTTAGAGGCAATAGGCAAATAGGTAATAGGCAATAGGCAAATAGGCAATAAGCAATAGGTGATAGGTAAGGAGGCTCTTGTATTTGTACTTAGTTTAGTAAAAATCGTATAGGAGTTTTATGTTGAATCATGGCAACTTTATCTAATTGGGAAGATTCACTCGATGAGGGGTTGGTAAATCGCCTGTATCGTCCCTTAAACCAACCGGGAATGATGAAAATGGCGATGGGTCAGCGCATTATTAATCGTTGCGATCGCTTTTTAAATCGTTTACCTCTTTTGACTCAACAAATGCAACGTTGGGGTAACACTGATAGCCTATCATCTGAGTCAATACCCATTGTTTATGCACAGCCTGTTTCATTAGCACAAGACCAAAAAGTAGAGAATAGAGTACATAATTTGCCAACTGTATCCCAAGTTGAGCTTTCTGCTAATATAATTCAAAGAAAATTAGATTCTTCTCAATCTTTAGCAACTAAAATAGTTAATAATACTATCCCTGTCCAAAATATAACAGAATTCTCAAACTCGGATATTGCGGATGAAACAGCCAAATCTTTAACTTTAGAAACACAAAGTAATAAAACCTCTATATCTTCATCTGAAGTTCCGGTAGTTTCGGCAAAACCAATTGCTGAACAATTACCAAAAATAGCAGAAATGACGTTAGGAGATTCGACAGACTCGCAAACATCTCCACCTAATAGCGCTGAATCAAATCCCAATCACCCATCTCAACCGATTGTAGATGTCGATTCTATCTTTTCACCAAAAATCCCCGTAGTTTTGTCACAATCTATAACCGAACAATTGCCAAAAACAGCAGAAATGACGTTAGCAGATTTGACAGACTCGCAAGTATCTTTGCCTAATAGCGCTGAATCAAATCTCAATCATCCATCTCAACCGATTGTAGATGTCGCTTCTATCATTTCATCGGAAATTCCTGTGGTTTCGCCACAACCCATCGCTGAACAATCGCTAAATACAGGAGAAATACCGTCATCACAAGAATTTACTAGCTTTACTGATACAACCCTACCTATTATTCAAGCAAAACTCCAGAATTATTCAAGATCACAGCCATCTCTTCCTATTGTTAATAATTTAAATAATTTAGCTGACAAAAAAACGCAAATAGATAATTACGTAAGCAATTTAAGCTTAATCAAGCAGGAATCAAAAAAACTTCCTATCGTCACGGCTCAAACTCTAAGTCCTCAAATTAATTTGACTCAGCAGGAAATATCATTTCCTATCAATTCGCTAAGTTCTCAAAATCAACCTGTAAAGTTCCTCAACACACAAACTATTACTGTTTCTACCTCACAAATTAATCAAAATAATCACAAACAAAATATAACCCCCCTTCCTCTTGTCTCTGTAACTTCTGCAAGTAACCCATCCTTAAAAGCTCAATCTCTGCCTTTACCCGGAGCTAAAAATACCCCATCCTCAAAAAGTAATAACCAGCAATCAAACCTATCAAACCGCAATTCGATATCAAATACTGATTCTTCATCACCTCCTATAACTTTCGCCAGTCTTGCATCATCAATAGAAACCTCAGTTTCCCCAATAGTAACTCAATCCAATATTGATGTTGATGCTATAACTAGTCAAGTTGAACGCAAACTAATGCGACGGTTAGTCATTGAAAGTGAACGCAGAGGGAAAAATCAATGGCACTAGAGAAATTAACTATCAAAGCCGAAAAAAATAACCCAGGAGATTTTGCTGATAAATTTAAAGTTCTTTTTAACCCTAATCAAGTGGAAATTGTCAAAACAGGCTGGTCAATGGGAGATTATGGCCCAGTTGCATCTAAAGAATTAACTAAACTCAGTCTTGATTTGTTTTTTGACACTACATTGATGGGATTTCCCCCAGAAAATGTCCAAAACTATACCCGCAAAATTTTTAGTTTGACTCAGCCTCGCATTGGCAAAAATCCTAAACGTCCCCCTCGTTGTCAACTGATTTGGGGAACTATATCCGGCAAAGATAGCTTGTTATTACCTGATGGTTTTTTAGAAAGTGTCACCAAGAAATTGACTCATTTTCTCGAAGATGGTACACCTGTCAGAGCTACCTTAAACTGTCAATTTAAGGAGTGGAAAGAACCGAAAAAAAAGGCAAAAATTGCTAATCCTATTGATGATCCTGTGAGAATTGTTAAACGAGGAGAAACTTTAAGTAGTATTGCCACTGAAGAATATGGCGATCCGAGTCTATGGCGTGTGATTGCGGCAGAAAATCGCTTAAACAATCCTCGGATGTTAAATCCTGGAACTGTGCTGACAATTCCTCCTTTGCGAATTACTAGCCTGACTCAGAGGAGTTAAATCATGCCAAATGATGCTTCTTTATTAAATCCTAATGTCAAAATTTTGGTTCAAAATAAACCCCTAGCCGCAGAAATAGAAGCTGATTTAGTCTCAGTTTTAGTATCTGAAGATTTGGAAGCTCCTAGTATGTTTGAACTGCGATTAATTACTTGGGACTTATTAAAACAAGAAATGACATGGGTAGATTACAAATCATTTGATGTTGGCAATAAAGTAGAAATTCAGATGGGATATGAGCAAGAACTCAAAACTCTCATGGTGGGGGAAATTACGGGATTAGAACCAGAATATACCCAGGATGTAGCACCTATATTAGTGGTGCGTGGTCATGATTTACGCCATCGTTTGTTGCGAGGAAGCCACACAAAATCCTTCCTAAAAATTAAGGATAGTGAAATTGCTAGTCAAATTGCTAGAACTAGGGGAATTACAGCAAAAGTTACTGATAGTAAAGTGAAGTTAGAATATATTTTGCAGCATAATCAAACCGATTGGGATTTTTTAAAAGAGAGAGCTAAACGCATTGGTTATGAAGTTGCATTGGAGAAAACAACTCTCTATTTTCGTCCCCATGATAACGCTAAGGCTAAAATTTTTACTCTAACTTATGGAGAAGATTTACAAGAATTCTTTCCGCGTTTAAGTACTATGAATCAGGTAGAAGAATTAGAGGTAAAAGGTTGGATCTCTCAAGATAAAAAAGAGGTATTGGGTAAGGCAGCAGTTGGAAAAGAAAGTGGCACAATGGGAGGTTCAACTTCCGGGGCAAAAGCAGTCAAAAAAGCTTTTGGTGAATCAAGCCATACGATAGTAAATCAACCTATGTCAAGTAAAGAAGAAGCCGATAACATGGCATTGGGGCAGTTTCAGAGTATAGCGATCGCCTACATTACTGGTGAAGGAACTTGTCAAGGTAATCCCAATTTACACGCTGGAAAAGTAATTGAAATTCTTGGAATTGGTAAAAGATTTAGCGGTCTTTATTATATTAAAAGTGCGGAACATAGTTGTTCCCAAAATCAGGGTTATAAAACTTCATTTACTGTAGGGAGAAATGCTACATGAACGGTTTAGACTTATTATTGTCAAACAACCAGAATCATCATTTTTATGGCGTAACTGTTGGTATAGTTACTAATAACAAAGACCCCAAGAAGTTAGGAAGAGTCAAAGTAAAATTTCCTTGGCTATCTTCAGAGGAAGAAAGTTACTGGGCTAGAGTGGTAACTCTCATGGCAGGAAATGACCGGGGTATTTATTTTTTGCCCGAAGTTGATGATGAGGTTTTGGTTGCTTTTGAACAAGGTGATATGAATTTTCCTTACATTCTTGGTGCTTTATGGAATGGCATAGATAAACCACCAATAACAAATGAAGATGGAAAAAATAATCAACGAGTCATTAAATCTCGAAGCGGTCACATGATTGTTTTAGATGATACTAAGGAAAATGAACAGATTATTATTCAAGATAAGACTGGTAAAAATAAAATTGTGATTAATTCTAAAGAAAATAAAATGAACATTCAAGTTGAAAAAGATTTAACTATTGAAACAAAAGGAAAAATTATCTTGAAAAGTAGTAATGATGATATCTCAATTGAATGTAAAAACTTGCAAATAAAAACTCAACAAAATTATCAATTACAAGTAGGTGCAAATTGTACAATTAAAGCTAAATCTAAATATGAACTGGAAGCACAATCGGGTTTAGGGATTAAATGTGCAAATGGTGTGAAAATAAATAATGGTTCATTGGAAGTAATGTAATGGAAATTGATTTTTTAGGTGTGGGATGGGCTTTACCTATCCAACTTGATAAAAATGCTCAAATTGAGATGGCACGTTATGAAGATGTTGTGCGTCAATCAATTTGGATGATTCTCAGTACTGCCAAAGGAGAACGGATAATGCGTCCTGATTTTGGCTGTGATATTCACGAAAAGGTTTTTTCTCCTAATAGTTTAGGAACAGTTGGAGAAATTGTTAGTGATGTGAAAGATGCTTTAATTGAATGGGAACCTCGCATTGATGTTTTAGATGTGGATACAATTCCTGATTCTAACCAACCAAATGTAATTTTAATTCAAATAAATTACCAAATTCGCACAACAAATAATATTTTTAATTTGGTTTATCCTTTTTATTTGCAGTAAATTTTTATGGCTTCTTTACCTCCCAAAATTGACCAGCGTACCTATGAGGAAATTGTTCAGCAAACGGAGAATTTAGTAGAGCAATATACCGGCTGGAAAGCTGCACCTGGAAATCAAACTGATGCTGGTGGGGCATTGATTCGCATCTTTGGGCGGATGGTAAAATTAGTCAGCGATCGCCTCAACCAAGTTCCAGAGAAAAACTTTCTGGCTTTCCTTGATTTAATTGGGGGAGAACTCAAACCTCCCCAACCTGCTAAAGTCCCTTTAACCTTTTATTTGGCACAAGGAAGTCCCACAGATGCGTTAGTTCCTGCTTATACTCAAGTTTCAGCACCACCAGCAGAGGGTGCTGATGAAGAAATCGTGTTTGAAACGGATCGAGAATTGGTTGTCACAACAACACAATTACAAGCAGTATTCCTGCGCGAACCCAATCAGGATAAGTATAGCGATCTCTCTGAGATCCTTTCGGAGGAGCGCACTTTAGCAGCAACAGGACAACAAGATGCAGCTTTCTTAGCTTTGGAAGGCGATCGCTCTATTACCCATTCTCTTTATATAACTTGTCCCGAAATTTTTACTTTACCAGAGTTAAAGGAACTACAACTAATTATTACTACTAATAATACGGTTGAAAGTGTCGATCAATTACAAATACCGCTTAATTGGTCTTATTGGGATGGTTCTCAATGGCAAACCATTCCAACTCCTAGCCAAAGTCAGAACAATAATCAATCGACTATCACTTTTACTTTTGGCAATTTACCTATTCCGGCTCCTTATGAGCTTCAAGGAAAAACAGCAAAATGGTTACAAGCCAATTTAAATAATATATCTTCTCTATTAGAAAACTTACCTCAAGTTACCAATATTCAAGGTATTATCAACATCAAGCAATCTAACTTAATTCCTGAATCTTGCTTGTTTAATACTACTTCCTTAGACCTTACCAAAGATTTTTATCCTTTTGGTGAACAGCCCGAACTTAATGATACATTTTATATCGCTTTAAACGATACATTTATTAAGCCGAATGTAACTATTAGTATTGATATAAATTTAACTCATAAACCTATAAATATAAATGATTTAAAAATTGTTTGGGAAATTGGTAACGGTCAAGTATGGCAAGAAATAGCAGATCAAAATAACCAACCGAAATGGATAGCACAATCATCAGCAATTCAGTTTACTGAAAAAGATACTATCCAAGCGAAATTACAATTTCCCAATGCAGAAAATATACCTTCTCCTAGCACTGTAAACGGAGAAACTCGTTATTGGGTTCGCGCTCGAATTACTCAAGGTCATTATGGTAAAGCCGCAGATGAGCGCCTGTATCCTGTTTATGATGACTTGGCAGTTCTGCGAAAGGAATTCAAACAAGGAGCCAACGAAATTGAAGTTGATACTTTAGATTTATTTAAAACTGGCGATGCGATTCGTATTCTTCCTTATACTGGAGGGTTCCCAGAAGAAAATAAAATTACACAAATTATCAAAGAGACTAATAGGCTGAAGCTAGAAACCGGAGTTTTGAACACTACTTTAGGGGTTGGGACGCGAATCATGCGTAAGTTAATTATCACGGAAACGATTCCTCCAACTTACGATCCACCTCTAATTAAGTCATTAAAATTAACCTACAAATTTACTTTGACAGAAAAAGCTATTTATTTTGCTGAAAATGATTTTACCTATTCTTCTCCAGAAAATTTGAGTTCTTTTCAGCCCTTTACATCTACCATAGATCGAGAACCAACCCTCTATTTGGGGTTTGATAATTCATTTAATAATAAAACAGTTACTCTTTATGCACAGTTTGCAGCCCCATTACCAAATGAATTATCTGCTGATATTACAGAAAAAACCGTCCTTGTATCAACAGTAAATACTGGAGATAAAACGCTGCAAATTGCTGATATAACTGGTTGGCAAACAGGCGATCGCCTACAAATTCAGAACCCACTCAACGCCAAACAATACGATAATTATACTATTATTAATATTAGTAAAAATCTAGTTACCACCAATCAACCTCTACAACAAGATTATCCTCAGAATACCCCAGTGATTCGTTCGCAGCAACCCCAATTAATTTGGGAATATTCTAGTACTCTGGGTTGGCAAGCATTAGGAGTAGAGGACGAAACTCAAGCATTTTTTCAACCAGGTTTAATTAGATTTATTGCTCCCGCAGACTTTAGCCCAGGAGAAAACTTTGGCAAAGAACTATATTGGTTGCGAGTGCGTTGGGTATCAGGTAATTTTCGGGTTAAACCTCGTTTACGTCGCTTGTTAACTAATACCACTTGGGCAGTTCAGGCAATTAGTCTCCGAGAAGAAGTATTAGGTTCAAGTAACTACGATCCAAATCAGGTCTTTATTGCCAATAATATTCCCATTTTGATGGGACAGCAGTTAGAAATTCAAGAAGCACAAATTCCCCTTAACATAGAATCTGATCGCATCAAGGTAATTAAAGATAATTTGGGAGAAATTGATGAAGTTTGGGTACTTTGGCAGGAAGTAGCAGATTTTTACGATTCTAGTGCGAGCGATCGCCATTACACTTTAGATCGGCAAACAGGCGAAATTCGCTTTGGAAACGGACAAGTCGGGATGATTCCCCCCAGAGGACGTAATAATATTCGACTGTCTTTTTATCAGACTGGAGGAGGTAAACAGGGGAACGTCACTGCACAAACCATTAGCCAACTGAAAACTACCATTCCCTACATCGATCGGGTAATTAACCTGGAAGCAGCAGCAGGTGGGGCGCAACAGGAAACTTTAGATCGCCTGAAAGAACGAGTACCAAAACAATTACGTCACCGCGATCGCGCTGTCACTTTTGAGGATATAGCAGATTTAGCTTACGAAGCTTCTACAGATGTGGCTAGAGTCAAAGTAGTTACACCAGATTTGCTGACAACTGATTTTAGCCCTTTGAATGAAAAACTTTGGCTCGATCCGACTAAACCAAATGTGCTATTTGAAGATATTCTCCGGGAAAAGTTGCAGACAATTAATGCTACTGAAGCAGAGAACTTTGAAAAAATGATGCGGGAAATTAACCGCCGTGCAGGGCAAGTTAAGCTAATGATTCTGCCCTACAGTAGCGATCGCCAACCAACCCCTAGTTTAGCTTTACTAAAACAAGTCGAAACCTACATTCTATCCCGTTGTGCGGGGACAGTAGATTTAGTGGTTACAGCCCCAAAATGGCGAGAAGTAACTGTAACTACAACTATCACTCCTGTGTTGATCGAAGACGCAGACATGTTGAGAAACAGCGTTAGACAATACTTAGAAGCCTTTCTCCATCCCTTAACTGGAGGAACAGGGGAGGGGTGGCAATTTGGACGCTACCCACAAAAATCAGATTTTTACGCCATTATTCAATCCATTGCGGGAGTAGATCATGTTAATTCCCTAGAGGTGGAATTACCTGCAACAGAAAGCAAGTCATTACTAAGTGCTGATTCTTTAATTTATTCTGGCAATCATAACGTCAAGGTAGAGGGGAATAGGGGATAGGGAAGAGGCAATAGGGAATGGGGGAATAGGGAAGAGGCAATAGGCAATAGGCAATAGGGAGTGGGGGATAGGGAAGAGGCAATAGGCAATAGGGAATGGGCAATAGCTTGATGAATATAAGGAGTGAAAAAAGAGTAAAAAGATGTCAGGTATTCGGGATTTTAAAGACTTAATAATTTGGCAAAAAGGTATGGAAATTGCTGAGAAATGTTATTTATTAACGAAAAATTTTCCTAGAGATGAACTTTTCGGAATGATTCAACAAATAAGAAGAGCATCCGTTTCTATTCCAGTCAATATTGCGGAAGGCTATGGCAGAAGATCGCCTGGTGATTATGCAAGATTTTTAAACATCAGTCAAGGCTCAATTAATGAATTACAAACTCATCTTATTTTATCTTCCAGAGTAGGGTTATGCACTCTAAAAGATATAGAATTGATTCTCCAACATCTTCAAGAAGAAACTAAAATGATTATTTCTCTTCTCAAAAATTTAAAAAATTAAAAACTGTTCCTTACCCCTATTCTTTTTATTCCCTATTGCCTATTTGCCTATTACCTATTTGTCTATTACCTATTTCCCTATTCCCTATTGCCTATTTGCCTATTTCCTCATCCCCCACTCCTCTAATCATGACTCTACCCTTACCCAATCTCGACGATCGCAGCTATGCCAACTTACTAGAAGAGGCAATTTCTCAGATTCCGCTTGAATACCCGGAATGGACAGATCATAATCCTACAGATACGGGAATTATCCTGATTGAATTATTAGCATGGTTAACAGAAATGGTTCTCTACCGAGTTAATCAAATTCCTGATGAAAATTATGCTAGTTTTTTGAGTTTACTTAAAGGAGAAGAATGGAATTTACCCATTAATATTTCTAGCCAGGAACGACAAAACATTTTACAATCAGAAATTCAAAAGACTTTATTAGAAGTACGCAAAATTTATCGAGCCGTTACTCCAGAAGATTTTGAAAAATTGGTACTTATCGATTGGAATAAATCACAAGATGCTAATAATTTAAAAATTGCTAGGGTTAAATGTTTAGCACAACGTAATTTAGAGTCAACATCTGATAACTTTGCTAAAGGGCATATTAGTTTAGTAGTTGTTCCTGAAGATAACGAAATAACTCAAGTAAATAAATATGAACCTTTATTTAGATTTCTTGATGATCGCAGACTATTAACTACTCGCCTGCATATCTTAGAACCTGAGTATGTATCCATATCTATAGAAACAGAATTAGTGCTTCAGGATGGCGCACAAGCAGAAACAGTTAAAACACAGGCAGAAGAGGAAGTCAAGATATTTTTTGAACCCCTGCGATCGCAAAAATATTGGCAGGGAAAAGGATGGCCTTTTGGCCGGAGTGTCTATCTATCAGAATTATATAAATTATTAGATGATTTAGAAGGTGTAGATTATGTTGAAAACCTGCAAATTAAAGATAAGAATAATAACTCTAAATCGGAAATTAATTTAGCAGATAATCAGTTAGTTAAAATCAATCTAAAAGATAGCAAATTTACAATATTTGTAGAAGTTGGTAATGAACGGAAAAAAATCTGAATCGATTAGTACATATCATCAATATTTACCAGCAATTCTCCAAAAAGATGTTTTTATTGCTCAACTGTTACTGTCATTTGAAAAAATTCTCAGTGGATTAAGTGAAACTCCGATTCAAGAGCAAATTATTACAGCCAAGACTCAAAGCCCACCAGGATTAGAAGAAATTATTGATAATATTCATGTTTATTTTAATCCTCAACATACTCCAAAAGAATTTTTACCTTGGTTAGCGGGTTGGGTAGCCTTAAGTTTACGCGATGATTGGGAAGTAGAGGTAAAAAAAGCATTTATTCAACAAATTGTTCGCCTATACGGTTTGCGAGGAACAAAAGCAGGGTTAATTGAAATTTTGAGTATTTATTTAAAAAATTCAGGATTTGGAGAAAAAGTTGAAGTCTTCGATCAATTTGATAATTTTCCAAATTATTTTCAAGTTCAACTAACTCTCAAAGACCGAGATCCTGATAAGTATTGGCGACAGGCTAAAATTGCTAAAGCAATTATCGATAGAGAAAAGCCTGCACAGACATTTTATTCCCTAAAAATTCTTGTGCCAACGATGCAGCTAACTCAGCGATCGCACGTTGCTTATCCTTGCAAATTGTTTGCATCTCCAAAAAATCAAACCTTTGCCATAGAAGTCACAATTACTCCCAACAACATTAATAGTATTCCCATTAATCAATTAGCGAACCAGTTAGCTATTCAGATCCAAGGAAACTCACAATTAATTACCTCTTACTCACCAGAAGCAATTATCAATAATCAATCATTTTCAATTAAACAAAAGTTAAACTATCAGCATTTACAAGAAAACTTAGCAGGTTTCAATGTTATATTATCAAACCGAACCGATAAACAGTTCGTGGGCAATTTAATTATTAAGCTGTATTTTTCAATTAATGAAATTGAATATAACAATACCCTCCTAGAACAACCTGTAAATTTATCACCAGTCCTAAAAATTTGTTGTGAAAATGAGAAAAGAGAAATTATTGCCGGAAATACGATTTTTAAACAAGATATTCAGCCGCAACAATCGGGAATGAAGTTGACAGAATTTATATGGACTAAACCCTATAGTTTCATCCTGTTTGATCCACCGAAAATTCAAGATTTACAACCTAATATAACTGCAATTATCGAAAAATTAGAATTTGAAGCAATTGTAGAAATTACCCAACCAAATACAATCAACTCAGATTTATTAAATCAAATCACAGTTCGCCTTCAAGATGATGTTTCAGGATTTTATTTATTAACACCAGAAACTCTTAGAGAAAATAATACAATTAGAATTCAGCGTACCCTCTACTACCAAGAGTTTATGCAAACTATAGATAAATTTACAGTGACAATCAAAAACCTCAATAATCTTGATATTGCTGGTAAAGTCACTATTCAAGCTTCCTTAAATATTAATCAGCGCTTATCTACTTATAAAATACTAGAGCAAACCTTTAACCTCACAGCCGTCTCTCCCTATAATATTTTACAAATTTGCCGTAAAAACGAGGAAGGTAAAATTGTTTCTGGTAACACCATTCTAGGAACAAATAGTCAATCATTGAACTAAATTCAGGATAAAACATGGCTAAAACTACTGATTTCACTAACTTTGGTAATGAACGTCCTAACTATTTTGCAGGGCAATATCTGTTAGAAGATGACTTTGAAATTCAACATAAATATCTTAGCGATCGCCAACGCTACCATAATCAAAGTCTTCATATTTCAGGAATTATTGAAGGACTGGAAGTTACAGTTATTCAGGATGCAAAATCTGTTCAAATTAAATCTGGATCGGCTATCAATAGTAGCGGCGATTTAATTATTTTAAAAGAAAATACTACATTTTCCGATTTCAAAAATCTCACTGATGGCATACTCTACATCCAATATGCTCAAGATAGACAAGTTCAACAGCAAAAAGATGTACCAGATAGCTATACTCGTTGGATTGAAAAACCTATTTTGGGATTTGCGACTACAATTCCTGAAAATAGCGTCAAGCTAGGAAAACTGACAATAGCTCAAAATACCATTACTCTTGATACTAACATTCGAGAATATTCTGGTTTATTGTTACCAAATTCTAATAGTAAAGCTTTAACTCTTCGTTCTGGAGGAAATACCAATCCAAACTTAGCAGTTTTAACAGGTAGCTTAAAAATTGATGGGGATTTAATAGTAGCTGGGACAATCTCAGGAACAATAGATACAAAAAATATTACTTCTGGAATATTAAGCATTGACAGAATTCCTAATTTATCGACTGATAAAATAACTTCTGGAACATTAAATGTTGACAGAATTCCTAATTTATCAACTGATAAAATAACTTCTGGAACATTAAATGTTGACAGAATCCCTAATTTATCGACTGATAAAATAACTTCTGGAACATTAAATGTTGACAGAGTTCCTAATTTATCAACTGATAAAATAACTTCTGGAACACTAAATGTTGACAGAGTTCCTAATTTATCAGCAAATAAAATCACCTCTGGAACTATTGCTGGCGATTTAACTGTTAATGGTAATGTTATAGGTAAAAATTTATCCCTTGCAGCAGATAATAGTAAGCGTGGTGCATTATTTCTTGCTGCAACAGGAGACTATAACCACGTACTGTATAATAACCTGTCCAACATAGATAATGAAGGAATATGGGATGGAGCCAAATGGAATGTCTTTAACGGATTAAATATCCGAGTAGGAAGTGGTAGCTCTAAAAGTACAGCTTTGTATATAAATAATACTGGCAATGTTGCTATTGGCATCAATAATCCGGGGGACTACAAATTAAATGTGCAAGGTAATCAGTTGCTTCAAGGTAGTCTGACTATTCAGGAAGGTAAAGTTAATCTTGATGGCAGTCAACAAATTATTTTTTCAGATAATGGAACTACAAACCAACTGAAATTACAACTTTGGAGCGGATATGGTTTCGGTATTAATGGTTCTACTTTATTCTATACAGCTAACGGCAATCATTCTTGGCGAGATAATCAAAATATTGAAAGAATGTTGTTAAGCACTGCTGTAGATGGTGGGTTAACAGTCAAAGGAACAGGAAATTCTTCTTTTGCTGGAAATTTAACTGTAACTGGTTCTTTATCGGTGGGTGTATCTGTTAACAGTACAACGAATATTGACTTATCGGGTCATGTCCAACTCAAGGAATATGGACAACAGAATATTGCTTTTCTTCAAGCAAGAGACGACTCATCCAATCGAGATATTGGCTTGAGAATTAGAACGCAAACGAAAGGTAGTACACAAAGAAATCTTGTAGATGCAGTAACCATTACTCCCAGTGGAGAAGTACAGGGAAAGATATGGTATTCTGACGAATATGTATGGAAGAATGGTCAAAGTGATGTCAAGATGGGACACAGTAGTAAATGCGTCGCATTCTTAACATATATGCAAGGAAAATTTGCTGGTAGTGGCGAACAAGTTTTTACTTATATAGGAAGTGACGGATATTGGTATCTTGGTGGAAAACAGGGAAGTGGAGGTGCTGATATAGTCGCCAAAGCAAGATGTATTGGTTCTCCTAGTTAGTGCGATCGCCAAGCTTATAAAATATATTTGCAACTCAATATGACTCTATGGCTGACTTCATTCTCATCACTGGCGATCAAGCCATGTTTAACAAAACTTTTGGCCAAGCCATTGTCACCGTCCGTCCAGGCGATCTAATTGGCACAGGCAAAGATAAAATTAACCAGAAACTAGTCTGTGTAGATGGCGACGAAAAAAAAGTCATCGTCCCTGGTTGTCCTTATATAACTTCCCAATATACTACCCCTGGAGTTGGGATACTGTCTATTGAATCCCTTGCTAGCAAGCAAAAAGCCAAAAAGACTAAATCTGGTGGGAAAGCAGTACTGCTCAAAGGTGCTTCATTTAAAGCCAAATTTCAAGTCACAGTCCCCGCACAAAAACCCTCTACACCCAGTCCCATACCCGACGCTACCCCCCAATATTCCGGTACTGGCACATTTATTTCCCTGAATAGCAAAGTCAAAGGAACTTAAGTAAATAATGAAAGAACAATTAGAAAAACGTCTCACTGAACTCAAAGCCGAATTGGTATCAGGACAAAAAGTTATGGCAGATTTAGAGGTGAAACAAGCAAATCTGCGCGATACCTTACTGCGGATTAGTGGTGCAATTCAAATTCTGGAAGAACTCACATCTTCTACTAAGCAAAATGAATATCAAAATAATAATTACGTACAAGAGGAATCAAACGTTCAATATCAATTAAAAGATTAGACCTCTTGCATAAGTTCTTTTTGCAAGAGGTGGGAAAAGGTTATGGTTCGGCAAGCTCACCAACCAGGGGAAAGGGAAAATAACAAACCTTTCCCCCTTTTCCCGACTTCTGCAAGAAGTCTATTGATATAATGTCCGCTTGATTACTTGACTTTATATTTAATTATTAACTCGGTATTTAACACCAGGTTTTTTTGCTGTGGAGCGCTCTCAGCAAGCATTTATACCATTTCTTTGTGAGGCTACGCCAAATTCTCTTGGCTTCCTTCTTTCTTTGTGTCCTTTGCGCCCTTTGCGGTTCGTTCTTTATATAGTTTGGAGTTTGGCGCATCTTCATACAGAATTGGTATTACCGCCAAGATTACGGCTACTGCTTTCCTCATGCGATCGCTTGACTTAAATTGTGACTGTAAAAGTCAATTTGACTACTTGTACCAGACTACGTGTTCAAGAGCGAAAATTTATTCAAGACTTAAATATAACTTCGATATTAATATTAGTAATAAAGGCTCCGTAATCTCATGAACCTTTATTACTTAATATTATTGACGATACCCTAGTTATATCGCAATACGCTTGGGTTAAGCAAAGCGCAACCCAACAAAGCCCCAGAAATGTTGAGTTTCGTTTCTCAATCCAACCTACACAGTTCAAGCTTTTTGGCACTAATCCAAGCGTATTGAGTTAGATCGTTAATAAATTAAACTAGAGAGTAACCTTTAGCTTTTAACCAGTTCCAAAATTTAGTACCATCTAAAACCACAGTATCGAATTTCTTCTGCCCTGAATTTCTACAGTTGGGCATAAAAACATTGTAATGAGTGCTAGGATAACGCCCAACTAAACATCCCGCAGACCACCCACCGACACTAATAGGGGCATCTCCTTCTGCATTGTTTGCTGTTGTGTGCTGGTTAACACCGAATAAACCAGTATATAATTTATCTCCTGTCCTCTTAAAATCTTTATTATAATCTCTAAAGCCAGATATCTCATCACATTGAACTAAAGCTTCTTGATTAGAGTGCGCTGTAATATGTTTACCTATTTCCCAGCATTCTTTAAAGAGTGTATCTAGCTGAATCCTAAAAGCACCAGCAGACATAACTGGGTTTTCTACCATTCTTACACCTGGTTCAGTAGTAGCGGTAGCACTCATCACTATTTTATCTTCAGCCGGAACCCAAAGGACTCTAACATCATTCCAAGCATCAGGTTTATCAGTTTTAGCTTCCCAAGTATCTGCATCAGCGTCTTCAATATAAGTTATTGTGTAAGGCTGGGTACGCCAACCATTCTCAGAGTAGTATTCTTTTAAAGCAGATGCCTTAGTTATAGATTTCATATTTTTACCCTTAATGTACTATCACTAAACTCTACAACTGCTAATTAGGGTATTTCGGAATTCCTTAACGCATACTAGTAGTCTGCCAAGCCAAAATTGTTAAGTGAGGGCGCAGGAATTGGGTAAAGGTTAAAGGGTAAAGGAATAACATTTTTTCCCTTTCCCCCTGCCCCTTTACCCCGCCAATTTTCCTTGGCGAACTACTAGACATTTTGCTGCTGGGCTAAAAACTCGGTTTCGGCTGTAGAAGTCAAAGCAGATAATCAGGGCGATCGCGCAGCGTCTCGCAGAGAAGGTTCCACCGCGCCTCCCCCCACCCAGTGGAGTGATGGTTGAGTAGAACGAGTAGCAAAATTTTAAAACATAAAAATCAACGTGAATTTTAATCAATTGGACTAAAATGGAATAGCTAAATAGCGGTTAATTTATTGTAATGAATCCCTACACTATCTTTAGTCAGACCGAACTTCAGCGTGTTAGTGATGGCATGACCCGACCCCTACTAGAAAATTGTGAGACTGCCTCATATATCCTGATTTTAGTCTGGCCACAACTTGGGGATTTTGATAGTCTTGAATATGCGTGGTGGTTACAGCGTGAAGCTAAAAAATTGCCTCCTGAAAAACTCGCTATTCGTGCAGTGGGAATTGGCGATCGCGCCTCTGGAAAAAGATTTTGTGAATATACAGGATTTCCACCCGACAATTTATTTGTTGAACCTAATGGAGAACTACATCACCAACTCAAACTTTATTCAGGTCTGAATCTGACTCTGGCTGGACTTTCCCCTGCCCAGAAAGCTTGGCTAAATCTACTGTTAATGTGTGCAGGGTTTGGAAGTCCTGGAACGCTAAGAGAAGTTTTTCGGGGATATAGGGGAGATCGTCAAGCCCCTCAACTGATTGAAGATGATGAAATTATTCAAGGTACTCCTCTACCTACTTTTCAAGGCTCGTTTTTCAAATTAGCTGGCGGAAATGGGTTTCAACGTCCCTTTGAATTAGCTACTCTACGGCTACGGAATATGGTGGAAATTCTGAGCAATTGGCATACTTATGTACCTAATTCTGCCTACTTAACTCAGCGTGGTGGAACTTTTTTGTTTGATAGCAAAGGACAATTACTTTACGAACATCGAGATCCAGGAATTTTGGGCTTTGCTGCTAATATGAGTCAGCCCCTATCATTTTTATCCTTTCTCGAAACAGATAGCTTTACCTCAATTCCTAATTCCTAATTCCTAATTCCTAATTGCTATAGAACTCATATTTGATTTCTGAAAAAATTCAGTACAACTCAAAGAGGCTTGTTGCCTATTGCCTCTTCCCTCTTCCCTATTCCCTGTCTCGTCAACAGTGCTGACGCTGGTGATAACCATCAAGAGATAGAAGAGTGAAATTTCCGCAGTGGGCGATCGCTTGCGTAGATGTGGATAAGTGCTGGTTGAGTAACGAGGTAGTGATTACACCATCTGTAAATATATTTTATTACTAAAGATAGTTTTGAACTGAACAAATTTGTATTTAATATTACAGATGCTGGAGAATTAACTTTGTCAGTGATTAATCTTTCCCATGCTACCAAGGAGTAATAATGGTTTTAAGTCAATATCAACGTGCTGTAGGCGTATTTACTCATCGGATAGATGCAGAGCGGGCAATACATGAGTTGAGAGATGCTGGCTTGGGGATGGAAAAAGTATCTGTACTTGTACAAAATTCAGATCGCAACCATGACATTGGCGATAATCAAGTTCAAGAGGGTGCTGATGATAAAACTGACGAAGGTGCAACAGTAGGAGGGCTTTCTGGGGGCGCTGTTGGCGGTTTGACTGGTTTATTGGTAGGTCTTGGAACTTTAGCAATCCCTGGAGTTGGGCCAATAATGCTGGCCGGAGCAGCTGCAACTGCTTTGGTTACAACCCTTGTCGGAGCTAGTATTGGTGCTGCAACTGGGACTTTTGCTGGTGCATTAGTTGGTTGGGGAATGTCGTCAGAGCAAGCTAGAGCATATAACGAGCGAGTAGAGGATGGACACTATTTAATAATCGTCGATTGTACGTCTCTAGAAATTGCTAAAGTAGAAGCAATACTACGCCGTTGGGGTATTGAAGAGTTCGGCATTTACGAGTATCTTGGCGGTGAAGATGGAACTACAAATTATTTGACTACGACGACTTCTGCTAGTGCCATTCCTAATAAAAGCGGAATGATGACCAAGTATGCTATTAGTTACTTTAATCATATAGAAAATACTGAAGCGGCAATTAACGAGATGCGTGTCGCAGGTTTTCCAGTAAGCCAGATTTCCTTAATTAGCAAAGGCTTTCCTCAACTGATTGACTCAACAGGTGTTACTTTAAGCGATCGCTTTGACGGGATGAGGCTAGGAATAGCAGATGACTGGGTACGCTTTTACAATGAGCAAATTGAGCAAGGTAATTACATATTGATTGTTAGTGGCACAGACAATGAACTTGAGCACGCTAGCTTGATTTTAGGCAAGTATGGTGTTCAAGAGTGCCAAATTTATGACCCGATGTTAATTCGTTCTTAAAAGCGGATGCTGGCATTAATGTCGCAAACATTTTTGATTAAATATTATTTCTTTGAGCGAGCTAATTTCTCGGTGAGAGTTTATTATTTATTAATAATAATGTACAAACTAGTGCGCCAAGCATATAAACCATAGACGTGTCAGAATCTTTGAAAATTAGAAGATAAAACATAGACAACACTACAAAAACAAGCACCGCTATTTTAAACATAAAATCTAACAATTTTAACCATAACTACCAGGGCAAGTGTATCAAAAGTATAGTTCCCGCTTTTGGTTGTTGATTATTACAGAAAACTATTTATGTTACTAGTAAAATTTGGTACATTACTATAGGGAGATTCTTAGATCACTCTTATTAATATATTTCTCAGGTGATTACTTACCTGATTGCGACTATGACAGTTTTTCTAGTGGTACTAACTAATCTAGACAAATGTACTTTTACCAAGTATTTTTACAAAAAAATATTTTATAAGCCTGAGTCAATTTTACTAACCAAAATTTTTTAGTCTCCTACCTCTTTGTGTAGTATTCTCATTGTTGTAATCGGTGCTAAACTCTTGTACCTTGATAAAGGTATTGATTAATAGTTACGAGAATAAATTTCACCCTTTGATTAAGGCGATAGTGCAATGGCAAAAGCTTATCAATGAAGCCAATCTGTTTATATAATATATATATAATACCCGTAGTACTTCCTTAATTTGAGAACTCAAATTTTATCGAAACAGAATTCAAGACTTAGGAGCAGAGACAGAGACGCTCCGCCGAGGCGTCAGCATACAAAAAGGGTATTCTGTACGATTGGCGGATAAATAACTGGGTTTAAGGCCCCCACCAAATTGAAAATTTGGTGGTGCAACAATTCAGTGACGGGTTTGAATCCCCGACTGATAGCGCCGGCGGCAAGCGAGTCTGCGTTCGCGCTAGCGTCTCGTAGAGAGCGTCTTGATTTTGACTTCTTCAAGAAAACTTCCAAGTATTACTTATTGACTTAGGTACTCCTATGAAAAGATTGATTAAAGGTTTGCGCGAATTTAAAAGTAGTTATTTTTCCGCTCATGAAGAACTGTTTGAACAACTTTCTCATGGTCAAAAGCCTAGAGTACTATTTATTACCTGTTCAGATTCGCGTATCGATCCCAACCTGATTACACAAGCCGGGTTAGGCGAATTGTTTGTTATCCGCAATGCAGGCAACATTATTCCACCATTTGGTGCGACTAATGGCGGTGAAGGGGCAACAATTGAATATGCTATTCAAGCATTAGATATTCAGCAAATTATTGTCTGTGGTCACTCCCATTGTGGTGCTATGAAAGGGTTAATGAAGTTAGACAGTTTGCGGGTAGAAATGCCGCTTGTACATGACTGGCTCAAGTATACAGAGGCAACCCGACGACTGGTGAAAGACAATTATAGCCAATACGAAGGCGAAGAACTCTTAGAAATAATTATTGCTGAGAATGTACTCACCCAAATAGAAAATTTACGAACTTATCCGGTGATCCGCTCTAAGCTCCACCAAGGGCAACTTAATATTTATGCTTGGATTTATCAAATCGAGACAGGAGAAATTTTGGCATACGATCCAGGAAAACACGCCTATGTCTTGCCTCAAAATCAGTTTCTCTCATCGGAGATAGATGAGACATTACTTAACCCACCTTTAGCTAACAATGTGGAAATACATTTCACTAAAACTCAACAACGACCGTCTCAATCGTCTGAGGATCTTCCTATTTCTACACATGAATGGTTTCCGATGACAGTGCTTTCTCCAGAGCAAATGGAGCGAATTTATCGAGGCTCGGCAACAAAGTAAAAATGAATTGTATGGATATGCTGTAGGCTTCAGATGGCGAAGTTTCTACAGTGGAAGGTTACGATTCTGGACGGTATGCTGCTTGATTGGAATGGTTAGCGATGCCGGAGGCAACCCTTTCAGGGAACGTTCTCAACTGCTAGCCTATTCCAGCACCTCCTCAACTCCCAACGCCACGTGGTCTCTACCAATATTTGCCGTTAGTAAATTGAATGAATTCTTCCCCAAAGGCAATAAAACACATCAGCAACCACAGCCAGCCGACACATTAAAGTTGAGTGCGTAGACGCGTAGCCGGCTTGTCGCAGATATCACAATGGGATGATATTGTTCAATGGGTAGAAGATAGAGAAAATGGCTAAAGTCATGGTTATGTTCATGACTTTTTTCATCTGTCCCTGTGTAAGAAATTTATATAATAGTCGTATCTAATAAGCTGATATTGAAATTTGAAAACCAAAGTGCTAGACCTTAGCAGAAGCTAATCCCTAATCATCATAATACCTTTTATATATGTAATTAGACTTACAAAGCTAATTTACAAGTATTTCTGAAGATTTCTGGAATCAGCATTATGCCTTGTGTAGTCAAATTCAGATTCAAACATCACTTGATACTTTTATTAGATCAAGAGGGACTCATGATTGATCGGGCTATAGACATAATCTTCGTAGATTCCTTTGCCTTTGTAATTAATGCCACATTTGGTACACTACTTCATATTAAAATATGTAATTACTCGTGGGAAGGAAAAACATCTTTAGATTCAGAACCAGAAGAGGTTAGCTCTAATTCGTCCATTTCAACATCTTCAAAAGAAAACATAGATTTAAGCACTCCTGCCCTCAGCAAATATTCCAAAGTAAATGCAAAAATGAAGACAGAAGCTTTAAGTAAAAAGACAATCTCTGAAAATGTATAACTTTTTTGAGTGGCACGCTTGATAAGCGAAAACTCCTGAGATTACTTGATGAAAGGGTGTAGGGTATTGGGTGTGGGATGAAGCCCTATACCCTACCTCCAACTAATAACCAGCAGGAGGTTTCACATAAGTCTTCGTGCCATTGATGATTTTTTCCAAAGCTTAATTCTCAATAGCTAAAAGTTAATGAAAATATAAGAGAGGAGAATAAAAATCAGGGCTTATATCGTGTCCGGTTAAAGACTTATCATTAAGACCGCAATTATTGTTGGAAGCAGGGGAAAAGAGTGTTTTCCGATTTTTGCATAGATGTGGTAACTGTAACTAATTAGCCGGACATGATATTAGGAAACTTTTAGAAAAACACGAATTTATATAGCGTGAAAAGTCAGGGGAAAACAGCTATTTTGTTTGAAAGTGAGTCCGCAGTTCAAATCAACATCCCAGCAATACAAGCGGTGATAAAACCCGCTAACAAACCGCCAATCATTGACTTTACACCCATGCGAGCTAAATCATGCTGGCGATTTGGTGCTATCCCCGTAATGCCGCCAATGGTAATGCCAATTGAACCTAGATTTGCAAAATTACATAATGCGTAAGTCGAAATAATTACTGCGCGTTGGGAAATTTTACCGCTTTCAATTAGTGCTTTCAAATCTAAAAAAGCAATAAACTCGTTAAGAATTGTCTTTGTACCCAATAAAGCCCCAACTTGCCGACAATCAGCCCAAGGTACGCCCATCAGCCACGCCACGGGAGCCATAATAAAAGATAAAATCCACTGCAATGAAAGTTGTTCTAAGCCGACAAATGCCCCCAACCAAGCCAGCAGGGCATTCAGGGCAGCCAATAATCCTAAAAAAGCGATAATTATCACCCCAACATTAACTGCTAGCTTCACGCCGTCAATTGCTCCGCTAGTAGCAGCATCAATCACATTTACATAATTGGTTTCTACGTGTGCTTTTGCCTTACCAACCGTCTCTGATACTTCTGTTTCTGGGTAAAGTAATTTTGATACCACCAACGATGTGGGAGCAGTCATAAAGAAAGCAGCAATCAGGTGTTCTGTTGGTAGCCCAAAGGAAAGATATGCTCCTAGTACTCCACCAGCAATTGTGGCAAAACCACCTGTCATTACGGCATGGAGTTCCGATTGCGTCATATTCGCTATATAAGGTTTAACTATCAGCGCCGATTCTGTTGGCCCCAAAAAGATGTTACCTGCACAAGATAAGGATTCAGAACCTGATGTTTTCATCGTCTTCATCATTACCCATGCCATCACATTTACGACTCGCTGTAAAATGCCGTAGTAATACAAGACGCTGATAAAGGCAGAGAAAAAGATGATTGTCGGCAGCACTTGAAAGGCAAAGAAATGATCCTTAAAATTTTCTCCAAAGACAAATTTGGCACCAACATCAGAAAATGCTAGAAATTGGCTGACAATATCTCCCAGAGATTTAAACACATTCAAACCCCAAGGAGTTTTAAGAATTACTAACGCAAACACAAACTCCAATGCCAAACCCCATGCCACTATTCGCCAACGCACCGCATGACGATTAACAGAGAAGGCATAGGATATACCGATAAAAACTAAAATTCCCAACGCAGAAATGACGCGTTCCATGTTTACTCCCGGAAATGTATCGCTAAGGCACTTAGTCACAGAGCATACACAAAAATCCGCCTTTTTTATTGCTTTTTAGGCAATTACTAGAGTATTGATGGTGTAAATAATAATTTAGCGATCGCACGTCAAATTATGGGATAATTCCATAATTGAGCTAGTTTTGACCTCAATCTTCCTGGCGCGAGTAGCCAAAGCTGAGATGGCTGCCAATGAGTGTGTAGAAGTCATTGGGGGCATGTGCAGCACCTCCTGCACAACCCGGAACCTTGCACTTATCGCTAACAGTTTGGGCAACTTTGTAAAGCTTGGTGGTGTGCGCTGTCATGTCCCATCCTTCGCCACCATAGCTTGTGGTTTTTTCAATCTTATGCAAAACGACCACTTCCAGCTGCCAACCATTGATTTTGCACTCGCCCAAGCGATAAATTTTAGACAATGCTGGATCTGATAGAGCCAGACATAACTCTTTTTCTATTTGTACAAAGTCAGGCTTTTGTGGCTGCATCTGCAAGTAAGCAAGCAATTCTCTGGCTGATGTGCCACTTCTAAAAAACACCAATGCGTAACCGTCTCCCCCAGCAACCACTCTCCAATCAACTAAAGTGAGTTCTGGTGACTGTGCCAGCGCCATAATTAGTGAGGTGTCAGTTTGGTTGTCTGTGCCAGTTATCCCACCATAACCAGACTCAATGCCAAAATTGCGATCGCAAACACCAATAATTTGCCAAGTATAGTGTGCGACAGTAACTATAGGCTCATCTCTTTGTATTCCCGACATGACTTCAGCATAGTTGCTCTGGTCAACATACAAATCGTAAGAACCTTGATAATTGGCGTCTCCACATGGCGCATTGATTAATTTGCCAACAAAATGGCAGTGTTCAAAGCCAGATAGTGGATGCTGGCGTACCAAAGCAGCAAGGCGTTCAGCATCAGACGGAGCAAAAGTAGCATTGAAATAGTAATGAGGGCCTTGTCTGCACTCATTGATTTCCCAGAACCAATCCTGAAATGTACTCACTATATTAAAGATACACACAACGACATAACGACTAAGATAATTGGTGGTAGATAAGATTGAAAAGAACTCTATAGATGACCTACTCAACTTTTGGAGTTTCCTGAGCATTTGTCATTTCTTGCTGGCTCCTAAACTGTAGCGCTTCACGAGTTGCCAAAAACTGTTCACCTAAATCTGTAACATGAAAATATTTAGTCAAATCGATTGATTTTTGACCATAATTACTCGCTTGAACGACATCACTGATATAACCAGAGTTCGTTTTAATTAATTTAAAATCTCGTAACCGCCTTAACTCATCACCTACATTGTTTGATACATAAAAGTCATAACTTGTCTTTGCTTTAGAGTGTTTATAGAGTTGATCGATCTTCTCATAATCCTTCTTGGCAATCAAAAAACCAAACATAAAAGCTTGTGTTTGTTCTAAATTTTTTTGCTGTTTTTCTAGTTGTTCTAGCTGTTGTGCTTGTAGCTCATCTATTTGTCTTTTCTGTTTATCGACCTCTTGCTTCTGTTTATTGACCTCTTGCTTTAGTTCCTTAAATTTAGCTGTAAAGCCGCCATCCTTAGAAATAGCAAAATCCTCTATTCTATTGAGCAAACCAGAGTTAAACAATAAAACAATAGCAATGATTATAATGTCAGGAGTTTCTATCTTTCTTGGTTGTTGTCCTTCTTTGAGAAATATTGGGCTAATTAGGCTAAAAATCAAATAGCCTACTGCTAAAAATGAAACAATTTCAATCCACCAATTTTTGTGATTTTTATCTTCTTCCTTGCTAGAATCGCTTTCTAATAATTGCTGACCTATTTGATTATGATTGTTTTTTTCACTCATAAGTTGCGATAGGATTTCATATCTAAAAACTCATCATTCAAGCTCTAGTGTAATGTTAGAGACTATAGTCGTCAACATTTCTAAGTATATTTCTCCATTTTCTAACCGAAATTAAACACCAAAGCACGAATTTTTGCCGCAGTTCTGTATTTATTAGTCTTTCACAACCCCATAACCGTGCGATAATGAGCCTCAATTTGCGCGACGGTTTCAGACTTGCGTTTTGTCTCCCATTGACTGCGGTTAAATAATTCTTGTCGCAATTCATCAACATTAATTGTAGTAACTTTCCCATCAGCAACAATTTGCTTACCATTTACCCAAGCACTATCAACAACATTGGTGGGACGGCCTAAGACTAATAAGCCAATGGGGTCTGTACGCGGTAGTAACGATAAATTGGTGAGGTCATAAAGTACCAAATCTGCTTGTTTGCCCACAGTTAAGGAACCAAGTTTGTCTGCTATATTCAACCCCTTTGCACCTCCCAATGATGCCATTTCTACTGCTTGTCTGGGTGTAATCCAGTGTTGATAATCTGAGTCTGTAACATTATGTAAAATAGAACCTATTTTAATAGCTTCTAACAAGTCTTGAGAGTCATTACTTGAAGCACCATCGCAACCAAAAGTTACATTTACTCCAGCTTGGCGATATTTTAAAATTGGGGCGATGCCACTGCCTAAACGTAAATTACTTAAGGGATTGTGAACAACTGTAGATTGAGTTTCGGCGAGGATGGCGATATCAGTATCATTTAACCAGACGCAATGAGCTAGTGAAGTTTTATTGCTCAAAAACCCGATTCTTTTCAAATGTTCCACAGCAGTACAACCGTACTTTTCTTCGGCGAGTTTTTCCTGTGCCCTGGTTTCGAGTAAATGGGAGTGACGACAAAGATTGTAGCGATCGCTTAACTCAGTACACCCCTGAAATAAAGCATCAGTACACAATTGAATCCCTGTTGGTGCAACTAATATATTTACACCTTCATCTGGGCGATGAAACTGTCGCACCGCTTCTTCGATAATTTCCAATGTTGCCGCAGTTGAGCGAAAATAAGGCTCATGAGTTTGGGCTGATTCCCCGGATGGGATGCCTGCGGTGAGGGACTCATCTTGAATTAAGGGGGCAATAAAGGCACGAATTCCCACTTCTGTGTAAGCGCGAGTTGCAGTGGCGATCGTTTCTAACTCAAGTCCGGGAATTAAGACTAAGTGATCTACTACACTTGTACCACCGGAAAGTAGAGTTTCCACCGCAGTACCCAAAGCACTGAGATAAACCTGTTCGGGATCGAGAGGGGCAAAATCATACAGTTCCGCCAACCATAATTCTAAAGGAAACATTGACATGATTCCTCGCTGCCACATCTCTGATGAGTGAGTGTGGGCGTTGAAAAAGCCGGGTAGCAGCAGCTTATTTTTGCCATCTATGGCAGTGCCAATTACTTGTAGATTTAGGGCAATGGCTGCAATCGCACCATCTACAATCTGTACATCTACCGTTGCATAATCATCACCGACGGCAATCAAAACATTCTGGATAGTGAAATTTGCCATATTTAACCTTGATTAAGTAATTGTATTTTCAACTAAATTTCAAGTTACAAAATAGAAAATGGTGTTGGGTATTGGAATTTTATGAATTTACCATTACGGACATTGGGAGTTGCACCTAATGCGTGGACAGTGAATGATGCGATCGCAGATATTACTCGTCCTCAAAAGCCCCCACAACCCGTTATTTTATCAACAGAAACTAAAACCCTGCATCTAGACTTGGCAAAAGCTGCTATCCTCATCATTGATATGCAAAACGACTTCTGTCACCCTGATGGCTGGTTAGCGCATATCGGCGTGGACGTAATTCCGGCGCGTCAGCCCATTGAACCTTTGAATAACTTACTTCCCGAACTGCGTGACGTTGGTGTTCCAGTTATTTGGGTAAATTGGGGGAATCGTCCCGACTTACTCAATATTAGTGCTAGTTCGCGTCACGTCTATAATCCCACAGGGGAGGGTGTGGGATTAGGCGATCCATTACCAAGTAATGGTGCTAGAGTACTCATGGCAGGTAGTTGGGCTGCGGCAGTAGTAGACGAATTAGAACAACTTCCCGAAGATATTCGTGTGGACAAATACCGCATGAGTGGATTTTGGGATACTCCATTAGATAGTATCTTGCGAAATCTAGGAAGAACAACATTATTTTTTGCTGGTGTTAATGCCGATCAATGTGTACTAACCACGTTATGTGATGCCAACTTCTTAGGATATGACTGCGTGTTAGTTAAAGACTGCACCGCCACCACTTCTCCTGAATATTGTTGGCAAGCGACATTGTACAACGTCAAACAATGCTTCGGTTTTATCAGTGACTCACAAGCAATTTTAACAGGACTGCAAAAGAGTGAGGAGTGAATCAATTTTGGACTTCGGCTTACCTCGGCTCCGCTCGGCACAAGTCGCTCAGTCGAACTATTTTAGATTGATCCTATGTATGAATACTCTTTCTTAGATCACTGGAGTTTAGATTTTTTATCGGGTTTAAATTCTCTTGCTATCAGACATTTTTGAATTTTGAATTATTCAATCAAAAATTAAAAATCTAAAATTCTGTGATTCAGAACTTGTATTTTAGGAATTTTCGTACCCATCGATAAATTCAGAGGGGATAAATAAATGTACGCTACTAGTTGTGTAATTCCGGTAATCAAATCTCCCAAAGATTACCAAGTATATCGTATCAGCCCTAACGATACTAATCGATTAGCAATTATCTTTGATTCGATAAATGCTAATACTTCCTTGACTTGCTGTATAGAAATTTTTGATGTTGGTGGACAAACACCGCCAAATCGTCATCAGTGGGCAGTGGAAATGTTTTTTGTCCTCAAAGGGGAAGCGATCGCTATGTGTGACGGCAAGAGTGCCACGATCAAAGCTGGAGATAGTTTATTAGTGCCTCCCACTGGAACTCATTTGATTAAAAATACTGGTTCTACTCGCTTGTACACGTTGACTGTTATGGTTCCCAATGAAGACTTTTCGGAACTAATTCGCAGTGGGATTCCAACAGAGTTAGATGAAGAAGATATGGCAGTGCTGGGGAGATTTAATGCTTTGATGCCTTGTTAAAATAATTTGTGTTGAAGAAGAATTCAGAAGTCATATCATGTCTGGATAATCTTGAGAAAGATGTGACTAATGGATAGCTGCTTAATACGGTTCGGATAAGCATTTTTCATTTTCCTTGTGGTCTGAGGAATGGGTAAGGGGTAAAGGGTAAAGGATGTATTCAAAACCTTTCCCCTTTTCCTTTCCCTTTTAACCGAACCGTATTGGATAGCCGCTTGGCGGGGTGTGGTTATTCAAGTTTAATAAGTAATCAAGCGGACATCAGATAATTTGATTTTTTCATATTTTGGTAAATATATAGCGAAGATATTGTATTTAAATCTACTTCTTTAGGCTCATCATTAGTATTTTTAAACAGAATTGTAAATGCACCAGCACCTAATTTATCTTGAGGAAACATCCGATAACAAGGTATTGTAGTTAAATGCGATTGATATTTAGATAAGTTACTAATTTCTATCGCTTTAAAATGGGGAAAGCGTTCTAATAACCATTCGCAAACTTGCTCATTTTCTTCGGGCGAATATGTGCAAGTCATATAAGCAAGATAACCTTGCGGTGAAACAATTTTAGCAGAGTTAGCTATAATACGCTTTTGCCGATTTGCACTTTTATTAATAGCAGTTGGGTGAAAACATCCGGGTGCTTTTTCACCTTTAGCAAGTAACGATTGTCCTGTACAAGGAGCATCTACTATTACTAGATTGCTAGAGTAGGGAAATATTTCGGCAAATATACTTGAATCTCGATTAACCACTGCATTAGGGCTAATGTGGCAACGCTTTAAATTAGAAATTAGCATTCCCAGACGTTTACCAATAACTTCATTACTGATGAGTAAGTCAGGTTGTAAAGCTCTCCAAGCGAAGATACTTTTACCTCCTGGTGCAGCACACATATCAAAAACTAAAGGCACTGAATCAGGAATAGTTAACAAAGTAGTAGCCGCAAACACCGAAGAAAAATCTAAACAATAGAAATATCCTTTTTCATGCAAGGTATTCTGACCGGGTTTTTCTCCCAGAGATAAGCGGTCTATAAATTGTGGTTGCCAAGAGGTTGGTGTTTCCACCGTAAAAGGTGAAGTATCTGGCTTTTCTTGACACCAAAGAATACTAGGTAAAAAAGGCTGAGGATTTATTAAAGCCTCAATAAATTTTTCTTGCTCGTCTACATTGGCGAACAAACGCCGTGAGACTTTAAGTAACAAATTAGAAGGTTTTTCCATATAGATGATGAATTATCAATTACGAATTATGTTGCCGAGCGAAGTCGAGGTACGAATTACGAATTACGAATTAGTACGTTGTATCTAAATCAAAATCAAACTGTTACACAAGAACAATGTAATTAAGGCTTTTGGCTTCATACTCAAAATATAATGACCGCCATTGGGATCGCAATGGCCAAGCTACCCCACTGCACCGGAGAAGGTCATGTTCTTAGATAGTTTTCCGCAAAAATTACGCAAAGAAGCACAACTATGGAGGGATGAAGGATTAATTAGTTCTTCGCTGTATGAGCAGATAGCAGAACGTTATCAATTTAAAAACCTGGAAGCTGCTGCACGCGATCGCAATAAAGCAATCGCGATCGCTATCGGCAGCATCCTTTTGTGCTTAGGCATAATTACCTTTGTATCAGGAAACTGGCAGGGAGGATCGCGAGAAGTCAAATTTATTCTAATGATGAGTTTGTTTTTTGCGATCGCCATTACCGGATTCTACAATTGGAGACCACCTGAAGGAAAGAAGCCAGAACGAAGCAAACGCCTACTGGGAGAAGGGTTGCTAATTTTAAGCGCCTTCATCTTCGGTGCAAATTTACTGCTGATGGCCCAAATGTTCAATATTGTTGGTTCAGTTTCCCAACTGTTTCTCGCCTGGGGGTTCGGTGTTGTGGTCATGGCCTTCAGTTTGTCCTTAAATTCTTTAGGAATTTTATCAATTATCCTTGTGGAAATTGGCTATTGGACTGGACTAGAAGACTTATGGTACGCAACAGGAGAGTTAACTTGGTCGCGGCTAGTAGTGCAACATCTGCCTTTGTTGGCATGGCTGGTATTTGTACCCTTAGCCTACTTCTGTAGATCCCGTTGGATTTTTGGTCTAGCAGCCTTTGTTTTTGCTAGCTCCTTACAAGCCAATCTTAATCCTCTGCCACTGCTAAATTACGCTGATATAGCCCCTTGGGTGGCATCTTTTGCTTTTGCACTCCCACCTGCATTATTCTGGAGTTATGATGATTTACTGTTTCCAAGCATAAATTACAGATTGTTTCAATCTCTAGCCCGTAATTTAGCATTGGTAAGCTTCGGCGTTGTCTTTTACGTTTTGTCTTTTCGTTGGGTCTGGGAATCTCCAGATTATACTTATAATCAGCCAACGAATTTGACAAACTTATTCGAGTCTCTGCCGATTATCGATTTGGGGATTCTCAGTGGCTTGGCGGTTTTACAATGGTTGTTTCTACTGCGTCAAAGAAATAATCCTCCGCGCCGCGAAGTGATTTTCACAACTGCTGTCATTAGTACATTTCTTGTCTTTATTGCAATAGTACCTTTTTGGCATCAAACTATCAGCAGGATTGATGAACTTGGCATTTTTATTTTCAATGTACTTCTTGCAACATTAGCCTGGGGACTAATTCAAGAAGGATTGAAATTAAGCAACAGAAGTTCCTTTTGGGGCGGTATGCTGTTAGTAACACTGCAAATTATCAGTCGCGTGCAGGAGTACGATACAGACTTACTTTTTAAGTCGCTAGTCTATATCCTGTGCGGTTCTGCTTTAATTAGCGCTGGACTTTGGTTTGAACGTCGCCTACCTGGTGGTAGCTCTACAAGTAAAAAGTAGGGCAAAAGATGAAAGAATTCAGGAGTCAGAATTCAGGAGTCAGAATTCAGGAGTCAGAATTTAGAAAAAGTTAACTAAATCTAAAATTGAATGATTCCTAACTCTTAACTCTTAACTCTTAACTCCTAACTCCTAACTAAAAATCTCTGTGCGTCAAAATTTTTAAAGTTTCTCTGCGTCAGTCCTAATCTCGTTACTTTTAACCTCTTCAAGACCTCTGCTTTTTAGGACTACGCTCATGAGTAATACTTCTTCTGAATCTAAAAATAAACCCTTGTCTCCCGAAGCCGAATTTTCCAATAAGGTGACTTTTCGGGATTACTTGATTGCTAGTGAACAAAAATCGAATAAGCCCTTACCTTTTTGGCGGTTACTTGCTCCCCTGGCGCTGCAAACAGGGCTAATTATGGCAGTACCAGCCCAAGCAGTTTATACAGACGTAACAGGTAAGACGGTGATTTTACAAACCGTACCTGTAGACCCTAACAATGTGATCGAAGGTAACACTTTAGCCTTAGATTACAACATATCCCGTACCTCAAATTTGAGCAGACTACCTGGTTGGCAAACATTAGTCAGCAAAGGTCGTGGAAGTGGGAGAAGATTGCCCGAAGGAACTAACATATATGTGACTTTGCAAGAGCAATTATCCTCTGGTCGCGGTGTTCCTAGAGCTTGGAGACCATTACGAGTAAGTAGCGATCGCCCCACAACTCTTAGAGCCAACCAAGCAGCCTTAAAAGGTGTTTATCAGGATGGCTCTGTTAACTATGGCTTAGAAACATATTACATCCCAGAAAACCAACGGCAGCAGATTAGGAACGACTTACAAGCCCAACGCGCCCGCAGAGGACAAGTACCACCCATTGTGGTAAAAGCGAAAGTAGATCCACAAGGTAAGGCAGTCCCAGTTAGTATGTGGGTGCGCGATCGCAACTATCGTTTTTAAGCTTTTAGGCAAAGCATGTAAACATGCAAGGTTTGTCTCTAAAATTCTGAGTGCCGGAAGTTGGCGCTCAGAATTTGCTGTTTGTCATTTGTAAATACAAATGACAAACAGCAAAAGTGAATCTTGATGCTAGTACTTAGCACTATTTGTGACAGGTTAAGGTAATTGCACTAATATATCGAAGGTTCAGTCTAAGGGGATAAATCCAACTTTTAGACTGGCTTTCGCAAGGCTTTGGCTCTTCCATAAATATTTATTTAATAAGTTAATTTTAATACTGGAAGACGAGTTAACCGTTTTAGTATTGAGTTGATTCTAAGTTACGGTTGCACTGAAACAACTTTCAACTTGTCATGTGCAATTGCCTGAAACGAGAGTAACAAAGCATCCAGAATTTTATAACCCGCAAATTGGGTTATTACGCGAACGGTAAGATGAAAATATAAAGGGTAGATAAAAAACAGTACTCTTGTATACATTTTTCAGCAATAATCATGAAGATTATGCAAAGATTTGTATGAGATTATATAAATCTAAGTAAATTTCCGCTATGTAAGTACTATCAGCTTATAAGCTGCTTACTCTTTTCAAGTGTTGAATAACACGTTGTTTTTTGTCATTAACATCCATAGAGGTCGTTGGGATCATGACAAAGAATTCGTTAATCAATACTTGTCAAGTCTGAAACTTTCTAGTTCTGACTCTGTGAAGTTCTGATCAAAGAAAGCCTGATATCAGAGTTATCTGTGAATTCTGACTTAAAAAATTTTTATTAAAAGAGTAAGACTCTCAGGGGTTAAAACTCTATCACACTCAATTGAGGAAGGTTAATATTATGTCCAGATTAATTGTTTCTTTACCCCCGATCATAGGCACTTCTGGTTCCGATCTAGTGGTGGGACAAGAGGATAATGCATTCCCAGCAATTGGAATTGAGGTTCTAAAAAACGGAGTCATTGAGACTAGAGGGGGTAACGACACTATCAAGGGTAGTGCCACTGGTGTCTCCGGTGAGGACGTAAGTGCAGGTACTGGCACAGGCATTGCTAACAGTGGCATCATCAATGCAGGAAAAGGAGATGATACTATCTCTGGCACAGGCACTGGCGGTTTCGACTCTCTACGCTCTGCACTTGGTATAGGTATCTCTAACACTCAAGGCGGCTACATTAATGGAGGAGACGGAAAAGATTTGATCTCCGGAACCGGAAACAGAGGTTTTGCTAAAGGCATCAATAATACTCAGGATAGCCGCATTGATGGAGGATTTGGGGACGACTCTATCTTTGGAACTGGAAATGGACAATCTGATGCTGGTATAGGAATCTTCAACAGTGGTGGCAGCGATATTAATGGAGGAGAAGGGAAGGATTCCATCTCCGGAACTGGAACTGGTAGTGTTTTTGGAGGAGATGGTACAGGCATCTTCAACACTGATAGTAGCGTTATTAGTGGAGGTCTTGGAAACGATTCTATTACTGGTATCGGCAAGGGCGGTAGCGCGTTAGCATCGCCCGATAGGCTTAATACCCCTGCAGGTAACGGTATAGGCATCTCTAACAGTAAGGGTAGCACGATAAGTGGAGGGCAGGGAAACGACTTAATCTCTGGCACAGGCACCGGCGGTGCAGGGGACAATAGCCCTTTTGGGGATTATGAACCTGGTGTAGGTATAGGCATTATTAACAGTGGCAGCATCAGTTTAGGCGATGGCAACGATACCCTTATCGGCACTGGCATTAGTAAAGGCATAGGTATTGATAATACTAATGGCATTATCTGTGGAGGGGCAGGAAATGATAGCCTTACTGGGTATGGCGCCAGCATTGGCATCCAAGGTGGCACTATTGATGGCGGAAACGGTAACGATTACTTTAAAGCCCGTCGAATTGATAATAGCGGTAAAGCCGTTTCAGACCAAGGGGGCGCGATCGCCAATGTCTTGCTTAATGGTGGATGTGGAGCCGACACATTTGATGTTGGTTACGGTAATGCTACAATCAATGGTGGATCGGGATGGGACAAACTAATTCTGTCTGATTTCAAAACTGATTACACCATTCTAGGCAGCTCCAATAATTACACCATTAAACGTGATGAGTTCACCCTTAATGTCTTGAATGTTGAGGAAATCGTCTTTTTTGGCGCTGCTCCACTGTAAATTGTGTTTGAAATTGCTGATCGGTAGACTGTGCTTTGGGTTGCCGATTGGATCAAAAAGAGGCATTTAAAACAAAAAACTTTTAATTAGGTATACAGACGAATGGCACTAAGAAAAGCGCAAATCCTTAATCTGCCTGACTTTTGGGTGTAAGGGTTGCACAGTGAAGAATTAAAAACCAAATAATACTTACAAATCAACTACTTCCTCTACACTCCCACACCGAGAAGAAGCAAGGGTTTCACCTTTTCTTCGCGACATTCGTCCTTTTCCCCTCTTTTTTAATTAGCGATCGCACTATAACTAGTATTCGGCAACATACTGCTAAGGTACAATCAACACTGGGCAAGGGGAAAGGTTAATCACGCGAGTAGTAACACTATCATCCGCTCCCTCTTCAGTCAAGCCTAGCCCCCGACAGCCCATGATAATTAAATCAGCCCTGATTTCATCAGCGACATCGCAGATCGTAAAAGCTGGTTTGCCCCGCCTTTCTAAGGTTTCAGATTGAATTCCTTGTCCAGAAAATAAAGATTGGGCATTTTCCAGCAGTTTCGCAACTACCTCTGGCGACACCATCGGATCATCTGCGTTAGGCGCATCTGGAAGCGGTTCTTCTACCACAGACAGCAGCACTAAGCGACTGTTGTACTTTTTAACTACGTTAGTTACAACGTCAGCAGCTTCCCGCGTTTCCCGGCTTTGATCGATAGGAAATAATACCGTCTTAAATATATCTGTCACTTGGGTACCCCTGACTCCGGTAAAATCTTGATGGTTCTACTTTCAAAACAATAACAAAAAGGCAATCAGGAGAGTTTGGTGTGTCCAAAAAAAGTTTAGCAAGTTTATCTTCGGCTGATATATCTGGGAAACGTGCCTTAGTGCGGGTTGACTTTAATGTGCCTGTGGACGATCAAGGCAACATTACCGACGATACTCGCATTCGCGCCGCTCTACCAACCATCCAAGATTTGACGCAGAAGGGAGCTAAGGTCATTCTCGCCAGCCATTTTGGCCGTCCCAAGGGTGTGGATGACAAATTACGCCTAACTCCCGTTGCCAAGCGTCTGTCTGAGTTACTGGGGCAAGAAGTCATTAAAACTGATGATTCCATTGGCGATGAAGTTGCAGCTAAAGTTGGTGCCCTGCAAAATGGCCAAGTGCTGTTACTCGAAAATGTCCGTTTTTACCCAGAAGAAGAGAAAAACGATGCAGAATTTGCGAAAAAATTGGCAGCTAATGCTGATTTTTATGTAAATGATGCTTTTGGTACTGCACACCGCGCCCATGCTTCTACTGAAGGTGTGACTAAATTCCTCAGTCCTTCTGTGGCTGGATATTTGGTTGAGAAGGAATTGGAATATCTGCAAAACGCCATTGAAAATCCCCAACGTCCTTTGGCGGCAATTATTGGCGGTTCCAAAGTTTCCAGTAAAATTGGCGTAATTGAAACACTGCTGGAGAAGTGCGACAAGCTGATCATCGGTGGTGGGATGATTTTCACCTTCTACAAAGCCCGTGGTTTGAATGTTGGTAAGTCGTTAGTAGAAGAAGACAAGTTAGAACTAGCGAAGTCTTTAGAAGCTAAAGCTAAGGAACGGGGTGTTACTTTCTTGTTACCTACAGATATAGTATCAGCAGATAAGTTTGCTCCTGATGCTAATGCGACAACCGTCAGCATTGAGAACATCCCCGATGATGGTATGGGTTTGGATATTGGCCCAGACTCAGTAAAAGTTTTCCAAGATGCCCTTGCAGATACCAAAACGGTAATTTGGAACGGGCCAATGGGTGTGTTTGAGTTTGATAAGTTTGCCGCAGGTACGGAAGCGATCGCTCATACTCTCGCCGAAATCGGTAAAACTGGCACAACTACGATCATTGGCGGTGGTGACTCGGTAGCGGCTGTAGAAAAAGTTGGTTTAGCCGATCAAATGAGCCACATCTCTACCGGCGGCGGCGCTAGCTTGGAGTTACTTGAAGGCAAAGTATTGCCTGGAATTGCAGCTTTAGATGATGCGTAAGTAGGGATTGGGGACTGGGGACTAGGGACTGAAGAAGGGAATAGGGTAAAGGTTACAGGGTACAGATTATTCCCTATCACCTATCACCTGTCACCTTTCCCCAATACCTAAGATCCAATCCCCGACATAAGAAAAATATATGCAACCTAAATGGCTGGAATGGGCGCAAAATTTACAAGCGATCGCTCAAAATGGTCTAACCTATTCTGAAGGCGTTTTTGATATTGAACGTTACAAACAATTACGAGCGATCGCCACAGAAATTATGGCAACCTACTCAAATGTAGAACACAGCTATGTCCTCGATTTGTTTAGCCGTGAAGTCGGATATGCAACTCCTAAAGTTGATGTGCGAGCAGCAATTTTTCGAGACGATACTATCTTGTTAGTCAAGGAAAGAGCCGACGGCTGTTGGACTTTACCTGGTGGATGGGCTGATGTTGGCGAGTCTCCCAGTGAGGTAGTTGTCAAAGAAGTATATGAAGAATCTGGATATCAAGCACGCGCTATCAAACTACTAGCAGTCTATGACAGAGACAAGCAGGGACATCCACCGTTTCCATTTTATGTATACAAGCTATTTTTTCACTGTGAACTGATTGGTGGTTCTCCATCATCAAGTATTGAAACTGAAGAAGTAGGTTTTTTCCCTGAAGATGCGTTACCAGAACTTTCTATTGGACGTGTGACACCAAAGCAAATCACCCGACTTTTCCAACATTATCGCCAACCAAATTTACCAACAGATTTTGATTAGAGATTTCCAAATAAAAAAATATCCCAAACTCGATTGCAAAATCTCTCTATTCCTCTTCACTCTGTGTTCTCTGCGTCTCTGTGGTTCATTTATTTGGATAATTTATTTTTTGTAAATCCCTTAACGTGAGTTAGACGAACCTCTTTCTCTTTTAAACTAAAGTTTCAGGTGTCCCTTTCCAATTCGAAGAGGGACAGATTTTTGATCGGATTTGTACTTTAGGGAGTTACCGTCGGTGTCGGTGTGGGAGTTTCTGTAGGAGTTGGTGCAGGCGTAGGAGTGGAAGTTTCTGTGGGAATTGGCGTTGGCGTTGGTGTTTCTGTGGGTGTTGGTGTTGGTGTTGGTGTAGGCGTGGGATTTTCCGCCGTGATGCTGAGTTGATAATCTAATGGTTTCGATGCTGTGGAAACCACAACAAACTCATAAAATCCATTTTCTGGTAATTTAGTTGATAAACTGCGTTTGCTAGAATCTTCTAAAAATTGGATTTTGCCAGAGGGTGAATAGACTGATAACAAAACTTGGGAATTTGCTTCTAGTTTCAAGTCCAGAGATTGATTTTTAGCAAGTCCAGCAATGAATACTTTGCCATCACCAGGTTGGAGAGTACCGTTGACTGTTTTGCCTGTAGTGCCTGGATCAAAGACAAGCTTCTGGAAAGCGCTACCAGCTACGATCGCACTAAGTTTATCGCTAACAAATCCGTACCAAACTTGTCCAATGGGCTGGTTTTTGAAATTTTTACCACGCTGTTCGGGAAATACACTGAAAAAAGCGGCATCTCCTAAATCATACAAAGAACGACTACCAACGTTGATTTTGTTGACTTCCACTTTCCAGCGATCGCGTTCAGACGTTGTATAACTTCCCAATTGTCGGCGGGCATTGGAACTCAGTGGTGCAAGCTTTTCCAGCAATTCTGAGGCTGTTTTATCCCATTCTGCCCGCAAACCCTCATCTTCAGGGCCATCGCTGAGAGTGCGTCCCCGTAAACTGGGATTTCTATCCCAAAAAACTTGATTCACCAAGTTCACGTAGAAGTTAGAGTTAATACCCAATTGTTGACGGCGATCGCTTAATTTTTCTTTGCGTTCCCGTTCTGCTGGTGAATATTGCGCTAAAGGATCGGTCGGTTGTTCGCTGGTTGGAATGGGGCTAGCTGTAGGATTAGGTTTGACTTCCCCGATATCGCGTCTACTATTGACTCCCCACCAAATTAATCCCACACTACCAGCGACTAACGCCGCCACAAGGAAGGTTTTTGTTGGTGTCCACCAGGAGGGAGAGGGAGGAGATGAGGGATATGAGGGGGTTTGAGAAGGTGGAGGAGGTGGGGAGACGGCGACGGTGGCGGATGTGGGTTGTGGTGGAGTGGGGTATTGGGTTGGGGGATAGTTAGCAGGAGGCGAGTTGATAGCTTGGAGTACTTGACGGGCTGATTGATAGCGATCGCTTGGTCTGGCAGATAGCATTTTATCTAATACTTGTCCCAAAATTGGACTCAAGCTTACTTCCCGTCGCCACTCCCAGGTGAGATTGTAGGTATCAATTAAATCTTGGGGTTGTTTTCCTGTCAATAAAACCAACATTGTTGCCGCCAGTGCATACAAGTCGCTGTGGGGAGATACTAACCCAGTTTGCATCTGTTCTGGGGGCGCAAATCCGATTTTACCTAATAGAGTTGGTGCTGGGGGAGGTGCAACCATACCGGGTTGGTAATATTCGGAAGCTACAGTTGCTACTACTTGTTTAACACCGCCAAAATCAATTAATACTGGCAGTTTGTCAACAGTGCGAAGTATTAAGTTATCTGGAGAAATATCTCGATGAATAACGCCTATGGAATGGATATATTCCAACACTGGCAAAATTTGTTGCAACAATTGGTGTACTTCCGCTTCTGTAAAGCGTAAACCCCTTTGTAGGCGGGTATTTAACAACGAGTTGTAAGTTTCCCCCTCTACATAATCTTGCACCAAAAACAGATATTCTTTGCCCCCTAAGTTCAGCCGAAGTAGTTCGCGGAAGCGGGGAATTTGGGGATGTTGCAGTTTATAAAGAACACTTGCTTCTCTCTCAAACAGTTCTTCAGCTTTTTGGACGACGTAAGCGGTTTGAACTTGGGGAGAAAATTCCTTTAAAACACAAAGTTCGCGAAAACGATTGACATCTTCAGCTAAATAAGTGCGTCCGAAGCCACCTTGGCCAATTTGACGCACAATCGCATAGCGATCGCCTAAAGTCAATCCCGGTTGGATACCGTAACTCATGGGTGTATCCAACAAATTCTCACCACATTGGAGACAAAAGCGGCTACCTGGGGAATTTTCATGTCCTTTAGAACAATATATTTTAGTCATTTGTTATTTGTCATTTGTCATTTGTCATTCAATACTTTTCGGATAAACCTAACAATCTCTCTTTTGGTCTGGGTAAAGGTTAAAGGGTAAGGGGGAAGGGAGCAATGCGATGAGAGTGAGGTGGGCAAGCTCTTGAGGCAGGGGAGGAGAAATAAATTAAGTGTATTTTGAAGTATTTATAGTCGCGCATGTTACTAAATTCTCTCTTTACTCTCCCTGCTCCCCCTGCTCCCCCTGCTTCAAAAAGCGATGATCTCACATTTTCGCGTTGCTCCCAGGGGGAAAGGTGAATTAAAACCTTTCCCTTTTCCCTTTCCCCCAAAACCCGAAAAGTATTGATTAGTCATTAGTTATTTGTGACTCTTCCCCAGTCCCGTTAATTGCCAGATTGTACTTTACTGACTTGATCGGCTGCGATCGCATACCAAATTTGACCAAAAGTTTGTTGATTCAGTTTCCCACGCTGCTGACCAGGAAACAACCGATCAAATTTTTCATTTGTGTCTTTGGTTAGCCGATCAATTGTATAATTCCCAAACTGCCCCGATCGCGCAAGTCGTCTCCATGTTTCGTAATCTTGTGCAGTATATTTACCCAGTTTTCGACGAGCTGCTGTACTGAGGTTAGCCTGTTCTAATTTATCCAATAAATCGTCAGCGATGCCAGACCATTCATCCCGTAAACCAGCATCTTCAGGTTTAGATGTCAGGCTACGTCCTTTTAATTCTGGTTTTTTTGTATAAAATAAATCGTCTACTGTGCGAATAAAAAATCCTTCAGTAATTTCTAACTCTTGACGACGACTGATTATTTTCTGGAGGTCGCTATTTTTTCCTTTGTCGGCGACTGGTTTTCCAGTTGGAAAGCGTGGGATTTGCGGTAATGAAGGTAATGAAATTGATGGGATAGTGATTGAAGTTACGGCACGAATGGCTGCATTTCCCGCCGCTAAAGTTAATCCAACTAAAGCCGTTACCCCTAAACTCATCGCAAAAGGACGAATCCAAACAGGGAAAGTTCTCGGTTTAGCAATTGCTTGCGTTTGCCTCTGGAATCTACTAATAACCGCACTGGCGCGTTGTCTTCCCGGAGCAACTACCATCGTCTTAATCTTGGTGGTAATATAATTAGCCGGGGATTTAATTGCAGTTGACGATGGTAAATCTCTGAGGATTTGCTCGGCTCGTTGGTAGCGATCGCTTGGTTTATAAGCCAGCATCTTTTTTAATACCGCTTCCAGTTGCAAACTCACTCGAATTTCCTTTCCCCATCCCCAAATTCCCTGATAGCTGTCGTATAACTTTTGCGGTTCTTTACCTGTGAGTAACACCAGTGATGTAACTGCTAAAGAGTATAAATCACTACTAAAAAATGCTTTTCCTTGTCGTAACTGTTCTTCTGGGGCGTAGCCTTTTTTACCCAGTAAAGTGTTATTTCCAACCAACTTAGTCTGCCAAAAACCTTGAGAAGCTGGCAATTGTTTGACACCACCGAAATCAATCAGCACTGGCAAATTATCAGAACGCCGCCAAATTAAATTATCAGGAGAGATATCACGGTGAACCACATCTTGTGAGTGGATGTAGGCTAATACAGGTAAAATCTGTTGCAGTAGGATGATTACTTCTTCTTCACTAAAAGTCTTTCCTTGAGTTTCGCGTTGTTCTAATAATTGGTAATAATTATCACCATCCACATAATCTTGTACTAGAAAGAAAAAATCTTTAGTACCTATTTTCACTTGTAGCGAGGCGTGAAAACGCGGAATCTGTGGATGCTGGAGTTTTTTCAGAACATTGGCTTCTCTCTCAAATAACTCTTTAGCTTTTTGTAAATCTTGATGTTCTTGTACTTGGGGTGCAAATTCCTTCAGCACACAGGTTTGATGGGATTTACTGATATCTTCCGCCAAATAGGTGCGTCCAAAGCCCCCCTGTCCTAGATGGCGGATAATTTGATAACGATTATCCACAACCTGTCCCACAGCAAGAGGTAATGGTTCACCACAATGGGTACAAAAGCGGTTACTACCATTATTTGTGTGTTGTTTACTGCAATAAAGCTGCATGGTGCTGAAGGATAAATTAAGGTTTTATTGAATGACTACAACGCGCATACCCTCATTTTCGGATATTCTACGAATTAAGAATTATTTTAACGATGTTGATTTTATTTTCAGGATAAACAAAAAGTATCATGAACCCGAAATCAAGACAGCAGCAGGTAATTAAAGCATTTGAAGATTTTTTATCTACCCCCCTAGAAACCATACTGCAACGGCATCTTAACACTCAAACTTCGGCAGCTTTGAGTTTATTTCACGATGTGGCGGCTAATGTACCTGCCTACAAGGCTTTTTTAGCAGAAAGGGAAATTAATCCCGCGACTATTCAAACCTTAGAGGAGTTTCAAAAACTACCAGCGATCGCTAAACAAAATTATATCCTGCGTTATCCCTTAGCTGACTTGTGCCACAACGGACAACTAGAAACGTGCGACATGATAGCTGCTTCATCAGGTTCTAGTGGTAAACCGACATTTTGGCCTCGTTTTTTCACAGATGAACTCCAAATCGCCACACGCTTTGAACAGATTTTTCACGATAGTTTCTATGCAGATACCAGACGTACCCTAGCAGTGATTTGTTTCACTTTAGGCACTTGGGTAGGTGGGATGTTTACTAGCAATTGCTGTCGTTATCTTGCTAGCAAAGGTTATCCCATCACTGTAATTACTCCTGGTAACAACAAAGAGGAAATTTTGCGAGTTGTCCAAGAACTTGGTTCAGCATTTGAACAAGTGGTGTTACTGGGATACCCGCCATTTTTAAAAGATGTGATTGATACTGGTATCGCTCGTGGTGTGGAGTGGCAGCAATATCAGATTAAATTAGTGATGGCGGGAGAAGTATTTAGTGAAGAATGGCGGAGTTTAGTTGGCGAACGAGTTGGTTCACAAAATCCTTGCTATGATTTTGCATCACTTTACGGCACTGCGGATGCAGGAGTTTTGGGTAATGAAACACCCTTAAGTATCTGCATTCGCCGTTTTTTGGCAGAAAATCCCGATGCAGCGAGAGCTTTATTTAGAGAATCGCGTTTACCCACGCTAGTACAATACGATCCTTTCACTCGCTTTTTTGAAGTTCAAGATGGCGGATTGCTGTTTTCAGGAGATAACGGTATTCCCTTAGTACGTTATGACATCTTGGATACTGGCGGGATAATTAGTTATGATGCGATGCTGCAATTTTTAGCTGAATGGGGATTTAACCCGCTTGAAAATCTCCGTTCTGACACTCAACAATCACCTAGAGGTATTCATCAGCTACCTTTTGTTTATGTCTTCGGTCGTTCTAACTTTACAGTTTCCTACTTTGGTGCAAATATCTATCCAGAAAATGTGACGGTGGGATTAGAACAACCAGGAATTCAAGAATGGGTGACGGGTAAATTCGTGTTGCAGGTGAAGGAAGATGCTGACAAAAATCGATTTTTATCTGTGGTTGTGGAGTTAGCACCAGGGGTAGAGGGTAGTGAAGATCGAAGAGAAGCGATCGCATCTTCTATTCTTTCACAATTGCTACGCCTAAATAGCGAGTTTGCTAATTATGTTCCCGCAGAATATCGGACACCACAGGTTACATTAGCACCAATGGGTGATTTTGAATATTTCCCTATTGGGGTGAAACATCGTTATACCCGTAAATAGTACAAGATGCGATTATCGCGTCTTGTATTTGAATCGTTTGAATTGCATCTCCTTCTCGTATTTGATTAATCACTGGACTTTAGACTAAAGGAGAGCGATCATTATATTTTTGATGTCAAATCACAGCAAATTTTGACGCGAGGTGAAACACAAACCAGATGGGAAAATGGTGTACTTACTACTGAATATCGCAACAGTTCTTTCTTGCGAGGTATTGTGATTAAGCCAGTCTGTGAAAAACTTACCTATTTAGTAACTAATATTTACAATCATGGCAACTGATTCATCTAAGAAAACAATCTTTGCGGCGATGGGGGCTAACTTAGCGATCGCTATTACTAAATTTATCGCCGCCTCTATTACTGGCAGTTCGGCTATGATATCTGAAGGTATTCATTCAATTGTAGATACTGGCGACCAACTAGTACTTTTACTGGGAATTAGCAGAAGCCAAAAACCAGCAAATGATAGCCATCCTTTTGGCTACGGTCAAGAACTTTATTTCTGGACTTTTATCGTTGCCATCCTCATCTTTGCTATCGGTGGTGGAATGTCAATTTATGAGGGAATTACTCATTTAATTAACCCCAGTCCTTTAGAAGACCCAAAATGGAATTATATTGTGTTAAGTGTGGCAATATTATTGGAGGGTTATTCTTGGACTGTAGCTTTAAAAGAGTTTTTGCCGATCAAAGGTAAACAAAATTTTTGGCAAGCAATCAAAAATAGTAAAGATCCCACAGTAATCACAATTTTATTTGAGGATACTGCCGCAATTTTAGGTTTATTCGTTGCCTTAATCGGAATATTTTTAGGACATCTATTTAATAATGTTTATTTTGACGGTATCGCCTCAATTCTTATTGGCATTATCTTAGCTATAGTAGCAGTGGTACTAGCGAGGGAAAGTAAAGGATTATTAGTTGGGGAAAGTGCCGATCCTCAAACAATAGCTAATATCCGTTACTTGTCAAAAACAGAACCAGGAGTAAAAGAGGTTATCCGGGTGCTAACAATGCAACTTGCTCCAAAAGAAGTATTACTCAACTTAGAAATTCAATTTTCCCATAATCTTACAGGTGAAGAAATAGCCTTAACTGTAGAAAATTTAGAAGCAAATATTCGCCAAAAGCATCCTGAGATCAAACAAATTTTCATTGAAGCTAAATCCTTAACTGCATCTCGCAAATCTTCTCAAAATTCTCAATAAAATTTTCATAAAAATCAACTACAGTCCTGAACTGCACAACAAATTAATTATGGTAAAAATTCTTAGTCATAGTACAGGCTTTTGGCTCACCTGGTATCGATCCTCGATGGACTCATGCTAATAAAGATGGAGTGGAAACAGCTTACTCTACCTTTAGCAACATTTGGTTTACTATCTGGAAGATAATCAGGAACAGCCAATCAACTTTACCTTTTTCTGGATTGAAAGCAGCAAGTGGGAAGGGTGCGATTATACGGTTGCAATTTCGTGATTAGTAATTAAGAATACTGTAACAAAAAGATAACAGTAAAATCATCTGGAAAATCTGGAAGGGAATCTTTAAAGCATAAAATAAAAAAATCAAACTTATCTGGTCATTATAGGCTAAAGTAATAAAAATAGGCTCACAGCTACTTTTCAAGAGAAAAATTCTATGCTATTCCAGGCACTAAATTTGGAAAGTTAAAACATAATAAGTGATAGTGTGATAGTAATGTCGAATCCTAGAGATACAGACAATGGATGGTCGCAGTTAACTCGTGGTGCGCCATTGGCAGTAATAGTAGCTGCGGCACTCTACATTTTATATCAACTTTTACCAGTATTAGAACTTTTAGTTGTTGCAGCATTGATCGCTTTAATTTTGCGAACTCTATTAAGATTTTTACAAAAGTTAGTCAAATCACAGGATGTTGCTGTTTTATTACTGATTGGATTAATCATTGGATTTGTGGTGGTATTAGCTACTGTAGTCCTACCTAGTGTGACATTTGAATCCCAAAAATTAATCAAAACATTACCAACTTATCTCAATAGATTGACAGGAGATGTTGAGCAACTGCGTCAAAAATTCACTTTTATTCCTGACATTTCCCAAGCACTAATACAATTACGGAATTTGACCGACCAGTTGCTAGGAGGAGTACCAGTTTTCTTAGGTGAAGCTTTAAGTTTAACCGTTGAGTTGGTGGCGACGTTAATTTTAGCGCTTTACATGGCTTACGATCCTAATTCCTTAGTGAAAGGGATTTTAAGATTAGTACCAAGGCAACATCACCAGAGGTTTAAAAGAATCCTTAAGGCTTGTGAAACAAGATTGCGAGGCTGGATTTTTGGGACAGGAATAGCGATGATATTTCTGGGTGCTGGAGCAACGTTGGGACTTTTGATTTTGGGGATTCCGTCAGCCCTACCATTTGGGATTATTGCAGGATTATTTGAAATAATTCCTTACTTTGGTTCGGTCATTGGTGCTTTTTTACCAGCATTAGTAGCATTGAGTATTTCACCGTTAAAACTAGTATTTGTGTTGATACTTTTCTTTATAATGAATCAAATAGATGCCCACGTTGTTCAGCCTTTGGTGATGGGTCAGCAAGTCAATATTCATCCAGTGATGGTGATTGTAACATTTTTGGTAATGGGTAAACTATTTGGATTTATAGGTGTGCTGCTTGCAGTGCCTGCGGCAGCAGTGATAATTACGTTTATTGATGAGTTTACGCCGTCAGAAAAGCTGATAGACTCAGTAGGAATTGAAGGTAGAATAGATGTTGAATCGAACGACTAAATAAGCAATTATCATATTCACTCAAGTGAACACTATTCAATAGCTTCGCCAATTTACGAGGCTATTGAATAGTGTTCACCTTGCAATACATTTCGGATCAAAAAGAGCCATTATTATGCATGATAATGTCATGTCCGGCAGATTAGTTATAATTCCTGCATCTGTGCAAAAAGTTGAAAACTCCTTTTCCCCCTGCCCCCTTGCGCTTTTAATGATAAGCCTTTAACCGGACACGATATTACAAGGATAGTTGAGCAAATGCTATTAGGTAAATTCTTGTCTTAACGAATAATTGCTTACTTGACAATTAATGCTACTTTTTGAGTAGAGGTATAATTTGGCAACACTTGATTCAATTTTGCTTCATTAAGATGCAGATGATTTTCTAACACGGTAGAGATAACATCCCGAAAATCAGTAGTAATAGCCAAGTCTCTACCTTGGTAAAGTTGGCCTGTAGAGAGACCAGGCCATTCACCGTAAACTTTACCACCACGAATTTTACCGCCTAAAACCCACATGACATTACCATGGCCGTGATCAGTACCACTATCATCATTTTGCTTGACTGTACGACCAAACTCAGACATCACGACAATCGTCGTATTCTGGTAAACGCTCCCCAAACCTTTGACCAAAGCTGCCAAACCGGAACCCAATTTTTTTAAGTTCCGAGCTAACTGTCCTTGAGTGCTACCTTGATTGACATGAGTATCCCAACCCCCCAAAGCCATAAACCCTAACTCAATTCGAGAATCTTTGAGCATTAGTTGTGCCAATCGTTGGGCATCGCTAGGAAAGCCATTAGGTAAAGGTGCACCATTATTTGCCAAATTCATTTCACTATCCAGGTCATTGATGATCGCCTGATGCGCTATCCGTCCTTGGCGATAGGTCTGACTTAGGGCATCATTACCGCTATAAAGTTGGTCAAATGCTGCTGCTAATTGAGGACGATCTATTGGCAGTCTGCTAGCGTTTCTCCCTGATGCGATGTTAGCTACAGGCATCCGTCCAGAAAAAATCTCGGGTGTTGTTTCTCCGACACTTACTGCTTGGATGGGTGTTTTTTGAGAAATCACCCCTAGTAAACGATTCATCCAACCATCTTGAGTATGTTTGTCACCGGGGGTAGCGTTTTCCATGTATTGTTGAGCATCAAAGTGAGAGCGAGTTGGATCGGGGGAACCACAAGCATGAACAAATGCCAAACTATTTTGCTGCCATTGGGGCATCAGAGAAGCTAATGCTGGATGCAAGCCAAAGCGTCCATCTAAATCTATTACTCCTCCTTCCTTTCCTGGTTGGGGGATAGCAATTTGCGGTCGAGCTTGATAGTAAGCTGTCTCTGAGTAAGGAACCACAATGTTTAAACCGTCTACTGCCCCCCGGAGGAAAATTACAATCAAGCGCTTCTGATCACTGTTTGGGATAGCAGATTTAGCTATCCAAGCATTGCTACTTACGGCTGTGATTGCGGAAGCTGAAAAAATTCCACTCTTGATGAGGAAGTCACGTCTTTTCATAAATTAAAATTACTGATATTAACTAGGAGTTATATGTATAAAAAATACAAGCGTGAATACTTGATAATTTAGTTTTATAACTTGACAATTGTGTAACTAACGATACATAAATTCTGGACTTCCCAAAATTAAAGCACTATGAATTTGAGGGGAACTAGAGGCGATCGCCTGCTGCGTTTTCAGTGAAAAAGAATTACCCAATGTATTGCTTAGTTGCCAAGCATCTACAGGAATACTGGGAGACTTTTGTAAAGGTCTTTGCTCTGTGGCGATTTTCTCCTGTACCAGTGTTCTCTCCCTCTGTCGCATATTTGTGGGGATGCTTGATAAGGGTAAATTTCCATTGGCGATCGCTGATGCAAAGCTGAGGCGGCGGTTCATTGCATCGGGATTTAACCATGCATTAGCTGTATTTTTGTAACCGTCTGGAGTTTGGCAACGGTATAGAGGCATTCCCAACTCTTGGAGCAGATTGGAGATTGGTCTTGTGTTCTTCACTTCGACACCTGTAGCTCGCACCGCCGAGATAGCGAATTGAAGTGGTGTTTTAAACTTAGCATTAAAGTTTTTTGCATCCCAGAATTCCCGGCTGTGGAATAGGGTGTTAAGAACCTCACGAATATTGCCATCAGTGGCAAGATAACGTTGTGTGAGATTGTTTACCAGAGTAGTCGGAGGAACATCGCTGACAAAATATTCAGCTATTTGATAACTGATATGACGTGCAGTTGCCGGACTTCGAGCCAAAATATCCAAAGCTTCCTCCCCTTGGGCTTCACCACCGCTTTTAATTGTGTGTCCCAGAAAAACTTTGTCGCTAAAATCATGACGCTTTGGATTGAAGTAAAATCCGAAACTATTATCTGTCTGCTGACTGGGACGACTGAAACCCCAACCACTTAAAATCCGCGCCAGAGCAATTACATCTTGCTGAGTATAACCTCCATCCACGCCGAGAGTGTGTAGCTCCATGAGTTCGCGGGCATAGTTTTCATTCAAACCTCGGACATGACCTTGGGCATCGGGGCGGCTGTCAACCCGATTTTGGAAGTTGTCCAGATAAAACTGCATAGCTGGATGATGAGCTGTTGCCCCTAACAGGTCACGAAAATGACCCAAAGCGTAAGGTCGAATCGCCTGTTGTTCATAAGCTCCTACCCAGAGGCTAACGCGTCCTTTAGCAGCATCTACATTAAAATGGTTATACCAAAAGTCCACCATCACTTCTTGAAGTTGTCGCTTACTGCTAGTTGCCTCTAATAACCGTGCTTGGACTGCCTGATCTAGCACATGTTTAGCCCACTTGTTGGCAGCTTTTTTTTCCGACTGGCTAGGTTTTTGTCCTGGGAGATGAGTTGTGCCATATTCTAAAAGTTCCACCGGATTCAAGCGGAGAGTATCTAGCTGCTTTAGTTGGGTGGTAAGACTTTGTGGTTCAGGAATCGATTCAGGTGAGAGTTGTTCTTGAATGTATTTTTCTACACCCATAGACTCAACTCTTTGCACATCTTGGGGACGAGGGCCAAAGCTAAGGCGATTAATTATATGTAATACTTTTGGGTCAACAGGTGTGGAGGCTGCATGACTGGGGTCAATTCCTCCCAGTAAGATCAACAGCAACAATACCCAATATTTCGGCTTTACAATCATAGAGTTAATTGTGCTGGGCTGGAGATAGAGGATTTTTCTTATACATCCGTTCGGCAAATTTTTGCCGTTGCTCTGGATTTAAAACTTCCCGAATCGCAAGCGTATTTTCAAACTGGGTATCAGCAAGCTGCTGCTTTACAAGCTTGATTTGGTTATATTTACCACGCACTTGCTCTTTAGTAGCTGTCCCTGCAATCAGGTCATGTAATTCCTGTTGCCCTTGACGTATCTCTTGTGATTTTTGGGCTATCTGCTGTTTGGATTGATTACGAATTTCTTTAATCTGTTGCAGTTGCTGGGATGTCAAATTCAAATCCTTGAGCCATCCCCCTGATTGACCACGATTTGGATGAGGTACACTTGTGGGGGTTTGGGCAATCACTTGGTGTAAAAGTAAAGTTGGCTTGGCCACAGCAATAGTGCTACCAAGGACAATCATCGCCACCGCCAAAATGGAAACACGACTACTTAACATCAAAGCGCTCTCCTATTCAGTATCTGAATCTGTAAAATGCCATATATCACTTTCCAGATGTTCGTTACTGACTGTACCTTGCCAATTGCTTTCAATAAAAGTTTCCAATGTGGCAAGTTCAGCCGGACTTGGTTGAGCCGGGATAAAAGCACGGTAGCCAACTATAGCAGCTACTAATCCAGCAGCAATGGGTAGAACTAACCTCAGCCTTGAATAGTGGCGTAAGGGTACTTGAGGCGAAGTTTTCACCTGTTGTAAGATTTGGTGTTCCAAATCAGGCGAGGCTGGTGGAACTTCTGGACAATGTTGGCATAGAAAATTAATTAGGTCAGAATCATCATTGGGGAGCTGAGTCATAGCTGTACTCCTTCGTTTTGGAGAAATTGACGCATGGCAGCACGAGCATGGAATAGGCGTGACTTGACTGTTCCCAGAGGAATATCTAGAATTTGTGCTACCTCTTTTTGAGGTACTTCTTCCAAATCATGCAAAACCAATATCGTGCGATGGTCAAAACTTAGGTTTGCCAGTCCCCGTTGCACAAGGTCTTGATAATGCAGATTGATTAACTCAGGCGCTGACTGTTGGGTAGGAGTTTTTTCACTCAAAATCTGTAATTGAGTTCGCCTTTTAACATCTGCCTGTCGCTCGTCATAAGCCATGTTCCATGCGATTCGGTACAGCCAGGTGGAAAATTTTGCTGTTTGGCGAAACTTGGGCAATCCTTTCCAGGCTTGCAGAAACACTTCCTGCACCACATCATCCAGGCAGGCAGGAGTACAGAGTTTGTAGAGGATTGACCTCACTTTTTGCTGATGGCGACGGTAAAGCTGACCGTAGCTTTGGGTATCACCCTGCAAACACTGCTGTACTAGATAACTGTCAGATTCGCTTTCTGATTCACCAATCAATTGATTTGCTTTATTAACCTTGGCTGGCACAACTAACACCTGAGGCGTTCTCCTCTATCCGTTTCGTTGCTTGTATTTATTAGACCGGATGAATGGAAAAAAGGTTCAAATGGGTTAGAAGTTGGGTCATAGGCAACACCTTCGCACCCCAAGTTGCCCGAAAATGCGATCGCTCAATTTTTACTGACATCAATTTGAAAAAAGAATGAAACAGATCCACGCCACACAACGAGTAATTAAGAACACGACCGATATTTTTTGAAAGCCGTCTGCCCTAATTGAACCTTTTGTAAAAGAAAAAAGTCTAAAACTATAGATTTCTGGTTCCATAAAAGGTATATCTTTATGAACATGAAAAGAATTCTCTCATCTTGTTTGTTAGGTGTTTTGCTGACTTCGAGTGTTTTAGCAGAGCGTGCATCTGCTCAAGTAGAAGTAATTTTGGGAAAAGATCACCGACATGAGTGGCGCGAACGAGAACAAGCGAGGCAGGAATGGCTACGCAGAGAGCGTGAAGAACGTGAGCACCGTGAATGGCAACGTAGAGAATACGAGAAACGTGAATGGCGCTCTAGACATGAGTATGACTATCGATACTAAATCACTTTCAGTCTTTAACCGGACACGATATAAATCATGCCTATCAAGATGACGCGTAGGTGTAGCCCGCACTTCTCTACGAGACGCTCCGCGTAGCTTGCTTCCCTGGAGGGGTACGGCTGCGCGGTAATCGAACGACTTGCACTGAGTTTCGACACAACGACAAGCTCAGTGCATCGCTTGGCGGTAATCGAGCGACTTGCACTGAGTTTCGACTACGCTCAACTACCGCGCAGTCGTTGTGAGTCGAAATTCAACTACCGCGCAGTCGTTGTGAGTCGAGATTCAGTGATGCCTACGGCGGTCACTGCTCAAACATTCTGTTGAGAACCGCGATTTCCGCAATATTTTAAGTGCTATTGTTTATTAACAAATAGTATCCGACCTTAATATTTCACGAATGGTTTGAATCTCATTTAGGATTGCGATCTCAAAAACTGCTTAAGCAGTTTTACTTAATAATTGCAGAATAAATTGGAGTGGAATTTCTATCCAATCAGAGTGATTATTTAGTTCATAGCCTAGTGCATCAATCGCTTGTTCTAGAAGATAGGCAAACAGCAGCACATCTAGTTCTTCTGTTGTGTTTGGAAGGAAAGATTCTTGATTAGCAGTTTCTAAATAAGAGTTCAAAAAGCTAGTACTGACCCAGGTATACCAAAACTGTCCCCATTGTTCTATAAGGGGTAAATTTTCAGGCAGGATCATCCCAGATTCTTTTTGATAACGGAGAGCTTCGTTAACTGCATAGTTGAAAGATAGCAACATTCCTGCTACATCTTGTAGAGGCGATCGCTTGATGCGTCGTTCGCTAAGACTACGATCTGCTTTGCCTTCAAAATCAGGAATAATAAAGTCTTTTCCTGTATAAAATACTTGCGATAAATGGTAGTTTCCATGATGACGAGTACGCAATGCAGTAATTTTTTGTCCGACAACTAACTGAAAGCGTTCTAAGATTTTCTGTTGGCTATTCAGAACTTCTAATGCTAATGGTTGAGTATCGGTTGGCAAGGATTTTACTCGTTCTTTTAACAACCGAAATACTTGTCCAGTTAAGTTACGTGCATTTTGATATATCGAACGTTGATAAAGTGATGAAAAAGATTCTGGAGCAAAGTTTGAGCTATCTATATTTGTAGCCAGCGCTATATGGAATTGGGCTGTGGATTTACCCAATAGCTCAACACTTTGCAAGTAAGAGGTGATAGTTGCAATTGCCATTTCTGGAATTTCAATTCTCTGTAAATCCAACAAAGAACCTGATGGCAGAGGCACTTCGGCAATAGTGGCGTGTTCTGTGGTCACTAAATCAAAGTACTTTTGCAAACTATCAAGGGTGTAATCCCAGCCACTGCGGATATCTGGAATAAACTCTTGTAATATGCCTATAGTCGTAGGTAGGGCTGTTTTATTGCCTGTTTTATTTGCACGGCGGTACTCTAAAGCACCAGCTAGGAAAACTGAGTTTTGCAACCCTTTTTTCTGGTATAGGAAACGCCGGATTTCTAAATCTGGGTGCAAACCTTCCTCAACTTTACGGAAGAGTTTCAACAACAAGCGATCGCCATAAACTATATAAGTATTGGTTTGTTCTTCTTTATTCAGGACAGTCGGCTCATGATTGGTTAACTGTCGGCGCAATTCGGAAAATGAATCAGTAGTAGTACCAAATAATTCTCCGGTTATCCCTTTATAAGAGTGATGATTAGCGATCGCATCATCTAGCAGTGAGGTGAGAAAGTTCTTGTCTGCTAAAGCATCAAATAAAATTCCAACTTCTTGAGTATTGGGTGGAGGAGTGTCTATTTTACTTTGCACCCCAAGCCGTGCAATTATAGCTTGCGGCATTTCTACCAAAAGATGTGTTGCTTGTTCACCTTCTGCATAGGCGAGAAATAACAGATAAGTTTCGTGATTTCCCTGGGTATAGTCTACCTGCAACCAAACAATTTGAGCTATCTGCTGGTTATAGGGTAAAGAAATCGCTTCAATGATTTGTACTGATTGTACAGTCTGAGTTTTGCCGCCAAACCAGCTACAGGTATAGAGATAATCCCGCAGTGTTGATTCTAGAACGCTTTTTGACTCTCGTTGCCCAATCACATTTTGCCATGAACCATTTACCAGCAGAGTTACTAAATCTGCTTGGGGTTTAGGCTCTTGAGTTGAGCTAAGTTTACGTTGTAAGGTGAACCAGTAAAACCCGTAAGGACTTAAGCTGAGGAAATAGGGCGATTCTGTAATCGGTGGAAACTCAGTGGAACCAAAAATTTCTACTGGTATTAGTCCATTGAAGGCTGATAAATCTAACGTCACCGTTTGCACGTAATGAGATAAATTTGCTACTACCAAAACATGTTCTTCAGAAGTAATCCGACTGAAGGCAAAAACTTTGCGATTATTAGACTGTAGCAATTCAAAACGCCCTTCACCCAATGCCGCAAACCGTTTGCGAGTAGCGAGTAAACGTTTCATCCAATACCAAAGAGAATTGCTATTAGTCCGTTGTGCCTCGACGTTGAGTGCTTCGTAGTGATATTCTGAGTCAACGATGACGGGTAGATACAAGCGTTGCGGGTTGGCGCGACTAAAACCAGCGTTGCGATCGGAACTCCACTGCATAGGTGTGCGAACACCATTGCGATCGCCTAGATAAACGTTATCTCCCATACCAATTTCATCACCGTAGTAAAGTACGGGGGTTCCTGGCAAAGATAACAGTAAACTATTGAGTAACTCTATTTGGCGGCGATCATTACCCAAAAGCGGCGCTAATCTACGACGGATGCCTAAATTTACCCGCATCATTGGGTCTTGTGCGTAGGCCCCATACATAAAATCGCGGTCTTCATCTGTCACCATTTCTAGAGTCAGTTCGTCATGGTTGCGGAGGAACAATGCCCACTGACAGTTATCAGGAATCGATGGTGTTTGCTGAAGAATATCTACAATCGGGAAATTATCTTCCATCCGCACTGCCATAAACAAACGCGGCATTAGGGGAAAATGAAAGTTCATGTGACACTCATCCCCTGCACCGTAATACTCGGCTGCATCTTCAGGCCATTGGTTGGCCTCAGCTAGTAACATCCGGTTAGGAAATTTCGCGTCGATGTGCGATCGCAACTCCTTCAAAAACGCATGGGTTTCGGGTAAGTTTTCGCAGTTCGTTCCTTGTCGTTCGTAGAGATAAGGTACAGCATCCATGCGTAGTCCATCTACACCCATCTCCAACCAAAAATCTAGAACATCAAATACTGCCTCGCGCACCAAGGGATTGTCATAATTCAAATCCGGCTGATGGGAATAGAAACGATGCCAGCAATAAGCTTTGGCAACTGAATCCCAAGCCCAGTTAGATGTCTCAAAATCTTGGAAGATAATTCGCGCTTCCTGGTATTTTTCAGGAGTATCACTCCAAACATAAAAATCTCGCTCCTGACTTCCTTTCGGGGCGCGACGCGCTCTTTGAAACCAAGGATGTTGGTCAGAGGTATGGTTAATAATTAATTCTATAATTACCCGAATACCGCGCTGATGAGCAGCGCTCAAAAACGCTTTAAAGTCTTCTAACGTGCCATAGATAGGATTGATACTAGTATAATCGGCAATATCGTAACCATCATCTCTAAGTGGTGAAGGAAAAAAAGGTAACAACCAAATGGCAGTAATACCTAAATCTTGTAAATAGTCTAGTTTTTCTGTCAGCCCTGGAAAATCACCAATCCCATCACCATTACTGTCAGCAAATGTGCGAACACCTAATTCGTAGATAATTGCATTTTTGAACCATAATGAGTCATCTTTCAAGTTGGAGTTTGGCATTCTTTTAAGAAGATATGCGATCGCATATCTAATAGAACTATATTTTTACTTGATACAATCGCTGAGATAATCAGCTTATTTAGTTTATACGAGTAATGTATACATTTTCTTACTTAAATCATGAAACTACCAAACGAGTTATATTTAGTGATAAATAATTATATCAACTGTGTATATACATAGGACTTGAAATATGCGTTCAAAAACTGCCAGAGTGCTCTTAGCAATAACTGTGGCATTTTGGAGCTGATTATGATCTGAAGTTTGCTTGTCCAAAAGAATTAAACATTCGCTCTTGCAAAAGTTAAATATATAGGCTATGCAGCGCCCATCTTCAAGAGCAATTAGGTGGGTTATATCATAGTACAAAGAATTTGACTCAAGGATTTCGTAGGTTTTACCAGAATTAAACTTTGAAATTTGCCAAGAATGACCGCTATTAGCATAAAGTATGGCTCCATCAAATCGCTCCAAGATTTGAATGTGTTCTTGGGGAACTGCATCAGAAACGTTTTTAGAAAATTCCGAACAATTAATAGGCGCTTGTGTGATCTGCTGCTGTTGAATTTTGTCGAGTAACTGTAGCTCAAAAAAAGATATCAAATGGGTTCTATAATGGATAGCTTTTTAAGGGGAGCAAAAAGCTTTCAAACTCCCCCAATTTATCGGGGAGGCAGTGCGGTCTTCTCCCATTCGTGAGAGGCTAGCGCCAAGGGGTCTGCCCAAGTGGAGCAACTGCCGTCAACTGCCGTCAAGTGGCGTGGATTTAGGGGGATCTCCAAGGGCTAGGTGTATACAAAAAACTTTTCAGACATTCTCTTAGGGGATTTCTAATTGAATACAGTAAGTAGACGCGATTAAACCGAACTATGTAAAGTTTTGTATAGGGAAAAGGGAAAAGGTTAAAGGGGAAAGGGGAAAGGAAAGAATTAAACCTTTACCCCTTACCCCTTACCCTTTACCCTAGCCGAAGGCTTTTTCCCTTACCCTTCTTAATATAGTTATGTTTATTTCCGTCGGCTTACTTATTATGTTATCTGGAAATCCCGGCACAGGTTAATTTTTGTTGCACCTGTGTAGTCGCATTAGCTGCAATTAACTCGATTTTTCCTTGTGCATTGCGTCGCCAACCAGTGGCTTGGACAGGAGTTTCTGCGGATTCAGGTATTTGTGCCGTGACTTCCCCAGTTTTACGGTATGCAGAGATATCGCGGATATCAGACCAAGTGCGATCGCTCGTCACTTGCTGATTGGGATTTTGCGGCACACCACCCCGTCCCGTTGCCACAAAGCGGCTGCCTTCACTACTCGCGCAGCCTGTAGCAATTTGCTGCGATGGATCGGTGACTTTTGCTGGCAGTTCGACTAAACCCGAATTTGGATCGATACCGATAGTATTAACTTGAACCGTGCCACTTACCCCAAATTGGGAACTGGCGGTGATGTCACTATCAGGAGTGAGTTGGTTGCCAAACTTCAGCCCAAAGATGCCTTGAGTGGTGATTTGGATATTACCACCTCTGCCTCGGACTGCATTGGCAATAATGTCGCTGTTTTTTAAGCCGACGATGATGGGTGCATTGATGTTGATATTACCTCCATTCCCTGAACCGCCAGCTGTTGAGGTTATCTGGCTATTGTCTTGCAGAAGCAACAGGTTTTTGGTGGACAATTTAATATTGCCACCATTACCGGATTCTGTTTGTGCTTGAATAAACCCTTGATTCTTTAATTGGATGGTATCTGAATTGATGTTAATATTGCCCCCATTTCCACTGCCTTGACTGGTGACACTGACTGTCCCACCATTCGTCAGCGTTAAATTCGGTGTGGTAATGCTCACAGTGCCGGCATTCGCTGTTAATATATCTGGTAAACCAAATCGTTTCCGCAATGACGGATCGGGTCGGATGGTGGAGGCGTTAATGCTGCTATTAGTTGCCCGACCTTGACCACTGATGGCGATTGATTCGGTAGCGTTGATACTCAAATCTCCCCCATTACCTGCAAAAAATGCGGTGGTGGCAACCGCTCCCCCATCTAGAATTTGCAATTTGGCAGTATCCAGGCTCAAGGTTTTGGCGCTTCCAGTTGCAAATGTAATTGAGCTAATGTTGCTGTAAAGTCCAGAGGGACTTTCTCCCATCACTGTGGTATTGTTGTTGTGAATCGTCACTTTACCGCTAGAACCACTGCCAAAGGTAGCCGAAGATAGTGAGGCACCGCTTGATACTAGTAGACTATTACTATTGACGAAAACATCACCAGCATTCCCAGTGCCTAATGTACTAGTGTTTACCGTGGTGACATCAGCAGGATTATTGGGTGAAAAGCCAGACAGTTCAATGGTGGTTGCATCAATGTAAATATTGCCACTCGGAGCTGCTCCAAGAGTTGTGCTATTTAACCCCGCTCCCGACTTGATAGTGAAGTTGGGAGTAATAACGCTGATATTCCCACTAGCTCCCATACCCAAAGCATTGGTACGCACTCCGCTCTGAATTGTGGCATCAGCCGTTTTGGCAATTAGATTAATGGACTCTGTAGCCTGAAGGCGAATGTCACCACCGGGGAGATTGCCAAAATTTTGCGCCAGTACCAGAGAGCCATCGGTGAATTGAATTTGCCTACCCTGTATTTGCACCGAACCTGCATTCACGCCGCTAATATCTAATAGCGATCGCTTTACTAGCTCAATATTGCCAAAGCGTTGCACATCACCATATCCCAATGTATAGCCCCGTGCAGTTGGCATCAGGCTGATAAGTCCTGTACTTCTGACACTGCCCAATTCTATTTGCCCTTGTTCGGCGAGCAAGGTTGCCCCATTTAGATGTATGTCGCCACCAATCAAAGCTATGGTGTTTCCCGGCTGTACCTGGAGTTTTGTAGAACTGGGAATCCGAGTTAGGGAAGCCAGAGTCAGTCCACTCGTATTCGCCAAGGAGTACCCTGTGCCTTGAATTGTAATCGGTGCAGGATTGCTGCCCATTTGCAACCCAATAGGAACATTGATACTCAATAACGGGGCAGCTTGCGAATTAATAGCGCTAAACTCAACGCCATCGGCAAATTTGATGCTGTTGGCAGTTGTGCTGATAAACGATCCGCCAATATTCAATTGAGCATTTTCCCGAAACACAATCCCCGCAGGATTCATTAAAAACAAACTCACAGGATAATTACTGTTGAGAGTTTGAATTAATCCGTTTATATCGGAAACATTTCCACCCGTAACCCGACTAAATATAGTTGTAATATTTGGTGTGTTGGTTAAATCAAAATTTGCTGAAGTACCTCTAGGCAAAGAAAAATTGCTGAAACTGTGAAATAAATTATTATCTTTTTGTATACCGTTAATAATATTAAAATTCTTACCACTTTGGTTGACAATGGTGTTAGTTGTGCCATCGGATGTCACCTGAGCATTAGCAGCGCTGTTCCAAAGGAAGATGATTCCTAATGGTAGCAGCATGACACTTGCCAGTATTGGATTAACCAAGCCCAAGATTACAGAAAGCGCTTGCATATTTAGTTTTATTTTATACTAAGCTTAATATTCCCGAAATACTATTGTTGTTAACACCAGCGACAAGGAAGCTATTTGAATACTGAAAGTATTTGCGAGCGCACGACATTAAACCAGTTGAATTTTTAGGGCAAATTAACTTTTGGGAACCACAGCACAACTTAACTGCGGCTGTAAATGTGTGGGAGATTGTGCCGCAACTAATTCAACTTTGCCATCAGCATGACGATGCCAGGAAGTGGCTTCGATGAGAGCTTCTGAGGATTGAGGTATTTGTGCTTGTACTGTCTGGGTTTGACGGTATGCAGAGATATCGCGCACATCAGACCAAGTGCGATCGCTCGTCACTTGCTGATTGGGATTTTGTGGTATTCCACCTCGTCCCGTGGCGACAAATTTACTTCCTTGATTTGCAGAACAACCACTGGCTATTTGCTGCGATGAATCAGTGACATTTGCTGGTAGTTCTACCAAGCCAGAATTAGGATCGACTCCAATAGTATTAACTTGAACAGTGCCACTCACCCCAAATTGAGAACTGGCGGAGATGTCACTTTCTGGGGTGAGGCGATCGCGGTACTTCAGCCCAAAGATACCTTGGGTGGTGATTTGAATATTGCCCCCCCGGCCTTTAATAGCATTAGCAATAATGTCACTGTTTTCTAAGCCAACGATGATCGGTGCATTAAGGTTTATATTACCTCCATCACCATTACCACCTGCTGTTGCGGCGATCGCGCTATTGTCGCGCAGAAGCAACAAATTCCCAACTTCTAAGGCGATATTACCTCCATTACCTGATTCTGTTTGTGCCTGGATGCTTCCTTGACGGTCTAATCGGATGGTATTGGCTGCGATCTTGAGACTGCCACCATTGCCGCTACCTTGACTGGTGACACTGACTGTTCCACCATCTGTCACCGTCAGATTCGGCGTGGTAATGCTCACATTACCCGCATTTGCCGTAAGTTGATCCGGTAGATGGAATTTTTGCCGCAGTAGCGGAGGTAGTAGGATGCTAGATGAGTTGATACTGCTGTTATTGTTCTGACCGTGACCCCTAATCTCGATGGATTCCGTGGCGTTAATGCTCAAATCTCCCCCATTCCCGGCCAAAAATGTGGCGGCGGCAACTGTTCCCCCATCCAGAATTTGCAACTTGGCGGTATCTAGGGTCAAAGTTTTGGCGTTTCCGGTCGCAAAAGTGATTGAGGTAATGTTGCTGTAAAGTCCGAGGGGGTTTTCTCCCATCACCGTGGTGTTGGTGTTACGAATCGTCACTTTACCGCTAGAGCCACTGCCAAAGGTAGCTGAAGTCAGTGCGGCACCATTTGAGAGCAGTAAACTATTGGCATTGACAGAGATATCGCCAGCGCTCCCAGAACCATAGCTAGAAGTAGAAAGGACACTAACGCTATTTGGATTGATTGGTGAGAAGCCAGACAGTTCAATCGCTGTTGCATCAATGTGGATATTGCCACTGGGAGCCACTCTAACTGAAGTGGTATTCAACCCCCCTCCCTGTTTGAGGGTGAGCCTGGGAGTAATCACACTGATGTTCCCACTAGCTCCGATACCCACAGCTTCAGTACGCACCCCGCTTCGAATTGTGCCATCAGCTGTTGTGCCAATCAAATCAATCGCCTCTGTAGCCTGAAAGCGAATGTCGCCACCGGGGAGATTGCCGAAATTTCGCGCTACCACCAGGGAGCCATCACTGAATTGAATGTGTCGCCCCCGAATTTGAACGGAACCTGCATTCACCCCGCTTATATCTAATAGCGATCGCCCTGCTAGCTGAATATCACCAAACTTTTGCCCATCTTCATATCCCAAAGTATACCCCTGTGCAGTTGGGATCAAACTAACTAACCCTGCACCACTCACACTGCCTAATTCTACTTGCCCTTGCTTGGCGGTGAGAGTTGCTCCATTCAGTTCCAGATTCCCACCCACCAAGGCTAGGGTTTTTCCCGGCTGTAGCCGCAATTCTGTAGCACTCGGATTTTGAGTGGCAAGAATCGCTCCTCCGGGATTGCTCAAGGAGTGTCCTGTGCCTTGAACGCTGATTAATGCCGGATTGCTACCCATTTGCAATCCAAGGGGAACATTGATGCTCAACAGTGAGGTAGTTTGGGAATTAATGGTGCTAAACTCAACACCATCAGCAAAGTTGATGCTATTGGCTGTCGTACCGATAAACGAACCGCCAATATTTAATCTCGCATTTGCTCCAAAGATGATTCCACTGGGATTGAGCAGAAATAGATTAGCGATACCATTGGCTTTAATTAAACCATCAATGTTGGAAACACTGCCTCCAGTCACACGACTGAAAATGTTTTGGATATCTGAAGCATTATTGAAGAAAGCCGAGCCGTTGGTGGGAACTGAGAATTGGCTGAAGCTGTGGAAGAGGTTGTTGCCAACTCGATTACCGTTGATGATGGTGAAGTTATCGCCATTTTGAGAAACACTGGTATTGAGCGTGCCGTCGGGAATTATTTGAGCATTAGCAAAGCTGGAGCCGATCGCACCGATTAATATTTCACTGACTAAACTAAACCAAATACTAGAAGCTTTCATTACTCAGTTCACGGATATTTTTTACTTAAGTAAGCCGACGGAAATAAATATAACTATATTAAGAAGGGTAAGGGAAAAAGCCTTCGGCTAGGGAAAAGGGTAAGGGGTAAGGGGTAAAGGTTTAATTCTTTCCTTTCCCCTTTCCCCTTTAACCTTTTCCCTTTTCCCTTTCCCCATACAAAACTTTACATAGTTCGGTTTAATCGCGTCTTTTTACTTAAAATTCCCTAAATGGTATGTTTCCTAACATTGCCTGGAATTAAAATAATTCATAAAGTGAGATATTTAGTGAAAAAGAATGTAGAGACGTAGCATTGCTACGTCTCTACAAGGGTTCTGGATCAATACTTTTCGGGTTTTGGGGGAAAGGAGAAAGAGAAAGGTTTTAATTCACCTTTTCCCCTTACCCTTCCTCATTTATCAACTTTTTTTCTTCAGGGAGTAAGGTAGTTTCATTCTCAGGGCGATCGCCATCTACGGATTTGGCTATAGTTATATACGGTTTGATAATTAGACTGACACCAATTGTCCAACCTAATGCAACCATCCAACCTGCGAGAATGTCACTAGGAAAATGAACCCCCAGATAGAGACGACACCACGCAATAGCTATTATATATAGGCTCCCGAATATGAGAACCAACCAGCGCCAAGAAGTAGCCCAAGTTAAGAATAACAAAATTGCTACCAGTGTTACACTCGTCATCGCATGAGCGCTGGGAAATGCAAAAGTAGACTCAGGTGCAATGGACTGCCACAATTGTGGACGCACTCGATGCATTAATTGTTTTGCTGTGCGGTTGATGATGATGCTTCCTGCTGAGGCGGTGAGTAAATAAGCTAGCGATCGCCAGCGTTTTTGAAGTAGTAACATGAGTGCGATCACCCCCAAAATCACCATCGCCGTCCAAGGCAACCCAATTGTAGCTAGGGTGACAGCTAAAACATCTAACTGTGGGTTGGCTGTAGAATGAACCGCTAACAGAATCGGCGCATCCCACGGAAAGCCTGCTTGATTCTTCCATATATTCACTGTCAAGATTTCAAAAATCTGCAAAGGTAAATACACTCCGATCAAGAGGAGTAAGAGCGATCGCCAACGAGCAATCAACAGGTTTTTGAGAAAATCAAGCGGCGACTTACTCTCTTTATTAATTTGTTTCTCTTTTTCCATATTTAAATTAAAAAGGCGATCGACGACTTCACTGATTACAAATTACTGGAAACTTGAGAAGTTCCACAATGTTTACAGTACGACAAATGCTTGTAAGTAAGATTATGACAGTTATGGCATTCAATGTACTGATGATATCCGCAATGTGGACAGTAAGTATCAAGATGTCGAATTTTCTTAGCACAATTGACACATCGTGATTTTTGAACTCTGCTAGCTGCTTGGACTTTAGCGTTAAAGACAAATTTTTGAAAAAATTGGATGATTCCAAAACCAATAACTGGAATCAGCAAGATATAAACATAATTTATCAGGAAAAGTAAACCGCCAAAAATGGCACTGACTATATCAAATAAAAATTTGAATATTGCACCTATTTGGAGAAATTCAAATATTTTAATGATTAATGGGATAAAAAAGATAACTAGCAAATGCCAGCTAATTAGCGAGACGAGTCCATATCCTCTTCTTTGGGCAAATTTGTGAACTGATAAGGCAATGAAAATCAGTGGTAAAAGAAAGAGGGACTGAAAACCAAGCTGGATACTTGGATACCAAAATGATGCTTGCTGATAGCCTTTATCAACTTCTTGGAATCGATTGTCATCTTTAATAAAGGCTATAAAACTAATACTTTCCGGTTTAGCTAGCAGTTCATTTTTAAGAGTAGAAATTTCTTGTTGAAGAGTAGAAATTTGGCGATTATTCTCTTCTAATGTCTGTTTAGCTTTTTCAGCACTGACTTGATTAATTGATTGTTCGCTACTCTGTCCGGCAATTTTTTCTAAGAGCGTTGAGTCATACTGAGATTTAACAGTGCTATTGGTTTGTTCCAACCTACTAATTTTTGCCTGTTTTTGCTCGATGATTTTGATAATTTGCTGCTTTTCAGAATTCTTAATCTTATCTTTGTAATCTGCATATTGCAAACAGGTTTGAGAAACCTTACCTAGATGTCCTGCTTCAGCTTGTTGATAGTTTCCCCGAAAACTAAATTGATTGTTCGTGTCAGATGGCAATGAAAGTCTAACAATTTCATAGTCTTTATCTTTAGTGGTTTTCGCTCGGTAATTTTGCCATTCTGAATAACATGGATAAGCCTCAGTTGGACTGATATGCCATCTGCTAATATCATCGAGTCCGGTAAAAACATTAATTAAGATAAAAATATCAACTATAATAATGACAATCAAACTTACTTTATTCAGTGGTTCGTTGTTGATTGTTCTGGAATTACTAAAAAATTGACTCAAAATTCGGCGAATTCTGGCAAACATATTGTCTTTTAAAGAAATGTAAATTTAATCCGAATCAATTTTATGCGATCGTTAGTGAATAGCTAGACAAAAATACATCTACCGATCTGAAGATTTGTTAATTGCTGGAAAAAAACAAAATCCCCGACAACTTTTACGAAGTCGGGAATCTGTGTTTTTCAATTCTCACAAATCAGGCTGCGGTCAAAAATATCATAACTTTCGCCTGAAGTTTACACAATGTTTATAATTTATGAGAGCGATGCCTACGCACCTGTGTACTCGATCGCGGTGCGACAAAGTTTGAAGTACTCTAACACGACTTTGAAGTACCTCATATCATGTTTGCATAATTAGTTACGATTCCTATAGTCATATCTCACCAAGCCCAACCACTGCCAGCAAAAAGTGATACGGTG
>NZ_JAVRBY020000027.1:0-91634 GCF_034531035.1 Nostoc sp. DedQUE02 | reverse complement strand
TGGTGTCAAAGATTTGATGATGTGTTTACTCATAAAGCTCAAAAAAGAGAGTTTAGACACTATCTAGGGGGATTATTAGGTGAAAGTGAGAGAAAAAACCTGTTTCAAATGGCTTCTAATGCTGTAGAGGTTACTTACCACCGATTACACCACTGTCTTGATGCAGTCGCTCATGGGGGAAACCCCCAAGACCGCGCTGCATCGCTTTTTAACCGAAGCACCCTGGTGTAGCGATCGGGTGAATGAGCGTCGGTTAGAAATCATGAACAAGTGTAGTCAAACGAAAATAAGTAGAGGTTTTAGCTTAATAATTGATGATTCTGGACATAGAAAGAGTGGTAATTTTACTGCTGGGGTGGGGAGACAGTATATCGGAGAAATTGCAATGTCTATCGCCTTGCCGCCTAAACGTCTACGCACTCAACTTTAATGCTATCTTTGATTATTTGGTAGGCTTCTTTACCAAAGAGTAACTCCTGTTTGTGACTGTACGTATATCACAGGAGCTTCTCGGTTAGCTATGGGGCGGCAGGTTTGGTCATTATGAGCAAAATGATGCTCTTTTACCTTGCCTTTTTTAGCAGTTAACTCACCTTTACAGTAAGGACACTTAAGTGAAGTCTTCCCCCTGTTGATATCTTCAATACATATCAAGATACCTTCTTCATTTACACCATATTTCAGCCACATTGCCACACCATTATTGAATAGTTAAACTTGCTCTTACAAGTGTGCTTCAACTTTTCAAAAATGTATCTATCTTCTGGGCTAGGTAATGTTGATTTCAAGAATGTAAGTGCAATGGAGTGAAGCGTAGGCATCGGTTGAGGATAAGTGTAGTTTGTGTGAATGGATACCCGAAAATTTCTTAGAGGAAAAAAGGAAAGTGAAGGCGTTGGCGATCGCCAACGCCTGGCTACGCCTACGCACTCCTAAACCCGTTAATGGGGGATAATCTACTGGCAAAGTAACTCCCAGTCACACCCTTGGAACCCAATCAGCTAAATCTATTCCCATCTGTAACACTCACATCAGTAAAGCAGAGGCGCTGGTGATGAGTGCTGATGCTCTGCTGAAGTGGAAGTCCCAAATACTTGAGTATCAACAAAAGGTGAGGGAAAGTCAGCCAGCAAGACAGGTGACGCTGTTTGACCTTGCATCCAACCACTGCGACCCAGACAAGATTGATCCGTTGCAGTTATAGGTGGGTAGGCGTAGCCCGCCGTAGGCATCGCTTTCATTCTGGAGGATACCAGCAGACAGCCCCGGCGATGCGTGTATCTATTTCATCATTGACTCGGCTGCTTCTCTTGTGCTGTATGTGGGTGAGACGTGCAGAAGTAACAAACGGTGGAAAGGGATTCACGCCTGTAAGGATTACATAGCCAGTTACCAAGACCTGCATTATCGCTATGGGTCGCAAACAGCAGTTAACATCGCGTTTTGGTGGGACACTCCCACAGACCGACAGCCAGACTAAAATAGCGCGAGGCTTTCATGATTTCTTTGAATACGACTCTTACGACATTGACATGATTCAATGCCAGTCAACTGCTTTAATTCGCGGTGAAACTCCTCAATTTTCCATCGTACCTTACACACTTTTTGTACAACGTCCGTAGAATCTTGAGAGAAATCGTTTGTAGCAATAAAATCCGTTCTGTCGGTCGAGACAGTTACTCGGAAGAGTTTCACTTTTTTAGCTTGAGGAAACTTTTTTATTTTAATTATTTTACCTAATTTCAACTCCTTTTCATTCCAAGATAACAATTCATTTTTTTTATAATCTTCAAGACAATTCGTATCGTCTACAAGCCGATTACGTTTCAGAGGACAATAATAATATTTTCCTTAACCATCAATGTATAACATTAATTTATTTGTTGCATACCAAGTGTCCATTAAGACAGCTTGGAATGGTAAAACCTTATGATATACAAAGTTTTGCAGCATTTCTGTCACATGGTCTATTTTAGTTTTCCCATCTCTGTCTGGGTCATAAATCCGATAGTCAACTACCCAGAATTTTCCGAGTTCATGATTGACATATATACAATTTATTAAGCCAATTCCTTGGATGACTCTATGTTCGTTGCCACTATATTGCCGTTTAGTTATTTCTATTTCTATTGCATATCGTTTATCAATTACTGTGTCATCAAAAACTAGATATGCGTTCTCACTCACTTGGATGATATCTTTAACATTATCCCAAAGCAACCGGGGTGTTAATTTTTCGTTCTTAAGATAGCGGTTAATTTTATCGTGACTAATCTGCTCCAAATGCTCTGCCAAATTTGTCAGAGTATAATTAATCTGGCTACTTAACAAGTACTGGCAATAGTTAAGTTTAGTAAATTTCATAAAATACAGGACTTATTTTCTGCATCCTCAAATAATTTTCTCATGATTTGAAGAATGTTTAACACAGGTGATTACTGTTACTATTTTCCACAATACCTTCTGAGTCCGCCACTTCTTAATAGTATTTCTGTACTATGAAGGCGCGATCGCACTGTGCCAGTTGCGTAAGTCCTGATTTAGATAAAGCTGGACAGGTTGAAAAGATTCACCAGTTATTGCGGGAAGAGTCGGCAACTGGCAACAATGGCTGGTATGAAGCGCGGGAAAAATTAGGACAAACTGCGGGTTACATCACAGATATTTCTCGTGCTTGGGAATTAACACAAACGAATTGCAATGAATTAACTCAGCCGCAAGTTGTGGGTTGGCAGTGTCGCTATGCTTTGATTACTGCATCCGTGAACAGTTTGGCAGCTAACATACCAGGAAAATTGCTGGTAGCATTGGTCAAAAAACATCTGTGGACTCCTGAACAAGGACTAGCTTACGCTCTGCAAAAACCAGAGCCAAAAGAAAAAGTAGAAGCCCTAGCAGAGCTAGTCAACTATTTACCGCCAAATTTAAAAAAACTAGCACTATCAGAAGCCCTAGAGGCGGCGCTGGCGATTCAGGATGAGTGGTCTCGCGCCGAAGCCCTGAGAGCATTAAGCGACAAACTGCCCGCCGTGTTGTTGCCACAAGCCCTAGAGGCGGCGCTGGCGATTCAGTCTGAGTGGTCTCGCGCCCAAGCCCTGAGAGCATTAACCGACAAACTGCCCGATGTGTTGCCACAAGCCCTAGAGGCGGCGCTGGCGATTCAGGATGAGAGGTCTCGCGCCGAAGCCCTGAGTGCATTAGCCGACAAACTGCCCGATGTGTTGTTACCACAAGCCCTAGAGGCGGCGCTGGCGATTCAGGATGAGAGGTTTCGCGCCCAAGCCCTGAGTGCATTAGCCGACAAACTGCCCGATGTGTTGTTGCCACAAGCCCTAGAGGCGGCGCTAGCGATTCAGTCTGAGAGGTTTCGCGCCCAAGCCCTGAGTGCATTAGCTTCCGGTCTGTCACAAATGCCAAATGCCAAACTTTTCCCTCTCTGGCAAAATACACTTCATGAGTTATCTGTTCGCACTCGCCCTAATTTGCTGCAAGATATTAAGGCATTGTTTCCAGTTATCTTTGCATTAGGTGGCGAAGCAGCAACGGCAGAAGTTGCCCGCGCTATTGTAGATGTGGCGCGATGGTGGAAATAATTTTTAATTCGTAATACTTCGGCTCCTTTCGACTTCGCTCAAGGCAAGTCGCTCAGTACAAGTTCGTAATTCGTAATTTAAGAGAGTTAGATTTAACTTGTATCTGTAGCCTGATTTTCGTTAATTGGTATAAGGGGATGCAGGGATGAGGATTTATAGTTTTAAGCGAAGTGCGATCGCCTTTTACAACTACTCAACCCAATTCTCTCTGGTGTCCATAAGTGAGCGATCGCAATTAATCATAAAATCATCAGAGAAATTGTCTAGACTGTCAATGAGCGTATAGCGCTTCCTACTTTTTAGCTCTAACTGAACCGTATTGAATACTATTCATCAATCCAAGTACTCAAAAATTCTACCTGATTCTGCATTTCTTCTGCTGACTTAGCTGCAATTAATCTCAAAATACCGCGCATTAGTTCCCCCACTGAGTAACGTTGCTGCTGTACCAAAATCATTCCTGCATGAGATTGTTCTTTGGTCAAAAAATCAGTGTGCAAACGGTAGAAATCTCTGATATTAGAACTATATAAAACAAAACCTTGCTCAGTTGACCACGTTAACTGTTCTTCATCGGTATATCCCAGTCTATTCAAATTTAGACTTGTAGTCACATCTACACCACGATTTTGTAGAGCCAGAACTAGAGAACGTGCGGTAGAATCCTCATCCATATACAAGCGAATTCGACTCATGAAAGTTTTTGAATTTTATGCAGTTTCTCTAATTTGTCTCCCTCTGCCTCTTCTGCTGCAATGTCAGCATCAATTTGGTCGCGGTTAGCATGATAATAAGCTAAAGCTGCATAAACCTGCGCTAAGGTCAAATGACTAATTTGATCTGCAATCTCTTCGGCGCTATAACCTTGTTTGTACCAGATTGCTATGCGCCTGACTGTCACTCCTGTGCCAGCAATAATCGGACAACCGCCGTGTATTTCAGGATTATGGTTAATTAATGTACCAATATCAGTAATAGTTGTCAAAGCTTGTTCTCCTAAAGTGTCTCCCACTAAATATTATTCTCTATAAAATTTCTTACTTTGCCTTGGCTTGGCTACACAGGCAAAACCTTGATGGTACGCGACTTATAAATAGCGATCGCATAACTCATTATCTCTGCTCTGAGCGGTTAGCAAGATATTCATCTATAGTCACGGACTCACCATCTTTATACTCAGCGCGAACTGCTTGAATTTCTGCCAGTGTTTCTGCATCGTCTTCGTACAAAGCTTCTTCCGCTTCAAAAATTTGCTGCTCAATTAGCTCTTGAAGTTGACGTTTTTCTGTTAAATCAAGGGAAGATATTGCTTCTGCTAAAGTTTCTAAGGAGAGTTGTAGTTTAACAATGGCTGGCATTTTTCTCCTTTTGAGTGTGTTTTATTCGCATTTTGACACCATTATGCTGATTTTAACAGTTATATTTTTGTCAAGCCCAAAGTCTTTGGGTTGTGTTTCAGGGCAAATGCAATTCCACGCTTGTGGGGTGCAGCGCAGCGGATTTGCCTAACTTGCAATGGCACTTCCCTAACACGCTACTAACTATAGGCATCGCCTAGAATGTATCAAGCAAGTATTGCATTTACAAACTTTCTCTGGAGTCGATGAGTTGGCGATCGCAATTAGTCATGAAATTATCGGAAAAATTGTCTAGACTCTCGATGAGCGATCGCTTATATCGGTCTTTCCTACAAAATACTAAGCGATCGCCTACAAGGTTTTTGCCTACGCACTCCCCAACTTATGGGAGCAGCTACAGAACTTATGGGAACAGTTACAGAACTGATGAGAGCAGCTACAGAACTGATGGGAACAGCTACAGAACTTGTGGGAGCAGCTACAGAACTGATGGGAACAGCTACAGAACTTATGGGAACAGCTACAGAACTTGTGGGAGCAGCTACAGAACTTGTGGGAGCAGCTACAGAACTTGTGGGAGCAACTACAGAACTTGTGGAAGCAGTGTCCCTTAAAGTTTTGATGAAGCTTAGACAATTATCTATATAAATACCAATATCTAGCAATCAAATTCCGAAATTTTACTGCTATAACTTAAAAAAATTATTACAAAAACTGCGAGTTTTGCTGAACCAGAATGCAGTTTAATTGAGGCAAGCTAGCTCTATAAGAATTTTAAAGGAGTAGTTTTATGTCTCGTAAAAAACGTACATCCCGTGTTTTAGAAAAAGCTCAGTTAAGATCGGCTGGACTGAAATCGATTGTTCCAAGCGTCAAATTTGATGAAGATTATAGTCTAGAAAAATTAGTTGAGTCAATCGACCAGTTACGTAACAAAATTGATGTTTATAATACTGCTCTGTCTGTAGTTGACTCTTCTAAAACTGAAATTGAAGATATGGAAAAAAACTTGAGTCAGCTTTCTGAGAAAATGTTGATGGTGGTTGGTATCAAGTACGGCAAAGACAGCCGCGAATATGAGATGGCGGGTGGTGTTCGCTATAGCGATCGCATCCGCAAAATCAGATCAAGCCGCTTAAAAAATGTTGCAGAACAAGCATCTGATGAAAATGCTAAAACTGCATAAAATGCAAAAGACGCGATTTATCGCGTCTAATTATTGTAGAGACGGCTTGCAGTAATCAGACAACACCAACAGCCACAACAACCGGTGGTACTGAAGGGTTTAAAATAGCGATCGCTCTTCGTGGCACGATTACCGATAAAGGCTGGAATCAATCTGGTTATGAAGGAATCAATTGCACCCGCAAGTGGCGTGGTTTTTCTCCCTGCTCCCGGCTCGCCTACTTTTTCATAGTTAGTTATAAATACTTACTACCCGAAGGTTGATATCTAGTATTTTGAATGTTCTGGAATTTGAGTATGGCGATGAAATAACTCTCTAAACAATTTTGGCAATTTGGCATCCAATGTCTTTGAGTTGCAGGTTCAATGGAGTTAACAACACAATGGGACAGCCAAGAAGTTGTACGTGGGATAAGGTAAAACTTTCCGCTTCTAAAGCCCCAGCTATGCCAGTTGTGAAGTGAGTGCTGTAGAACTGCTCTACATGATTGATACAGCGCTCACCAGAGTTCAGTTCCCGCTCTGCAACTGGCTAGAAATGAACAAAACCAAATAGAATCTCAGAAGGTGAAAAATGTAGATAGCTGAACATTAAACCTCTTGCAAAAGTATTTTTGCACTCTTGGGGGAAAGGGAAAAGGTTAAAGGGAAAGGGTTTTTGTTACCCCTTTCCCTTTTTCCGACTTCTGCAAGAAGTCTATTGCTTCCTTAGCGATCGCAGACGAGCCTATTGGGATTCGCTGGAGGAGACAGTCAAAAATCTGTTCCAGTCCTTGGGCAAGCTGAATCGTTTTCCTAAAACAGTTTATATAAATAAAATTTTTATGACAACCACTTTATTGTGTAGCAGATTTATGATAGTTATTAGCGACCAAAATTTATGCTTTTTTTTTAGATCAGCTGGCAAAGATTAGTAATGTATATGCCATAATGTCACGAGCTAGGGGTATATAAATTTATTGTTATACTTCAACACTTAAGTGGAGAAGGTATCAGTATTGACTACAAAAAAATATAGTGCTGCTAGCTCGATCCGTCGTTCATTGATCGGATAAAAACTCGTGCTATATCCGGGAATCCAATATTGGGGTCTGGATTTAATCTATAGCAGGGGTTGATTGAGTTATGTATAAGGAGAAAATTTGATGCAATTGTTAGATTTGGAGAATCTTGAGGTTAAATTAGCCTCTAAAACCGATAGTAATTTTGTGGACTTAATAGCAGCCCACCCCCGACCATTGTTAAAGCGATCGCACTGGCAATCTTTAAATGGGCAGTGGAAATTCGCATTTGATGATCAAGGAAAATGCGTCGAACCCGGCGATTTTTCCGAATGGTCTCATCATATAGAAGTTCCCTATGCGCCCGAATCTACCAAAAGTGGGATTAACGATCACGGGTTTCATCCAAACTGCTGGTACGAGCGCGAATTTGAAACGCCACCAGGGGACGGGAGATTAGTGTTGCACTTTGGCGCTGTGGACTATCGCGCTCGTGTGTGGGTAAACGATAAATACATCGCCGAGCATGAAGGCGGACATACCTCTTTCAGTCTCGATATTACCCGTGCCTTAAATGACACTGGTACAACCAAGGTAACAGTATGGGCGCAAGACGATCCACACGATCTCGCCAAACCTCGCGGTAAACAAGATTGGCAGTTGAAACCCCATAGTATTTGGTATCCTCGCACGAGCGGTATTTGGCAGACTGTCTGGCTGGAACGCGTAGGTGAGACTTATATCGGCAATCTTCGGTGGATTCCCGACTGCGAACGCTGGGAAATTGGGTTTGAACTTGGGCTGGCTGGTAATTTACCTACTTCGGGTGTCCAAATTAAAATTAAACTCAGCGTTGGCGATCGCGTGTTAGCAAGCGATAGTTATGAAGTATTCAATGGGGAAATTTGCCGCCGCATTGTTCTAAGCGATCCGGGTATTGACGACTGCCGTAATGAATTACTGTGGAGTCCAGAAAAGCCGACGCTGATAGATGCCCAAATTCAGCTATGGGATAAAGATTGTCTGTTAGATGAAGTGCAATCTTATACAGCAATGCGGACTGTCAGCATTCAGCGCGATCGCTTTATGCTCAACGGTCGCCCCTACTATCTGCGGCTAGTTCTCGACCAAGGTTATTGGCCTGAGACATTAATGACTCCACCCAATGACGAAGCATTACGACGTGATGTAGAACTCACCAAAGCTATGGGTTTTAACGGAGTACGCAAACACCAAAAAATTGAAGACCCCCGCTTTTTATATTGGGCAGATGTTTTAGGGTTGTTAGTATGGGAGGAGATGCCTAGCGCTTACCGCTTCACGCCGAAAGCCGTGGAACGGATGACCCGTGAATGGACGGAAATCATCAAGCGAGATGTTAGCCATCCTTGTATTGTGGCGTGGGTGCCGTTTAATGAATCTTGGGGAGTGCCAAATTTGACCGAGACGGCGGCTCATCGTAACTACGTATTGGCAATGTATCATCTGACTAAAACTCTCGATCCGACTCGCCCAGTAATTGGTAACGATGGTTGGGAAAGTACAGATACCGACATCCTTGCTATTCACGACTATGAACGCCACCCAGAGCGATTAGCCCATCGTTACAGACCAGATATTCAGATATCAGATTTATTTGAGCGTAGTCGTCCTGGAGGACGTATCCTCACCTTGGATAACTATCCTCATCAAGGACAACCAGTAATGTTGACCGAGTTTGGTGGTATTGCATACGCACCTCTTGATCAACCTAATGCCGATCAAGCTTGGGGATATGAAAATTGCTCAAATATCTCCGAACTAGAAATGAAATACGCGGCTTTGCTGGAAACCGTTAATGACATTGAGCTATTTAGCGGATTCTGTTACACACAATTAACTGATACTTTCCAAGAAGCTAACGGTTTATTGTATGGCGATCGCACTCCGAAATTTCCCATTGAGGCAATCCGCGCAGCAACCCTCTCAGGACAAGGTTTATGTACTCCCACAAGCTGTTAAAGCCCGACGGACGCAAACTAAAGTTATACAGTCGCTACCCAATTACTAGTCAGTTAGAAGCCACTAGCCCTAGTAATGAGCCAGTGCAAGCTAATCCTCACTTGCGCTGGCACCCCTTGCGGGGGGAATGGGTAGCTTATGCTAGTCACCGTCAAGGGCGGACATTCATGCCGCCCCCAGAATATAATCCCCTCGCACCTACTACCAACCCTGAGTTCCCAACGGAACTACCCCAAGGTAAGTATGATGTGGCAGTGTTCGATAACCGCTTTCCCTCAATGAGTCTGGCAGCCAACAATCCACCTGATACCATCGTGGAAACGTTACCAGCTAATGGAGCCTGCGAGGTAGTGGTTTTTACTCAAGATTCCCGCGCCTCCCTGAGTTCCTTACAGTTGGATCATCTAGATTTGCTGTTAGAAGTGTGGGGCGATCGCACCCGCGAACTAGGGCTAAATCCTGAAATTCAGTACGTGCTGCCCTTTGAAAATAAAGGTGTAGAGGTGGGTGTAACATTGCACCATCCCCACGGGCAAATTTACGCCTATCCTTTCATACCACCCGTTCCAGCGCGGATGCTGGCAATGCAGCAGGAGTATTATCAAGAACATCAGCGTGGTTTACTGCAAGACTTGATTCAGAAGGAAATTGCAGACAATCAACGGATTATTTATCAAGATGAGTATGCGATCGCATTTGTCCCGGTATGCGCTCGTTACCCCTATGAAGTTTGGATTGCTCCTAAAGAACCAGTTGGCACTTTTATGGATCTTACCCCACAACAACGTTGGGGACTTGCCAAAGCGTTAAAAACTGTCACTCTCAAGTATGACGGTTTGTGGAATCGCCCGTTTCCTTACTTGATGGCTTGGTTCCAAGCACCAACTGACGGTTTAGCGCATCCCGAAGCGCATTTACACGCCGAGTTTTTTCCACCATATCGGACAAGCGAAAGGCTGAAATATCTGGCGGGAACCGAACTTGCAGCCGGAATGTTTGCCAATGATGCTTTACCGGAGGAGAAAGCTAAAGAGTTACAGGCTGTGGCTGTAGATATTGAAATGCTGATTTCCGCATAAAGGAAAGATATGCAAGTAAAACAAGCGCATCCGTCACAAGATGCGCTTATTGTTCATAAAAAAATCACAATTTCAATCTACGCAGATTAGTTTGACGGTAAAAAATCCAACATTATCGAATTAGATAAATTAATTTTGATAGTAAGTAGGTGGACACAATTATTTAGAAGACGCATTTCGACTCCCTTCGACTCCCTTCGACTCCGCTACCTCGACTTCGCTCGGCACAAGTCAGGGCAAGTCGCTCAATGCTCGGTAAGCTTATTCCTTGAGGGTTGAGTTTCGACACTTCGACTACGCGGTAGTTGAGCGTAGTCGAAACTCAACTTCCGCGCAGTCGAAACCCGGCGAGATCGAGTTAGGTTTAATTTAGTCCTTCTACTTAGTCTAGTTTTAAAGTGGTTAATACCCAAAGATTTTGAACCACGAAGATTAAAAGAGAACGAAAAAGCATTATCCTCATGCTAAAGGTATTTGTACCAGGAAATGTCAGTTCAATCCCTCAGACAGACGCAGACAGACCTAAGTAAATTTGATAATCATCTGTATCTATCTGTGTTTTTCCTATGAACGAAGAAGTATCCAAAAAACTAGAGTTAATCAGGGAAACCTTGCGTGAAACCGAAGTGCAAGGTGTGCGCTTGCGCGGTACAGACTGGTTTGCTTGGGCAACGGCTGGCGCTTCTAACACCGTGCTGCTGACTGCTGAAACCGGCGTAGCAGAAGTATTAGTAACTACTGAAGATGCTTGGGTATTGACAGATGAAATTGAAGCCCAGCGTCTTAAGGATGAAGAACTGCCTGATAATTTTAAGGTAGATGTGAACCCTTGGGCTGATTATGCTGCCCGTGAGTCTTTTGTTCGCGATGTAACTAGCGCCGGAAAAGTAGTTAGCGATCGCCCCATTTCCAATTTAGAACAGCCGTTACCCTCAACTCTGCAAACACATAAACGGGTAATGATGTCAAGTGAATTAGAGCGATATCGTCAAGTCGGGCAAAAAGCTAGTCAAGCAATGACAGAGGTACTTAAAGCCGCCAAGCCAACTTGGACAGAATATCAATTAGCGGGTGCGGGTGCAGAGGCTTTATGGGCGAAAGGGTTACATCCCGCGCTGACACTAGTAGCGGGTGAGAGGCGTTTACCGCTATACCGTCATGCCACAGCCACTAAAGAACAAATTGGACAGCAAGCGATGCTGGTGTTTTGCGCTAGAGGTTACGGTTTGTATGCAAATCTAACTCGATTTGTTTGTTTTGGTAAGCTTTCAGACGAACGGGCGGAATTACATTCTCATGTGCGCGAAATAGAAGCAGTAGTTTTGAATCTGTGCCAACTCGGAACGAGTCTCGATGCAGTTTATCACGCCTTAGCTCAGGCTTATGAGCAGCATGGATTTCCTAATGCCATCCGCGAACACCACCAGGGAGGAAGCACTGGATATTTAGCGCGAGAAATCGTCGCCAATCCAACTACTACTGATGCTTTGACAGAAGGTATTGCTGTTGCTTGGAATCCCAGTTTAGCTGGGGCAAAGATTGAAGATACTTTTGTGATTCTCAAGGATGGAAAGTTGGAAAATCTGACTTTTGATTCAAATTTTCCTAATGTTGAAGTAGAAGGAAGGTTACGCCCTGTACCTTTGTACAATTAAAAATTATGGATTTTCAACAAGTATTCGGTAAACCACCTGAAACTGAAGCCAGTGCGCCAGGAAGAGTAAATTTACTAGGCGAACATACTGACTATAACGATGGCTTCGTTCTGCCAACGGCGATTCCTCAATCCACGACGGTACAGCTAAGTTTGAATAGCGATGCCTCCGGCGGGCTACGCCAACGCCATCATCACTTTTACTCGGAAAATCTCAACGAGCAAGTGAGCATTTTAGATATAAACGATTCCCCGTCTGGATTCGCCAGTTATATTTTTGGCTGTATTGAGGTTTTGCAAAAAGCAGGACATACAATACCATCGCTTTCTGTGTACGTCAAATCATCGGTTCCGATGGGTTCGGGTTTGTCTAGTAGCGCCGCTTTGGAAGTAGCAACGCTGCGGGCATTACGCCAACTTCTGAAGCTTCCCATTGATGACGTTGAAATTGCCCAATTTGCCCAGCAAGCAGAAATTCACTATGCTGGCGTGCAGTGCGGCATCATGGATCAGATGGCTTCTAGCTTGGCTGATACTGAGCATATCTTGTTTCTAGATACTCGGACTTTAGAACGCCGGGTGATGCCTTTGCCTGAGAATGCAGAGATTTTGGTTATTGATAGCGGCGTACCCCGCACCCTGGCAACTAGTGGTTATAACCAGCGTCGGGCTGAGTGTGAAGAAGCGGCGCGATCGCTAGGAGTTAAAGCACTGCGAGATATTACTGATGTTAAGGTAACAGAAAAACTCCCCGAACCTCTACGGCGGCGTGCCCGTCATGTGGTTACAGAAGATAACCGTGTCTTGGAAGTATTGCAGGGAGTCTCATCTGAACGCTTTGGCGAATTGATGAACGCATCCCACGCCAGTTTGAGAGACGATTATGAAGTGTCTGTACCAGCACTAGATACTTTAGTCGAATTGTTGCAAAAAACTCCGGGAGTGTTTGGTGCAAGGCTTACAGGTGCTGGATTTGGTGGTGCTTGTGTAGCTTTAGTTGTGGCTGGTGAAGCCAGAAGTATTGCAACCCATATCCTTGAACAATACAAGCAAGCCGGTTACAACGGGCAAATTTTGGTTCCTTCTTTGGAGTTAAGTGATGCAGCCTAAAGTTGTTTATGGAAATGCGGCCGTTGAAGGTGTAAATCGTTGGGGATGGTTCATGGGTCACTTTATCACCCCTGAAGACGATCCGCGTTCCACGGAAATGCTAGAAGTAAAATGGGCTGTTCACAAAGCAGGTGACAGTAGAACTGAATGGGCAGTAAATAACCAAGCTGCTACCCTTTCAATTCTCATTCACGGAGAATTTCGCCTAGAATTTGAAGATAGAGAAATTTTATTATCTCGTGAAGGTGATTATGTTCTTTGGTGTGCGGGCGTGTCCCATTGGTGGGTTGCTGAGTCCGACTGCACTATTTTGACTGTCAGATGGCCTTCAAAGCCAGGTGATAGTGTTGCATTGGCTGGAGCGTCAAAGAGTTAGTTTGCTAAGTAATTGAGCATAATTAATTTTAATGAGGTTCGATGCTCTCTCATTGATCGGGACTACTTTGCTTGTCAATATCAGATTTAAGATACAAAGTCAGATACTTAAGTAGGTTGGCTTAAATAATTATCGTTGCGATCGGGCAGAAGCAGGAGGAAAAAGAGTTTCAGCCTTCTTTACTTTTCTTTACATAGTTTGCTTTTATTGTGCCGACTTACTTATCATTTTCAAAAATCTTTGATATCTACCCTACAAACTTAATTATCTCTATCTTTGGTATTTTTTTTAATCCGTCGAACTCACGTAGTATTAATCTAAAGATTTTTTGGAGATGAGTTTGTTTGACGTAAAGCCGTGATGCGATGAAAGATGCATCTAATGCGATCAATAAAATATCTAGACATACTAGAAAGTTTAGTTGTTGCTGAATCGAGGTATGAATTTGGATGTAGAGACGTTGCAATGCAACGTCTCTACAAGGATTTTGAAATAAGGATTTTGAAATAACGCAAAATTATTTTTCATACCGCAATCAGCAACGCCAAAGTTTATTGCGGATTTCAAGTTAGTGAAGTACACAAGCTAAGTCTCAAAGCCAGGTATGAAACCTGTTTTATATCATGTCCGCCAAATTACCCCTAATAAAAGAATCGGCGTTGCATAAAACAGGGATGAATTATTGAACCGCGAAGACGCAAAGTACGCGAAGGAATTAGGTTTATGAATTCGCAAAAATTAAAAAACATCCCGCAAATATGCAACGCCAAAGAACCCCACCCCGTCAAAGCTATGCTTTGTCTCCCTGCCCCTAATCCCCAGAGGGGGCCCCGAATTCCCTGCAAGCGAGGAGGGGTTGGGGGTGAGGTGATTCGGGTTTAATAAGTAATTAAGCGGACATCATATTACTTTTAAATTCTGAATTTTGACTGCTGAATTCTGCTGTCTTGCAGCAAAGCTGGAGTCATTACGCTTTCTTAATCTCTTGGATTGAGACGGAAAAATTATACAGTGTATAGATTTAACTAATCAGTATTTTGTTTCATGCTAAAACCTGATTATCTACTTAAATACTTAAGCCTATTACTCGCAAATCCAGTATTAGTTATCGTACTAATGCTTACAACATTGACGAGTGGTTGTCAAAAAAACGATCCGGCAGCAAATGCTCAAAGCCCGCCAGCATTGCCAGTAAAACTTCAAAAAATTGACGCAGGCACAATCGAAGAAAGTTCCGAGTTTGTGGGATCGTTGGAGGCGCAGCAAAAAGTCATATTACAACCGCAAATTCAAGGACGAATCGAATCGATTCTCGTTTCAAGTGGTCAGCGAGTGCAGCAGGGTACGCCGATCGCATCTTTGAGTTTAGATCAGGCTCAGGCCAATGTTGCCAGTTCGATCGCAGCTGCTAATTCGGTGCAAGCAGCATTGGCTACTGCTCAAGCAGAGCAACAACAAGCCGAAGCCCAACGCACCAAAGCAGCTGCAAATGTTCGGCTGCAACAGACACAGTTCAATCGTAGCCAACAGTTGGTCAACGAAGGAGCCATAGCAAGACAAGAGTTAGACATTGCTAGAAATAATTTACAAACTGCTCAAGCAGACCTGCAAACATCCGAAAAGCAAGTCGCAGCAGCTAGAGCAGCCGTCCGCCAAGCACAGGCAAACATCCGCCAAGCTCAAGCAAGCACGGCTGCGGCGCGAGTCAGCCTCAATTTTAAGCAAGTGGTAGCACCCATTACTGGCATAGTTGGTGAATTTCCAGTCAAGGTTGGAGATTATGTCAACATCGGACAAACAATCACCACACTCACACAAAACGATTCACTCGATCTCAATCTTTCTATACCATCAAATCGATCGCGCCAATTACGAACGAACTTACCTGTGCAGCTAATCGATCCCACCACTCAGCAAGTGCTTGGTACAGGTGCGATTAACTACATTTCTCCAAATGTAAGTTCTAATCAACAGTCAGTTTTGAGCAAAGCCCGCTTTCGGAATTCCCAAGGGCGATTGCGCGATGGACAATACGTTAGAGCTCGCGTGATTTGGAATCGACAACCAGGTATTTTGATTCCCACCGTTGCAATTTCTCGCGTTGGTGGACAAAGTTTTGTGTTTGTCACCGAAAACAAAACCGTAAATGGCCAACAGCAGCAAGTTGTGCATCAGCGTCTAGTGCGCCTGGGAGATATTCAAGGGCCCAATTATCAAGTTATCGATGGGCTTAAATCCGGCGAAACGATTGTAACTTCTGGCATTCTCAAACTTAGAGAAGGCGCACCAATCCAACCAATATCTTAAAAATTCAAAATTCAAAATTCAAAATTCAAAATTGAAGAGAGTTTCAGATGGTTACTGAGCGTAGCCGAGGTACGGGGATTTAAACCCCGACTGGAAATGATGCTACCTGTAGAGGTAGGGGTCTTAAACACGAGTGATTTACGATAAATCCAGGATCGATAATTTATGATTTTTTCGATCGCGAATACCTTCATCAAACGCCCGGTATTAACTACCGTTTGCACTCTACTGATTCTGATTGTCGGTGGGGTGTGTATTCCGTTGCTGCCGCTTAATTACTTGCCAGATATTGCACCGATTCGCGTTCAAGTCTCAGCTTCCTATACTGGGGCAGATGTGGAAACTGTGGAAACTGCGGTGACAACTACGCTGGAGCGACAAATTAACGGTGTTGAGGGAATGCAATACATGACCTCGAACAGTTCAGCAGGTAGTAGCCAAATTTCGGTATATTTCGGGTCGCAGATAGATAAAAATATTGCCCAAGTTAACGTCCAAAATCGTCTCGCCCGTGCTACACCTCGCCTACCGACAACGGTGCAACAATTCGGTGTGACAGCACAAACATCTTCTACAAGTATTTTGTTAGTTTATGCTCTTTATCCCGAAAATAATGAGTATGACGCGCTGTTTATTAGTAACTATATCGATCTGAATTTGCGAGATCAACTGCTGAGAACGCCGGGAGTTGGGGATTTAACAATTTTTGGTGAAAAGCAATATGCAATGCGGTTGTGGCTCGATCCGAATGCGCTGGCAAGTCGAGGCTTAACTGTGGCAGATGTCTCTACGGCATTGCGATCGCAAAACATTCTCGCCGGAGCTGGAACGTTAGGTCAATCGCCTATCCCTCCAGGTCAAAGTTATGAAATTCCGTTACGAGTCAATGGTCAATTTAAAGATGCGTCAGAGTTTGAAAATCTAGTTATTCAAGCTGGAAGTAATGGCAATTTAATTAAACTCCAAGATGTAGGTCGTGCAGAACTCGGCTCGGAGACTTACAGCAGCAACGCTAGAAATAATGGTAAGCCGTCGATTGGCATCGCAATTTATCAATTACCTGGTAGTAACGCCCTGGATGTAGCGAAAAACGTTCAGGCTCAGATGGATGAGTTGATGAAAGACTTTCCACCAGGCTTAAAAGCTGAGATTGTCTACGATACCGTGGGATTTGTGCAAGCGTCACTCGAAGAAGTGCTGAAAACACTAGTTGAAGCGATCGCTCTTGTCGTACTAGTGATTTTTCTGTTTCTGCAAAACTGGCGAGCCACAATTATTCCCTTGGTTGCCATTCCCGTTTCACTGATTGGGGCGTTGGCATTCGCTTACGTGTTTAGATTTTCGTTGAATAATTTAACGTTATTTGGCTTAATTTTGGCAACAGGATTAGTTGTAGATGATGCGATTATCGTTGTGGAAGCGATCGCCCGCAAAGTTGAACAGGGAATGCGACCACTGCAAGCATCAGTCGAGGCAATGGATGAACTTACCGGAGCGGTAGTTTCAACGTCGCTGGTATTGATGGCGGTGTTTATCCCGGTGGCATTTTTCCCAGGTTCCACAGGAAAAATGTATCAACAGTTCGCGTTGATCATTGCTTTTTCCATCGCCATCTCAACGTTTAATGCCCTTTCCTTTAGTCCGAGTATATCGGCAATTTTGCTCCGCCCGCCTCGGCCTGCACGCGGCCCGCTTGGCTGGTTTTTTAGTCGTTTCAATCAAATTTTACAATGGATTATTGAAAAGTATTTAGCGACGGTGAATTTTCTGATTCGCGTTCGTTATGCGGTAATCGGCTTATTTGTGGTTGGTTTGGCTGCCACATATTTTATGTTTACCCATGTTCCCACCGGATTTGTTCCCAGTGAAGACCAGGGAATTGTCTTAGGTATTATTCAAGGGCCAGATGGAGTTGCCCTCAACTATACCGACCAAGTAATTACAAAACTCGAACAAATTCTCGAAAAAGAACCAGAGGTGAGTAACGTTTTCGCCACTTCCGGATTTGGCTTTGCCGGTAGTGGCTCAAATCGTGGTGTCTTCTTTGCAAAACTCAAGCCGTGGGAAGAGCGCACTCAACCCAATCAAACTGCCTCTGGAATCTTAGCCCGAATCAATAAAGAATTTGCAACGATTCCAGAAGCGATTATTACCGCAGTCAGTCCCCCACCGATTCAAGGCTTTAGTACGTTAGGGGGATTTGAGTTACAGCTAGAAGACCGTACCAACGGAAGATTAACAATCAATGATTTTTTTGCGAATGCTCAAGCGGTGCTAGCCCAAGCAAATCAAAAACCAGCGCTCAAAGGCGGCGTTTTTACCCAGTTTACTGCTAGTACACCACAGTTTCAAATTGACTTCGATCGCACTCGTTTAGAAGCACTCAACATCGATTTTCAACAAGCTGTCACCACACTCGGAGCTGCAATTGGCTCCCAGTATGTCAACGATTTTACTTTGGGACAGCGTAGCTACCGCGTATATGTTCAGGCAGATGGTAACTATCGGCGATCGCCAGATGATATTCAACGGCTTTATGTGCGATCGGCAAATAACCAAATGGTTCCAATGAGTGAGGTTGCAAAAATTACACCTACTACAGGCCCATCAGTAATTTCCCATTACAACGGCTTCCGCGCGATCGATTTACAAGGTAGAGAAGCGTCGGGTTACAGTAGTGGACAGGCAATTCAGGCAATGCAGCAAGCGGTGGCTGAAGCAGCAACACCGGGGGTTGGCAGTGATTGGATTGGCACTGCACGCGAAGAATTAAGTGCAGGTAACTTGGGGATTTTGATTTTTGGCTTCGGGATCATTATGGTATTTCTGACGCTGGCTGCTCAGTATGAAAGTTATATCGATCCGGCGATTATTTTGTTGACTGTACCGTTAGCGTTGTTAGGCGCATTGAGTGCCTTATCTTTGCGCGGTTTGGTGAATGATGTCTACGCAAACGTGGCGTTAGTGATGCTGATTGGATTAGCGTCAAAGAACGCGATTTTAATCGTCGAATTTGCCAATCAAGCCCTGGAAGAAGGCGTGACAATTCGACAAGCAGCCGTAACCGCAGCGCAAGAACGATTCCGACCGATTGTCATGACTTCAAGCGCCTCCTTGCTGGGATTTTTCCCCCTGGTAATTGCCACCGGAGCCGGTTCTGCCTCGCGTTGGTCTTTAGGAACAGCCTTATTTGGCGGGTTACTCGTAGCAACAATTTTGAGTTTGCTGATTGTTCCAGTCCTGTACGTAATCATCAAGACTTTGGAAGAACGCTTCTTGAAGAAAAAACCTGCTAATCGTTCCGAACCACCATCCCCAGATGGAAACGAAGATGGACAATCAAGAGCGATGCCAACTCCAGTCGGAGACGCTGCGCCAGCGACGAACGCTCATCAACATTCATCTGTAATTATCAGGCAGAATGCTGATGATAACAAACGTAATGATTCGAGTAAGTAAAAAAGGAAGAGGTTAAGGCAAAAAACGCAATGAATCGCCGTCTCTACAATAACCAGTCTTTTGTAGAGACGGCGATTTCTCGCGTCTTTGTGATGATTAACCAAACCCGTATTGGGCGTTAGCCTGCCGTTAGGCAAGCGCATAGAGGCTTAGTACAGCATTTCATTAATTCGTAGCGAATTAAATTTGGCAATAGACGACAATGTTATTGCATCGGCTTGCAATGTTAATGCATCGGCTTGCAATGTTAATGCATCGGCTTGCAATGTTAATGCATCGGCTTGCATTAAAAACACTACGCTTTTACATAAAGCTGTACTTAGAAAGCTAGTTTCATTTTTTCTCTGTTTGTATGACGTGAGTTCGATGAACCTCTCCTTCCCAACCTCCCTCTCCCACAGAGAAAGGGAGGAGCAACGAGAAATTAGGGTTTTGGCTCCCCTCTCCGTGTCGGAGAGGGGTTGGGGGAGAGGTCAAAAAAGGGCTTGTCGAACTCACCTTTCTATAAAACCGCCCTGCCTCCTCGCTGCTGGGGAGGGGGTTAGCGCGATTCAGTATTTACTCAACCCAGAATCAGTATTATTACAAGAGGTAAAGATTAAGCTGTAACTTTGGGAACCATTGAGACAATGTAGAGTATCTCCTAGTAATTTAGCAAAGTTATAAGCATTGGAGTGAAGCAAATGAACGCTAAATTAATCGTTTTTTCTGCCTTTGTGACAGCATTTGTAGGTGCAGGAATTGGTTTTATTACTGCTAATTTACTTCCTTGCCCTTACACAAGTCAAATGTATAAAGGTTTGGAGCAAAAATATGCGATCGTTGGTGCAGTTGCTGGTTTGCTGATTGGTTCTAGTCAAGAAATGATTCGAGAACTCAAGCAAGAGCGGGATGCAGAAGAAGACTTGCTGCGGGATTTGCACAAAGCTATTCATTCAAGTACAGATCAAAAAAATTTATGACAATTTTTTGACAAAGACTAACAGCTATAGCAAAAATTCCGATCGCGGTTCTGATAAACTGCGATGGCATTGCCGCCATACTCACCAGTGGTAACTCTGGAATTGAGCGGGTAGTCGCATTTACCTTCGCCCGTGAAGCTGCCGATGTGCTGATGTATGCAGGTATGTCTATTGGTGGTTTGCTGAATTCAACTGTACTATTTTGACTGTTAGATGCCCTTGAAAGCCAGGCGATCGCGTTGCATTGTCTGGAGTGTCAAAGAGTTTAGTTATGTTAAGTAATTCGTCATCATTAATATTAATTAATTGTTACAGAGGATTGGCATAAGCCCCCCCAATTTTAAAAATAGTGCGCTACTATCGACAAGCAATAAAAAATCTCCTAGAGGTCTGATATTAATACGCCTCTATTTATAAGTTGAAGAGGATAAAAAAGATGGTTCAAAGTATAGGCGGTATAGCGAAATATTCAGCTACCGACCTAGACCGATTTGCTCAAAAACTGAATCAAGACGGAATTTGTGTGATTCCCGGTGTTTTTGAGCAAAAATTAATTGACGAGTGGGCACAAGCTTTTGAAAAATTATTTCACGAACGTCAAAATCAACCAGGTGGGTTGGCTCCTCGTGAAGTTTCCCGCTACTATCTAACCTTGCCTTGGATTTACCCATTTGCTAATGAGTTAGTTTTTGCCAATCCAGTGATTATGGGTATTTTAGATCGCGTGTTTTACCAAGAATACGTGATGGTTCAGATGGGAGTTGATGTTCCATTCCAAGGTTCAGATTATCAGGAAACCCATCGGGATTTTCGCCCGTTGTTTAGTGATCGCATAGTTACACCACTGTACGCCCTCGCAGTCAACTTTCCCCTTGTGGAAGTAACCGCAGAAAATGGGCCGTTCCAAATGGCGCGTGGAACCCATGTTATACCGCGAGAAGAGGGATTAGAAAAAGTTGCCAGTGGTGAAATTCCGATGGAATCCTTTTATATGCAGCCAGGTGATGTGATGGTGCGATCGCCTTTAGCACTGCATCGGGGTTCCCCAAATCGGACAAACCACCCAAGACCGATGGTAGTCATGGGCTATGCGATGCATTGGTTGCACACACCAAAGGTAGATTTAACTCTTCCACAAGACTATTATCAAAGCCTCCCAGAAAAACTAAAGCAGATGCTACGGTGTCAGCTAGTAGAAAGCTTACCTAAGAACAAAGTCGAAACTTACGTGAATTTCAAATACTAGTAGTTTTTCAAGGCAACAATGCTTGGTAAATAAGTTTGTAGTAAGGACTTTAGTCCTTGCTTTGAGCGCTAAAGCCCTCACTACAAAGCAAGCATTCTTAACTTGATAGACCATTAGTGGAAAAAAGATTTTTGTCATTATTCCATAGATAATTTAAGATGCCAACCTATACTAATCCAGTCTACAAAGGTTATTTTGCCGATCCTTTTGTTTGGCAACACGAAGGCGTATATTATGCGATCGGCACTGGTGCAGCAGAAGCAGAAGGAACGGTAGATGAAATCGCAGACGCAGCAAATGTTAATTCCAATAACAAATCGTGTGTCTTTCCTCTGTTACGCTCTTTCGACTTTGTAAACTGGGATTATGTTGGTAACGCACTACAACGGCCAGATCCCGCCCTTGGCGATAATTTTTGGGCCCCCGAAGTTGCTTACTGCGATCGCCAATTTTATCTCTACTATTCTGTAGGGCATGAAGATAAGAATCATCAGTTACGCGTAGCTACAAGCGATACTCCGTTAGGGCCATATCAAGATGTTGGCGAACCAGTCGTAGATCCAAAATCTTGTCCTTTTGCGATCGATCCGCATCCATTCCAGGATGACGATGGACAGTGGTATTTGTTTTACGCCCGTGACTTTCTGGATACATCAGATGGAGTGCGTGCTGGTACAGCATTAGTTGTAGACAAACTCCAAACCATGACTAAACTTACTGGTGAAGGGAAAGTGGTTTTACGTGCGCGATCCGATTGGCAACGGTTTTTAGCCAACCGTTTGATGTATGGTGAAATTTATGATTGGCATACTTTAGAAGGCCCCTGCGTTCGTAAGCATGAAGGGAAATACTACTGCTTTTATAGTGGTGGACGCTGGGAAACTGAGAACTACGGCGTAGATTATGGGGTTGCTAACAACGTAATGGGCCCTTACTCTGATGCAGGTAACGAAACCGGGCCACGGGTGCTAAAGTCTGTTCCTAATTTTGTTATCGGGCCGGGACATAATTCTATTGTTCTTGGGCCAGATGGTAAGACTGAGTATGTTGTCTACCATGCTTGGACGAAAAACATGGATATGCGGCAAATCTGCTTAGATATGCTGATCTGGAAACCAGAAGGGCCATCTTGCAACGGCCCTACTTGGACACCGCAGACTATCAGCAACTATTGAAGATTTTGCGATACATTAACACCGCTAACTTTGGCTGGTATAACAATGCTAAGTAAGCCGACGGAAATAAATATAACTATATTAAGAAGGTTAAAGGGTAAGGGGAAAAGGGAAAAACCTTTCCCCCTTTAACCTTTTCCTTTGTACATCAGTGGGTGGTACTTTCACTGGCGAAGGGGAAAAGGGAAAAACCTTCCCCTTTAACCTTTTCCCTTTACCCATACAAAATTTTACATAGTTTGGTTTAATCGCGTCTACTTACTTATAGTAGCCAGTTGCAATATGAAACTTGCAATTACCTGTCATATCGTGTCCGGTTAAAGACTTATCATTTAGGCCGCAGTTCTTGCTGGGGGCAGGGAGCAGGGGGAAAGGGGCTTTTGCGCTTTTTGCACAGATGCGGGAATTATAACTAATTAGGCGGACATTATATCACAGGTTTCAATGTATTCTCTGTCAGTAGTTTTAAGATTGAGTTTTTACATCTAAAGTAAGGATTTCAATTGAATAAATTAAATCTTTCAGACTCAAAAGCTTCTAATACTACCTATTTATTTGATAAACCCAAAGATAGAAAAACGCGATCGCTTAATGATGCAGTGTTCAGGTGAGGCTTATGAATTGAATGACGAGCAATTTTACAAACTGCCAAAAAGCTTTTAATACCGTTTCACTTAAGGTTGATATAGATTCTTGCAGGGGAAGCAAGAAAAGTGATTTGTATCAAAAATTTCGTGAAATAGTATAACCTACATAAGGTTGAGATAACATCTATATCATGAGGGTGAAATTTATAATACTTGTTTCCCAGAAACCAACAATAAAGGAAATTACTTTATTTACGATGGTTTATAAAATAATTATTACAACATATATTAGAATTAAAAAAATAATATTTTTTACAGGAAACCTCCTATTTTAATAGTTAAAAATCGGAAATTTTATCTAAAATTAAACTGAATTTGTTAGTTTTAATATACCATTAATAATTATTTTATTATTTTATGTACAAAACCGAACAGACAAAAAAAACTTACCATGCATAGTTTTGTAAATAAATATAAAAAGTTGTGTTACATAAATTAATATTTTATTTTGGATTTAGATATTTCTAAAAAGATAATGCTTAGGACTTAATACAGAAACTAATTTATATTTATTTCGATAGATGAATCAATTAGAAATAAAACAGTATTTTGTTACTAACGCAAGCAAGTATTGATTATACCGATTCGATATCGAAAAGCAGCAGAATATGTTGCAAGCTTTTGCATGAAAGTGAGTTTGACGCTGCCTGACCAAGAAAAGGTATTAGCGATTGGCTAATCAGAATTAATAATCTAAAATAACGAGAGAATCTATGGCAAGTGAAAAATCTCAAGTCCAAAACAACGGTGTCAGCAATATTATTTCGCCGAAGCAGCGTAAAGCAAAGCGATCGCAGCTAGATGAAACGCAATCATCAAGTGCGTCACTGTTGAATTTAACTTCGTCTAATAAAAAAGTTCAATCAACAGAAACCTTTCAAGACACACCTGATATAGTTTGTTTATCTCATTTACGCTGGAATTTCGTCTATCAAAGGCCACAACATCTTCTGAGTCGCTGCGCTCAAGGAAAGCGAGTCTTCTTTTTTGAAGAGCCAATTTTTTCTGAAGAACCCTTAGCAAGGTTAGATATAAACGAAGATTCTAATGGAGTAGTTGTGGTCGTGCCACGCCTACCGCAAGGTTTAAGTGAAGAAGCAATCAACGCAGATTTACAAGTACTAATTAATAGTTTGTTTGCAGAGCATAACATCAACAAATATATTTGTTGGTATTACACACCAATGGCGATCGCGTTTACCCGCCACTTGCAACCCCAAGCCGTGGTGTACGATTGCATGGATGAATTGTCTGCATTCCAGGGAGCATCACCCACTTTAAAGAATTACGAAGCCGAACTCTTCAGCCGTGCAGACTTAGTATTTACAGGCGGACAAAGCCTTTACGAAAGTAAAGTGAATCAGCACCCCAACGTTTATGCCTTTCCCAGCAGTGTAGATGTAGCCCACTTTGGACAGGCAAGAAATCTTCAAGAACCAGAAGATCAAGCTCATATTCCTCATCCTCGCCTTGGTTTCTTTGGTGTAATTGATGAACGGATGGATATTGAATTGCTTGCAGGTATTGCCGAAGCACGCCCCGATTGGCATTTAGTAATTATTGGGCCAGTTGTCAAAATCGATCCAGCAACTTTGCCACAGCATGAAAATATTCATTATCTCGGTGGCAGAGATTATAAACAGCTACCTGCCTATTTAGCAGGCTGGGATTTAGCAATGTTGCCGTTTGCGCGTAACGAATCAACACGCTTTATTAGCCCTACCAAAACTCCAGAGTATCTTGCCGCAGGTAGACCTGTAGTATCTACCTCAATTCGAGATGTAGTGCGTCCTTACGGAGAGTTAAAGCTGGTGCGAATTGCAGACACAGTTTCTGAGTTCGTCACCGCCGCAGAACTTGCAATGCAACAAGACACCGCAGCCTCAGAATGGTTGAGTCGAGTAGATGTCTTTTTAGAGAAAATTTCTTGGGATCGCACTTGGGCATCAATGATGAAGCTGATTGACTCTGCGATCGCAGCCCGTGATGGTGAAGAAAAAGCTAACTCTACAGGTGCAGCTGGTAAACAAGCACCAAATATCATTACCAGAGATTTTGTCTTCGATTACTTGGTTGTTGGTGCTGGTTTTTCTGGTAGCGTCATTGCAGAACGTTTGGCAACTCAGTCTGGTAAAAAAGTCCTGGTTGTAGACAAGCGCAACCACATAGGCGGCAATGCCTACGATCATTACAACGATGATGGCATTCTTGTACACAAATACGGCCCCCATATCTTTCACACCAACTCCCGCGAAGTCTTTGAATACCTCTCACGCTTTACTCAGTGGCGGTCTTATGAACATCGTGTCCTTGCCAGTGTAGACGGACAACTTGTTCCGATTCCCATCAACCTCGACACCATCAACAAGCTGTATGGGATGAATCTCAACTCATTTGAGGTGGAAGAGTTTTATAAATCGCTTGCTGAACCCGTAGAATCCATCCGCACTAGTGAAGATGTAGTGGTCAGCAAAGTTGGTCGAGTACTGTATGAAAAGTTTTTCCGTAATTATACCCGCAAGCAATGGGGACTCGACCCATCAGAACTTGACAAATCAGTAATTGCTAGAATTCCGACTCGTACCAATCGTGACGATCGCTATTTTACCGATAGCTACCAAGCAATGCCACTACACGGCTTTACCAGGATGTTCGACAATATGCTCAATCATCCGAACATTAAGGTAATGCTTAACACTGATTATCAGGAAATCCAAAAAGCTATACCTTGCCGCGAGATGGTTTACACTGGGCCAGTTGACGAATTCTTTGATTATCGCTACGGCAAATTACCCTATCGCTCGCTTGATTTCAAGCATGAAACCCATAACACCTCTGTGTTTCAATCAGCGCCAGTAATTAACTATCCCAATGAACAGCTTTATACTCGTGTAACCGAGTTTAAATACTTGACTGGTCAGGAACATTCAAAAACTAGCATTGTTTACGAGTTTCCTCAAGCTGAGGGAGACCCTTATTATCCTGTACCACGTCCTGAAAATAACGAAATGTACAAGCAGTATAAGGCGCTATCTGATACAACACCAGGAGTATATTTTGTGGGAAGGCTAGCGACTTACAAGTACTACAACATGGATCAATGTGTTGCTCAGGCTTTGTCTGTGTACAAGCAAATTGGGGTTAAGGCTTAAGTAATTCATAATATAGGACTGCTCTGTATTTATTAGGGTGCGTTATGGACATTAGGGCATATTTTCAAACTACTCCTTGAGCCTCTTAATTTTTTAGATCCCCCTAAATCCACGCCACGTACTCTATTTAGGGAGACCCCAAGACCGCAGTGGCTCCCCGATAAATTGGGGGACTTTAAGAGATTCTTAGCCCCCTTTTTAAGCTACGGTGTACACACAAGTTTCTTAACCTGCAATGGTCTTGCATCGACTAACAATGGCATTGCATCAAATAACAATGGCATTGCATCAAATAACAATGGCATTGCATCGAATAACAATGGCATTGCATCGACTGACAATGGCATTGCATCAAATAACAATGGCATTGTATCGACTGACAATGGCATTGCATCAACTAACAATGGCATTGTATCGACTGACAATGCTATTTCTCTCGTTCCGATACTTTGTATGAGAATGAGTTAAGCCCAATCAAGCTAGGTTTTTAGGACTTGTGTGTACACCGTAGCCTTTTTAAGCGGGGTTGAGGGGATCTAAGACTTTGAAAACACGCCCTAGTCCTAACGCATCGAAAATTTAGGATGGTGCGTTAGCTTCCGGCCTAACACACCTTACAAAACTACAAAACTCAAAAAGAACACATCAAATAAAATATCAGCTTGAGTTGTAAATTATGACTTCTGCTTTCAACTCGACATTCAACACTAACAAAGCACAACTTCCTCTAGAAGTGTGGGCTGGTGTAGAGTGTACGGTTAATCGTGTGGGTGAAGAGTATTTCGATCAGTTAGAACGCAATGGTCATGCAACTCGCTTGGATGACCTAGATTTATTCGCCCAACTTGGCATACACGCCATCCGCTATCCAGTACTTTGGGAGAGGATAGCGCCCAATGGTTTAGAGAATGCTGATTGGTCGTGGGCGGATGAACGGTTGGGACGCTTGCGCGAACTCGGCATCTGTCCGATTGTGGGATTAGTGCATCATGGCAGTGGCCCGCGTCATACCAGCTTAGTAGATCCAGAATTTCCTGAAAAACTAGCGGTGTTTGCTCGTGCGGTTGCAGAACGCTATCCTTGGATAACACATTACACACCTGTAAACGAGCCACTGACAACAGCGCGATTCAGTGGGATGTACGGTCACTGGTATCCGCATGGAAAGGATGATTTAACCTTTGCCCGTGCTTTGTTAGGAGAGTGTAAAGCGATCGCTCTTTCGATGCAAGCAATCCGGGAAATTAACCCCAATGCTCAACTAGTGCAAACAGAGGATTTGGGTAAAACTCATAGTACACCAAAACTGGCTTATCAAGCAGAATTTGAGAATGAGCGTCGCTGGTTGAGTTTGGATTTATTATGCGGTCGAATCAACCAAACTCATCCTATGTGGGTTTACTTGCGCGACTGTGGTGTAAGTGAGCCTGAACTTGAAGAATCTCTGCAATATACCTGTTTGCCTGACATTATTGGCATTAATCATTACCTGACAAGCGAGCGCTTTTTAGATGAAAACTTAGAAACCTATCCAGCTTGGACGCATGGTGGTAATGGTCGAGACAAGTATGCAGATGTAGAGGCAGTGCGAGTTTGTGCTGAGGGTTTGGCAGGGCCGCGGACATTGCTCAAAGAGACATGGGAACGCTACAAACTACCCTTTGCTGTCACTGAAGTTCACCTAAGTTGCACCCGTGAGGAACAGCTACGCTGGCTCAATGAAGTGTGGAATGCAGCTCAAGAATTACGAAATCAGGGTGCAGATGTTCGTGCTGTAACTGTTTGGGCACTTTTGGGCAGCTACGATTGGAATAGTTTAGTGACTCGCTCGGTAGGATACTACGAGCCAGGTGTATTTGATTTGCGATCGCCACAGCCTAGACAAACAGCGATCGCTAAAATGGTGCGAGATTTAGCCACTGGACATAAACCGAATCATCCACTACTTGATACACCAGGATGGTGGCATCGACAAGAGCGCCTATTATACCCAGCCGTCAGTTGTCGCGTATCTTTGCCATCTCCCGCGCTTTCGTCCCCTGCTTCTGTTCGTCCCTTAGCGATCGTCGGAGCCACAGGAACACTAGGTAAGGCTTTTGCTCGGTTGTGTGAAGTGCGAGGAATTTCATATTGTCTGCTAAGACGGCAAGATATGGATATTGCCAATCCTGCTTCTGTCAATAAAGTACTTACCGAATTGCAACCGTGGGCAGTTGTCAACGCTGCGGGATATGTGCGGGTGGACGATGCTGAACGCGAACCCGATGTTTGTTTAAAAGTAAACGCTGAAGGAGCAGCAATTTTGGCTGCTGCTTGCGCTCAACATAATGTGGCGCTGTTAACTTTCTCTTCAGATTTGGTATTCGATGGTGCTGAGTCTAATCCTTATGTCGAAACAGATACCGTTGCGCCTCTTAATGTATATGGATGCAGCAAAGTTTTGGCAGAAAAGTTAGTATTACAAGCTCATCCGGCATCGCTAATGATTCGTACCAGTGCATTTTTCGGCCCGTGGGATGATTACAATTTTGTGACGATCGCCCTACGGCAATTAGCTGCTGGAAATACTTTTGTCGCAGCCGAAGATGCGATCGTTTCCCCTACTTATGTACCCGATCTTGTCCATACCAGCCTTGATTTGCTGATTGATGGCGAGAACGGTTTGTGGCACTTGGCTAACAAAAGTGCTATAGCTTGGTCTGACTTAGCCCGATTGGCAGCGAAAAAAGCAGGTGTGAGTGTCAGCAATCTAATTGCTCTTCCTACGCAAGAACTTGGTTTAATTGCTCCCCGCCCAGCTTACAGCGTTCTTGGTAGCAATCGAGGTGAATTAATGCCACACCTTGACAGTGCAATTTCTCGCTACTTGGAAGAAAGAAATTAGTACAAAAAATTCTAGATTCTAGATTAGACATAGGAGTGAAAATGAATGTAGAGACGTTGCAATGAATGTAGAGACGTTGCATTGCAACGTCTCTACAAGGGTTTCAGGTAACGCATAATTAATTTTTGGACATGTTTATTTAAATCCAATCCAAAATCCAAAATCCAAAATTGTTTCCAATCCCCACGGCAAAATTATGTCAACTATTTTAGTAACTGGAGGAGCTGGATATATTGGCTCCCATGCTGTATTGGCTCTGAAAAACGCAGGTTATGAAGTAATCGTTTTAGATAATCTGTCGAACGGACATCGAGAACTTGTAGAAAAATTGCAGGTAAAATTGATTGTTGGAGATATGAGCGATCGCTCTCTTCTTGATGACATATTTTCAACTCACAATATAACTGCGGTTATGCATTTTGCTGCTTATATCGCAGTGGGTGAATCTGTCACCGATCCAGCCAAATATTACCAAAATAATGTTGCAGGCACTCTGACACTTTTAGAAGCAATGATTGCTGCATCAGTTAATAAATTTATCTTTTCTTCTACTTGCGCTCTTTATGGTGTACCAAAGTTCGTTCCCCTGACCGAAGACCATCCGCAAGATCCCATTAGTCCTTATGCTACTAGCAAGTGGATGGTAGAAAGAATTCTATCTGATTTTGATGCAGCATATAATTTCAAGTCTGTACGTTTCCGTTACTTTAACGCCGCAGGTGCTGACCCTAACGGGTTGTTGGGTGAAGACCACGAACCTGAAACTCATCTCATACCATTAGTACTACTAACTGCTTTTGGTAAGCGCGAATCGATTTTGATTTTCGGCACTGATTACCCTACCCCAGACGGGACTTGTATCCGGGATTATATTCATGTGACTGACTTGGCACAAGCCCATATTTTAGGTTTGGAATATCTGCTCAAAGGTGGAGAAAGTGAAGTCTTTAATCTCGGAAATGGCAGTGGTTTTTCAGTCAGAGAAGTGATAGAAACTGCTAAAGAGATAACAGGCAAAGAAATTAAAATAGAAGAACGCGATCGCAGACCGGGTGATCCTCCTATTTTAGTTGGCAGCAGCGACAAAGCAACTAAAATATTGGGTTGGCATCCAGAGTATCCTAATTTGAACGAAATTATCGCTCATGCTTGGCAATGGCATCAACAACGACATAAGTAAAGACAATTTAAAACATCCTGTAAGGCTTAGAAACTCATTCTTTCGGTACTCGTAAGCTAATGGTAGAACTTGTTTAAATTAAAGAATGGCTTAAAACAGGTATCAGTTAGTATTAGTTCATGAGCGTAATTGAGTTTCAAAATTTACCGAATGCACAGCAGTGCCAAAAAAGCACACTGCCCTCTTTAGGGTTAGTTTGCATCACCTCAGACAAACAAGTGCGCTTTCGGACAATGACACGCACCCGATACTTAAAACTTTCCCTTAGCGATCGCGAAAGCGCCCTGAGTGAACTGTATCGGCATAATTTGCAACGCTTACATGATGCCCTCTCCTTTTGTCAGCAGAATAATATTCAACTTTATCGGATGTCTTCTAATTTATTTCCCCTAAGTGACTTAGAAGACGAAATCGGCGCAAATATATTAGAGGCGATGAGTGCTGATTTAGCAACAATCGGTGAACGAGCAAATGCATTGAGCATCAGAATGGTGTTGCATCCAGATCAATATGTAGTGCTAAGTTCTGATTCCCCGGAAGTGGTACAGGCAAGTATCAATAATTTAGCAGGACATGGACGTATACTTGACTTACTGGGATTACCGCGATCGCCTTGGTCATTGATGAATATTCATGGTGGCAAATCTCAACGGACTGAACAACTAGTAAAAGTAATTTCCGAACTACCAGAAAACATTAAAAGCCGCTTGACTCTAGAAAACGATGAATACGCCTATAGTGCCGATGAAATTTTAGCAGTATGTCAGCAAGCTAGTGTGCCGATGGTATTTGATGCCCATCACCATATTTGCCACGAAAATTTGGATAGCTACGATCATCCGAGTGTAGGAGCCATGTTTTACGCAGCGCGAGAAACTTGGAAAAATCCAGATTGGCAATTAGTGCATATTTCCAATGGTGAGCAAGCTTTCAATGACAGAAAACACAGCGACTTGATTACCGATATGCCCAATGTTTACTACCAAGCACCGTGGATCGAAGTCGAAGCCAAACAAAAAGAAGAAGCGATCGCACTTTTGCGTTCTGGGTGGCTAATGAACAATAATTGTACATAAATTAGAGACATCTAGTGGTGTGTCAAGACTAAAATGTTGCAAAAAAATTGTAGGTTGGGTGGAGGCTTTGCGTAACCCAACATCTTAATAAACGTAGGGTGGGTTAATTTTTGTAGGTCGATGCAACAAAGATGCAGGTCGATGCAACAAAGATGCAGGTCGATGCAACAAAGGTGCAAGACGATGCAACAAAGGTGCAGGGCAATGCAACAAAGGTGCAGATCAAGAGACTTGTGTGTAAACCGTAGCCTTAAAAAGAGGGGCTAGGGGGGATCAGTTAGTGCCTAAATATCACATAATCACTTTTCAAACAATCTCTTACACGTTTACAGTCTCATTTATGGTTAATACCTCACTTAATTGGTTTATAAATCATTTTATAAGAAGCTTTATTTTGAGGTAATTATCTATAGCTAAATTGCTTATTTCTCATGGTAGATTAAATCAAAATTTAAAAAAACCAAAATAATAATATTACAGAGATAAAAATCACCTGTAGATTATTAGTTTTATGCAAAAAATTTATGGCAATGTTCAGGGAATAAAAGCTAGTCAAATTAAACGACTGCAAGAGCTTTACGAGCAAAATCAACCAGTAGATAGATTTATTACGCCAGAATTTGCTCAAGCCTTAGCTACAATCGGTCAACAAATTCATCACCCGATTTGTTGTTATATCAATCGGCGTGGGCAAGTTATCCGAATTGCTGTCGGAACACCCAGTCAAACTCAAATTCCACCTGAAGAATTACCCCGTCGCAGTGCAGAACGTTTGAGCAAAATCCGTTGTATTGCTACTCAATTTAAATCAGAACCACCTGATGAAGCAGCTTTGATTGCAATGATGCGTCAGCGCCTAGATGCTCTTGTCATGTTAACTGCAATTGATGGTAAAGCAAAAGAAGCTTTTCTAACTTACCTTTTCCCTGATTCAGAGAGTCCTTGGGTAATTTCACCTCCTCTAAGTTTGGACGATCTAACCGAACAAGAATTTGATGAGTTAGTAGCGGTATGGGAAGAAGAAATCGCTGATGCTGGAAATGGAATATTCCTATCTCAAGAAATTGTCTCCGACCAAGATAGAGTGCTGCTGGTAGGAGTGCAGACAGAAGATGTCTCACTTCAACGATTTGAAGATGGACTTGCAGAACTAGTGCGTTTGGTTGAAAGTGCTGGAGGAATTGTACTCGATACAATGCGACAAAAACGCGATCGCGCCCATCTCCAAACAGTGGTCGGTAAGGGAAAAATTGAAGAAATCACCCTTTTAGCTCACAAACTAAGAGCTAATCTAATCGTTTTTGACCGAGATATTTCTGCATCTCAAGCCCGCAATTTAGAACAAGAGATTGGCATCCGAGTTGTAGACCGCACAGAAGTAATTCTGGATATTTTCGCTCAACGCGCGCGCACTCAAGAGGGTAAATTACAAGTAGAACTGGCGCAACTCGAATATATGTTACCTCGGTTGCGCGATCGCGGTCAGGAAATGTCTCGATTAGGTGCGGGGATTGGTACGCGAGGCCCTGGTGAAACAAAACTAGAGACGGAACGGCGAACAATTCAACGACGAATTGGTCAACTACAGGAAGAAGTGAACCAATTACAAGCACACCGCGCCCGGATTAGACAACAACGACAACAGCAAGAAATTCCGGTTTTGGCATTAGTTGGCTATACCAATGCTGGTAAATCTACTTTACTAAATGTGTTAACCAATGCAGAGGTTTTCACCGCAGATCAACTATTTGCTACCCTCGACCCAACAACCCGCAAGGTAGTAATTACAAAACCAGAAACACAAGAACGCCGCTCGATTCTGCTCACAGATACTGTAGGATTTATTCACGAACTTCCACCACCACTGATGGATGCGTTTCGCGCCACATTGGAGGAAGTTGTTGAGGCTGATGCGATGATTCATGTCGTGGATTTATCCCATCCAGCTTGGGAAAGTCATATTGCAAGTGTGCTGGAAATACTCGAAGAAATGCCAGAGATTCCAGAAAAAAGTTTGATTGCTTTTAACAAGGTTGACAAAGTAGATAGCGAAACCTGGGCTAGGGTTCAACAAGATTATCCCGAAGCTGTGTTTATATCAGCAACCCAGCACTTGGGTTTAGAGACTTTAAAAATGCGATCGCTACAACTAATTGACGAAAGAGTTGAAGCAGTTGCAGTCCCACAAAATTCATACTAAACAAGAAGGAATTATATGACACCGACTATCATTGTTCACGGTGGAGCAAAAACCATCACGGACGACAAGGTTGCAGCCAATAATGCAGGCTGTACAGCAGCAGTAGAGGCTGGTTGGGCAGTGCTAATTAGTGGGGGTACAGCCGCCGAGGCTGTGGAAGCAGCTATTCGAGTTTTGGAAGCTGACCAAACATTTAACGCCAGCCTTGGTGCAACTCTCAACAGCGACGGAGAGGTGGAATTAGACGCGGCGATTATGGAAGGCTCATTAAGTTGGGGAGCAGTTGCAGCAGCTCAGGGCATCCGTCATCCAATCTCGGTTGCCCGGAACATTATGGATGATAAACCCAGACTACTAGTAGCGCGGGGTGCAGAACGCTTCGCCATAGATTCCGGGGCTGAAATGTGCAAAAAAGAAGACTTAATAGCTGAGGAACAGTTGGAGCAGTGGAAGGAAGATCGAGAAGTAATCGATCGCCCCAACACCGTAGGTTGTGTAGCTTTGGATGCTAGCGGCATCCTAGCTGCTGGCACTTCAACTGGCGGCACTACCAAGCAGCAACAAGGTCGCGTCGGTGACACTGCGCTTGTTGGCTGTGGTTTGTATGCTGATAATAAAATCGGCGCTTGCTCAACAACAGGTGATGGTGAGTCGATTATCCCCGTGGTTTTGGCTAAAACTGCGATCGATTTTTTGAGTGGCGATCGGCATCCAGATGAAGCAGCACAGATGGCAATTGACGCTTTGGTTTCTAAGGTTAAAGGTGAAGCTGGGTGCATCCTCATAGACCGTCAAGGACGCTTTGGCTGGGCGTATAACTCATCACACATGGCTTGTGCTTATATGACCGCAGGACAAGACAAGGTGGCTGCCTTTACTAATAAACCTTAGTTTGGCGGTTAATAAAGCCTGAAAAATCTGACAAATATAGGTTTAAAGAATTAAGTTACTTGAAATAATCCTGGCTTTATTAAGAATAAAGTCAATAAATCACAATAAAGGGGGCTTTTCAAAATCACACAAAAAACTGAGACTCAAAAAAATAAGAACAAAAACAGAGTTTCAGTGATGTTATGTAGGACTCATATCAGAACTGCTCGGTTAAGGGGAAAAGGGGAAGGTGGGGCCCCCTCTGGGGATGAAGGGCGGGGGAAAGCGGCAATAAAAAACCTTTACCCCAAACCCAGTAAACTTTCCCAAAACCCGATTCCAAATTAAAAATACTTAACCCAGAAGTATTGGGACTCATATTTGATTTTTGAAAAAATTGGGTGGCAGTTTTCCGAAATTAGTAACTTAAGTTTGGTAATTATTACCAGAACAGTGATTTATAAATAACTTCTATAACTAGCCTTGGGGGAATATGGCCCCACAAAAACCTGGTCTTCGTGACCGGGTTTTTTGGCATAGGGTAAATGCTACAGCAGATTTCAAGGAAAGTGAGGTACACAAGCTCGCGTCTGTTACCCAGATATTAAGCGTGTTTTACTCCTGAATTCTGAATTCTGCTCTCACATGGCTGAAATATTTAGATGATACAGAAATTCACTTCAGACTGTAGCCGTGTTGCAAAATCAAAAATTGGAGATCATTGGTTAGTGCCTGCCAGTGAGATCCCCCCTTTGCACTGCAAAGAGGGGCTGAGGGTGGAGTTACGCTGGATAAATCCGCAATCTTCTATTTGGTTCTTCACCAAAACTATGCGACTTGAGACGATAATGTTCTACCAACTCATGTTGCATTTTGCGGACTTGGGGAGAACGCGGCAATAACTCGACTGGCTGTCCTTTCGGAATCACAATTTGCTCAACAGCAAGTCTAGCTTCTTCCAAGGCATCCATCTCATCATCGCTACCATTGTGCAAAAACAACTGCAATTCTAGGTCATCGGCCATTTCTGGGTCGTCGATGTTCAGCAACCGCCGCAAACCACGGGTAATTTGGGGAATAGTGCTGGACTTAATCATGTGAATGGGTACATGACGAGCTTTAGCCATTTGCCGTAATTTGGCGTGGTTTTTGACGTGCGATCGCAGTGCTAAAATTGCATCAGCACTATCTATATCTTTTGTCAATACCACAGGCAAAGTTAGTACGCTAATTACCTGTTCTAGTTGATGACGACTAACACCATAAGGGTAAACGTGCAGTGGCAAATCTTCACCATTGGGCCCTGGCACTCTTGTAGCAGCATCTAAATCAATGCTTTCAGAATAATTGAAAGATTCATCCAGCAAACGATCAAATTCACTGCGTCCAGTTACCCGCTCTACAGGCAATTGTGGCAATGCTACCATTTGTCCAGATGAACGCCACCCATTAGACGGCCGCGCCGGTGGGAAAGACTCTTCCACTGTCCCCAGCTGTCCACCGCGACCGTTGACAACAGCTAACTGACGTGTAACCGCGATTTTGCCGTGGTCATCAACGGTTCTCGTTTGTGGAGTAGGTTGACGACCCCGCAACAGATTATCTACGGTGTCAGCAACACTTTCGTGTACTGTCCAGCGTTGGCGTTCCAACATTTCCACAGCAATCTCGAAGGTAGGCGGGGCTTTTCGCTCTAAAACAGTCTTTTGAGAACCCCGGCGTCTGGCTTCATCGTCTCCCAGCGTCACAGCTTGGATACCCCCAACTAAATCAGCTAGGGTGGGGTTTTTAATCAAATTTTCGATCTGATTCCCGTGAGCAGTACCTACCAACTGTACACCCCGTTCCGCAATGGTACGAGCCGCTAAAGCTTCCAGTTCCGTGCCAATTTCATCAATGACAATCACCTCTGGCATGTGGTTTTCCACTGCCTCAATCATCACCTGATGTTGTTGATCTGGATGAGCCACTTGCATCCGCCGAGCGCGACCAATGGCGGGGTGGGCAACATCACCATCCCCAGCTATTTCGTTGGAGGTGTCAATAATCACCACTCGCTTTTGCAAATCATCAGCCAAAACACGGGCAATTTCCCGTAAGGCAGTAGTTTTGCCCACGCCTGGACGCCCCAGCATGAGAATCGATTTACCAGTTTCTACCAAATCGCGGATCATGCCAATGGTTCCAAATACTGCTCGACCAACGCGACAGGTCAAGCCAATAATCTTACCCGTGCGGTTGCGGATGGCGCTGATCCGATGCAAAGTTTGCTCAATTCCTGCTCGATTATCTCCGCCAAAGATTCCAACTCGTTGAATACAATCATCTATCTGTTCTTGAGTGACGGGTACTTCGCTCAGATACTCAGCTTGATTAGGAAAGCGAGCCTCTGGGCGACGACCCAAATCCAAGACCACTTCTACTAAAATATCTCGTTTGGGATGACTCTCTAGTGCTTGTCGCAGGTCTTGGGGCAAAATGTCTAATAACTTTTGGAGATCGTCTGTAATCGTCATGCTTTCTATGGTGACGTTTTTAGAGATAGCGAGGACGTTTGCGTGCAGGATAACCCGCTCTGGTATTTTTCCGAACGAGCAATTAATGCTCCTGCTGTGACTTGATCTGGGAAACGAGAGAATGGGCAAGTTCTACAGCTTGCCAAAGTAATACGTCATCTTCTTCTAGGCGAAGATTCGCCTTCACATTGGTGTTACTTACCTCCTTATTCTCTAACTGTTCGAGAATTGGTGACAGCAGTACACGGGCATAGCTACCGTAGGCGACCCCGGCGATGGAGGCGGAGGGGCAGAGGGACAGAGGGGCAGAGGGGGAAAATTCTTGTTTCTCCCTTGCTCCCCTGCTCCCCTGCTCCCCTGCCTTCTTAAGTAGTCCCATTGCCTTTAACTTAGCAACGGTATACCTATTTGTGCCGCCTGCTAACTGCACATATCCCGGTAACTTAGCTGCCAAAACTTTTTGCCCTAATTTCACCGGGGCTATTGTGGTGCCATCGCCAATATCACCACTCATAGGACGACCATCAGTTTGCCAAATTAAAGCACTCTTGAGTGGAGCAATTAGCTCATACAGTGCCCTTAAGTAGTCAGTCATCCCCTCGCCATCAGGACAACTGATAGCTAGTAACTTTAGTTGCTCGGCCCACGGTGAAATTGCTTGCCATAATTGCTTAAATTCTGCCAATCGCCCGACTTTTGTATGGATTTCTACGGCATCTACTCCCGTTGACATTACCAATGGCGCGATCGCTCCCGGCGTTGATATGTATGAATTTGTATAAATTATATCATAAGGACAAATTGGTATACAACGACCACAGCCATAACATTTTTCGGATACTACTCCCGAAAAGTCTTCTTTTATACTGTTAAACACAATTGCTTGTGCCGGACAAATCCGTTCACAGGGTCTAGGACAATCTGTCGGACACTTAGTAGGATTAAATTCTGCTTTCCGAAAATGCGGGTCTTCTCCATCGTTCAGGCTGACCATCAAAAACGGTGAATTGCCTTTGTAGCCAAAGCCTCGATTTTGGGCATCTTTAGCCAGATGTTTGGCTACTTGCAGCCCTGCTTGCGCCGCCGCAATCACTGCTGGATCAGCTGCAACATCTATGCAGTCAGCGCCCGCCAAAGTATAGGCTAACGTTAAACTTCTGACTGCCGGCAAATGCTGGAAGCTGGCTCCGCAGATCAGCTTGAACCAGTCACCTTGTTTGAGAGATTGTAAAGGGGCGAACAGATCAGTCACTATTCTATTATGCGTTTATACGACTAAAAATAGTAGTGTGCGATCAAGAAAAAGTCTGGATTTTCTGATTTTCTGATTTGGGATTGGGAATTGGGGATTGGGCATTATTTCTTCTCATACCCTATACGTCTACTTTCTTAGGAGGTCGAACTGTATGAGAGTCTATCCAATAACTTTATTTTTCGTAGAAGACTCTGCTGAAGACAGAACTGTATATCGGCGTTTCCTGGAGCATGACGATCGCTACAGCTACGATATTTATGAATTTGAGTCTGGCAAGCAGGCGCTGCAAGGTTGTCAATGGAAAACACCGGATGTAATTCTCTTAGACTACCGATTGCCAGATATAGATGGGCTGGAATTGATGAATAAGCTACAACAGCAAACCGAGGGTAGCCAGACATCTGTGATTATGTTAACTGGGCAAGGGGACGAAACGATCGCAGTCCAAGCTATTAAGAGTGGGGCGCAAGATTATCTAGTCAAAGGAAAACTGACCTCTGATAATTTACGTCGAGCGGTTCATGGGGCGATCAAGCAGATGCAGCTAATGCGGCAGCTAAAACAACAACAGGAACAACAAAAATTAGTAGGAGCGATCGCTCTTGATATCCGCCAATCTTTGAAGCTTCAAGATATTCTCGCCACGAGTGTTCAAGAAGTCCGCCAGTTATTGAGTGCAGACCGAGTAGTAATGTATCAATTTACTCCTCAGATGCAGGGTAACATCGTTGCGGAGTCGGTATTATCCCAATGGACACCAATCTTCGGACTGGAGATTGAAGATACCTGTTTTCAAGAAAATCAGGGGGAAGAATATCGTCGGGGAAAAATTTGGGCAGCGACAAACATCTACGAAGCGGGTTTAAGTGATTGCCATATTAATCTTTTGGAACAGTTTCAGGTGAAGGCGAATTTAGTTGTCCCTATTTTGTTAGAGAACAAGGGGAGTTCAACAGTTGAACTTTGGGGGCTATTTATCGTGCATCAATGTTCTGCCCCACGACAATGGCAGGAATTTGAGGTGGAATTGCTCAACCAACTGACTGTGCAACTAGCGATCGCCATCCAACAAGCCGAACTTTACCACAACCTCCAAACCCTCAACACCGAGTTAGAAGCCAAAGTACAAGAGCGTACTGCCAAATTACAGCAAAGCGAGCGCCGTTTTTGCGCCATCTTCAATAACACTTTCCAGTTCACAGGGCTGCTAACGCTAGATGGCATTTTACTAGAGGCAAACCAGACGGCGCTAAGTTTTGGTGGACTGAAGTTGGAAGATGTGATCAATCGCCCTTTTTGGGAAGCACACTGGTGGACGATTTCACCGCAAACTCAAGAAGAATTAAAACAAGCGATCGCTCGTGCAGCTCAAGGAGAGTTTGTCCGTTATCAAGTGGATATTCTCGGTGCAAATAACCGAGTAGCAACAATCGATTTTTCCCTGCGTCCGCTTCTTGACGAAATGGATCGAGTTGTTTTGTTGATTCCAGAAGGGCGAGATATCACTGAACAACAAACTGCACTGCGCGATCGCCAAAAAGCTGAAGAGAAACTCCGACAAAGTGAAACACTGCTAGCCACTACTCAACAGATCGCTCATATAGGCAGTTGGGAATTTAATTTAGAAACCAAAAAGCTCTGCTGGTCAATAGAAACTTTTCGCATTTTTGGTTTAAATCAAACTCAAAGCGAACCAACCCAAGAAGAATTTCTCCAGATGATTCACCCAGACGATCGCGATTGGATGAACACCCACATGGAACAGGTGATGTCTAAGACGAGCTACGCCTACGCTCAAGGAACCCCTTTCACTGTTGAGTTTCGAGTTGTTCGGCCCGATGGCTCAGTACGCTACGTTGAGACTAAAGCAGAGATAGCTTATGGTTCTCAAGGGCAGGCTGTTAAGCTGTTGGGATCTGTTTTAGATATTACAGAACGTAAACAAACCGAGCTAGAAATCATCAAGAGCCGCGACCTACTAGAAGCTGTTTATAATGAATCCGCCGATGCGCTCTTTTTAGTAAATGTAGAAACATTATTGACCACTGACTGTAACGAGCAAGCAGTGAAGTTATTTGCAGCCTCTAGCAAAGCTGAACTTATTAACATTGCAGATCATACTCTGCAAAAACAACAGTTCACCCCTAATGAGTTAGACTCCATATCCGAAAAAATTAAGCAGCAAAGCCTTTGGAGTCAAGAAATTGAATATGTCACCAAGCAGGGCAATACTTTTTGGGGAAATATGACAGCCAAACAAATCACGGTTGCTGGTACTGTGATGCAACTAGTACGAGTCACAGATATCACTGCGCGTAAGCGTGTCGAAGAATATCGCAAACAAGCAGAAACCGCCCTCAGACAAAGTGAGGAACGACTACAATTAGCACTTGAGGCTTCTGGGGATGGATTGTGGGACTGGAATATTTTGACTCAAGAGGTGTATTACAGCCCCCTTTTTCTAAAAATGCTTGGATACAGCTTCGAGGAACTTCCACAAAATTTGAGTACTTGGGAGCGATTAGTTCATCCCGACGATCTTCCTTGGGTTAAGAAAATCTTGGCAGATCATCTCAAAGATAGTTCAGTTTCCTACAAATTTAACTATCGAGTTCAAACAAAGTCGGGCGAATGGAAATGGATTGCCAACTACGGCAAGGTTGTGATGCGAGATGAACAGGGTAAACCTTTACGGATGACTGGTACTCATCGAGATATCAGCGATGTTTATGACGAGCTTCAGTTACGCAAACAAACTGAAGCAGCTTTAGCCAGAAGTGAAGAACAACTGAGGCTGACGTTGGAATTTAACCACATCGGTATTTGGGATTGGAATCTTCAAACAGGCGAAGTTATCTGGAACGACAACCATTATCGTTTGTTAGGTTTAGAGCCAGAAATATCAGCAGCTAGTTATCAGCTATGGCGAAATCGGGTTCATCTAGAGGATGTTGACCGAATTGAACAGGCTGTATTAGATGCACTGGCACAACATACTAATTTTCAAGGTGAGTATCGAGTAATTTATCCTAATGGTAGTGTTCACTGGCTCACAGGGAAAGGGCGGGGCGTTTATAACGAAGCAGGCGACCCTATACAGATGCTGGGCGTAATTATTGATATTACAGAACGAAAGCAAGCAGAAGCAGCTTTGCAAGAAAGTGAAGCCAGGTTCCAGGCATTTATGAACAACAGCCCAGTACTTGCATGGATCAGTGATACAGATGGGCGTATACTTTACTCAAACCAAACATACCTGCGAACATTTAAATTACTACCTGAACAGGTGATTGGGCAATCCATTTTTGACCTCTATACAGATAAAATTGCTCGGCAGCATTTCGATCATATTCAGACAGTCATACAGACAAATCAGGTAATTGAGGCGATTGAAGTTGCTCCCCGACCAGATGGTATCCTTGGAGAGTTCTTGGTATATAAGTTCCCAATTCTCGGATTGTCTGCACAAAAGCTAGTGGGTAGGGTCGCGATCGATATCACAGAACGTAAGATTCTGGAGCGAGAACTGGCTCACAAACAAAAATTATTGGATACCTTCATCAATAGTGCACCCGTTGGTATAACGATTATGGATCGGGAACTGCGTTATTCATTGATTAATGAGGCATTAGCAGAAATTAATGGCATTCCCCCAGCAACGCATATTGGCAAGACACCGTGGGAGATTGTCCCTGATTTGGCCCAAAAGCTAGAGCAAATCTTTCAACATATTTTGACAACGGGTGAGCCGATTCTGGATTTGGAAATCAGTGGAGAAACCCCAAAACTCCCTGGGGTCATCAGGACTTGGCTAGCTTCCTACTTTCCAATTCAATCTGAAGCCGATGAACCGATTAGCATGGGCATTGTCGTAGTTGAAATCAGCGATCGCAAACGCGCTGAACAGATGTTAGAGTTGCAAGCAGTAATTACCCGCAACATGGCCGAGGGAATTTGCCTTGTTCGTACCACAGATGGCGTGTTTGTCTACGCCAACCCTAAATTCGAGCAGATGTTTGGCTATGACCCTGGTGAATTAATCGGTCAGCATGTAGCGATTGTCAACTACGGTGATAAAGATAATACACCTGAAGATATTAATCGGGTGATTAGCACTGCTGTTTTGGAACACGGTGAAGCAACTTATGAAGTCCATAATATTAAAAAAGATGGCACTCCATTCTGGTGTAGTGCTACCGCTTCCGTTTTTAGACATCCTGAGTATGGAAGCGTCGTTGTAGCTATTCATCAAGATATCACCGAGCAAAAGCAAGCAGAGGAAAAAATCAAAGCCTCTCTGAAAGAAAAGGAGGTATTACTCAAAGAAATTCATCATCGTGTTAAGAACAATTTAGGAATTGTCAGCAGTTTACTGCAAATGCAGTGCCGACGTACACAAGATCCTGTGGTGACAGCTATTTTGCGCGATAGTCAAAACCGCATTGCTTCCATTGCCCTAGTTCATGAAAAACTATACCGCTCTGAAGACCTCGCTGATATTGATTTTGCTCAATATATTCCAGATTTAACAACTCATTTATTTGATTCTTATAATGTCAGTTCCAGCCAGATTAAGCTGAATATTCAAGTTGATAATGCTAGCCTCGACATCGAAACTGCCATTCCTTGTGCCTTAATTATCAACGAACTGGTTTCCAATGCTTTGAAATACGCCTTTATTGGGAATCGTGGAGGCGAAATTCAGGTCAAATTTTCTCAAGAATCAGACCGCACTTTAATACTCATTATTAGAGATAATGGTGTTGGTTTACCTAAAAATTTTGATAGCAAGAAAGCTAAAACACTTGGCATAACCCTTGTACAGGGTTTAGTCAAGCAGCTCAGGGGAAAGCTTGAAATTGACTCTCAGCACGGAACACAATTCAAAATTACTTTTACAAACAGCCGGACAACATAAAAATGATTGCGATTCCATCAAACACTGAAAAAAAGGAGACAATTAAAGTCCTTGTTGTTGAAGATGAGTACATTCTTGCGATCAATTTACAAGAAAGTTTAGAGTCTTTGGGATATGTTGTTTTAGATATTACCGATTCTGCCGAAGGCGCAATTGCCAAAGCAACTGAATTACGCCCAAACTTGATTTTAATGGATATCAGGTTACGGGGTGAAATGGACGGCATTCAGGCAGCAAAGCAAATTTGGCATCATCTGCAAATTCCTGTGATCTATGTCACAGGCCACTCCGATAAAAGTACTGTGGAACGGGCAACCTTGACATCCCCCTTTGGATATATCCTCAAACCGATCAAGGAGCAAGAACTTTACGTTGCAATTCAAACAGCTCTCAATCGCTACGATCGCGAACAATTTTTGAGTTCTGTGCTTCGAGAAATGGGTGATGGAGTAATTGTAGTAAATACTGAATTAGATGTTAAGTACCTCAATCCGATAGCTGAAGCCCTAACAGGGTGGCGATGGAATGAAGCTAAGGACAAGATGTTAACTGAAGTTATCAAACTTATTGACGAACAAACTCAGCTTTCTGTAGAAAATCCAATTATCGCAGCTCTCCAACAAGAAACTATTATCCATCTAGCCAATGGTGTTTTACTCATTGCCAAAGACGGAAGAACTATACCGATAGCTGATAGCGCTACTCCCCTGAGAAATAATAGCGGTGTAATTACAGGAGCCGTATTGGTTTTTCGAGACGACACGCAGCGACGGCTAACCGAAGAACGCAATCTCGCTACTGAACGTGCTCGACAACTAGAAATTCAAATTGCAGAACTTCAACGGCTGAACCAGTTGAAAGAGGATTTTCTGGCAACCACTTCTCATGAAATGCGAACGCCCTTGTCAAACATTAAAATGGCAATCTCCGTACTAGAAAATATTCTTGATCGGCAGGGCATTTTAAATTCAAATGCACTTTCTCCATCTGAATCTGTCGCTCGTTACTTAGCTATCCTGCGCGATCAGTGCGAACAAGAACTAGATTTAGTAGATAATTTACTGCACATGCGAATGATTGATGCAGATGTCTATCCGTTGGAATTAACTTCAGTTCAACTCCAAAGCTGGCTGCCTCATGTTGCCGAGTATTTTCAGGAACGCGCTCAAGCTAGGCAACAGTCTTTCAAAGTTAGAATCTCTCCAAATTTACCACCTTTAGTTTCAGACTTGTCTAGCCTAACGGAAATTATTTCAGAGTTATTCAACAATGCTTGTAAATACACTCCGCCTAATGGACAGATTACGGTGGATGTTCAGGTAATTGACACCACAAAAAGTCTCATCAATGAGGATCTGGAATCTAGTGGATTAAATAATCTTCAAGTTCCTTATTTTCAAATTACAATTAGCAATTCTGGGGTGATAATCCCCAAACAAGAACAATCTCGAATCTTTGAACCATTTTACCGGATTCCTCAAAGCGATCGCTGGCAAGAGAGCGGCACAGGATTAGGTTTAGCATTAGTAAAGAAGTTAGTTCAATATCTCCAAGGCACGATTCAAGTTACCAGTTCTCAGGGCTGGACAAAGTTCACAGTTCAACTGCCGTTGAGTTTGTGATGGGATTGGGGATTGAAAATTGGGGATTGGGTATTGGGGATTGGGTATTGTATTGGTCAATAGTCAATATAATAGTTCTTCTTCCCCTGCCTCCCCTGCTCCCACAAGAATACAAACTACGTCAAAATTTAAATAAATGCGATCGCATCTTACCGACAATGCAGATTACCCGAAGTCTCCATACAGCGATTCTTGTGACTGACTTAGAACGCTCCGAGCAATTTTATGGCAAAGTATTGGGATTATCTAAAATAGATCGTTCCCTGAAATACGCTGGCGTATGGTATCAAATCGGTGACTACCAACTTCACCTGATAGTTGCACTTGCTGTCCCCACGGAAAACCCAAACGAAAAATGGGGGCGTAATCCCCACATTGCTTTCTCCGTTGCTGACTTAGACACCGCCAAACAGGAATTACTCAATCATAATTATCCCATTCAAGCCAGCGCCTCCGGTCGCGCTGCCTTGTTCACTCAAGATCCTGATGGGAATATTATCGAATTGAGTCAGCAGTGAGGAGTGGGCAAGTAGGGCAGGGGAGGCAGGGGAAGAAGAACTATTATATTGACTATTGACTAATGACTGATGACTAATGAAAATCATTGCCTACTCTTACACTGATCCATTATTAGAATCTTCTCCCGATCAAGCTGATTGGGGATGGGAGGTGGATCGGGTTTATGAAGATTTGGGCAAGCCAGACTCTTCTGGACGATCGCAATTACAAAAATTATTTACCGATTGCGAAACTGAAGCAGCAGATTATCTGTTGATTCGTCGGTTGGAAGAATTAGGGGATACTGTAGAGGAAATTAGCGATCGCCTCAATCAACTCGAAGTCATGGGAATAGCAGTAATCGCCACTGAACAGCCCTACACTTCCGAAAATTACCCTTTGGGCGCTGATTTGTTGAATTTGCTACACGCAATCCAACGTCAACAACGTAGCCGTCGCATTCGCCAAGGACACGCCCGTAATCGTCTTGAGGTTGCACCGCCACCCGGCAAAGTTCCCTACGGCTATCGCAGAGGTAAGGGAAAATATACCATTGACCGCAGTACTTCACCAGTAGTCAAAGATTTTTTTGAACATTTTTTACTCTATGGTTCTCTGCGGGGTTCAGTTCGTTATTTGGCAAAAAAATACGGCAAGAAAATCTCTGTCACTACAGGAAGACGCTGGCTGACTAATCCTGTCTATCGCGGTAATACAGCCTACCAAAATGGCGAAATTATCTCCAATACCCATATTCCAATAATTTCTAAAGAAGAAGCAGCCCAAGTTGACCGACTTTTACGCCGTAACAGCCGTTTACCATCCCGAACTGCTAGCGCACCACGTTCTTTAGCTGGGTTGGTTGTTTGCGCTGAGTGTCAATCGCATCTGACAGTTACCCGTGTTACCCAACGCAACCAAGATAAGGAGTATCTTTATTTACGTTCTACTAGTTGTCCCCAACGCCCCAAGTGTAAGGCTATTCCTTACCAAGAGGTGTTGGAAAATACAATTGAAACGGTTTGCCGTGACTTACCCTTAGCTGTAGCGGGGATGAATTTTCCCCAGTTGGATGAAATTAAGAACAGTTTAGGGCAAGCGATCGCGCGTCAGCAAGAAATACTTGCTCAGTTACCCGCTTTAATTGAAACTGGAATTTTAGATGTCGAAACAGCAAAGTTAAGGGCTTACAAACTCCACACAGAAATTTCTACACTCGAAGCAAAGTTGGCGACTCTTCCCCCAGTTAACTTACGTTCTGTTGCTCAAGCTGTTTCAATACCACAATTTTGGTTAGATTTGTCGGAAACAGAGCGGCGATTTTACTTTCGAGAATTTATTAGCCAAATTGAGATTATTTATCATAATAATGAATTAAAGCTTCAAGTTATTTTTATTTTTTAAGTTAGCTGTGGAAAGCAATAGGCAATAGGCAATAGGCAATAAGCCTTTTTGAGTTGTAATTAATTTTTTCAGAAATAAAATATGAGTCCTACATATTATGCTGAAGACTATTATCCCATCAGGACGAAATTGAAAATCTGTAACAATTATTGTTTGTTGTCGGGAAATAGCCAACTGACAACTAAGTAGATAAAAATCAAACTCAGGGTAATATTAAAAATAAAGTACAAGTTAATTTACGGACTAATCAACAGGTGATAAATAATTTATTGTCTGTATTATTTTTATCATTTTTTTGGTTAAATATTCTGGAAATAACTAAGATAAATTTTTGAAAAAATAGGGCTAATTATAAAAAATTGAGTTAATCTTGGAAACTAGCAATTGTTAAGAACATACGTTGCTACTGGGTGGCAACATTGGAGATTCGCTAGATATCTCTATGTAATCAAACCAGCAAGTAAAATGATTACCAGAGAATATGCAAGAAGGAAGCTTTATTTGGAGTCATCTGGAAAAACAGCATCGCACGGTTGGCAGATGGATTGATTGGGTATGGCTAATAGTATTGCTGTTGGCAGCAGTGTTACTGTTTAGCATCAATCTGGGAGGATTGCCGCTACGAGATTGGGATGAAGGGACTGTGGCACAGGTTGCTCATGAAATTTGGCAAGCACCAGCAGGTTCAATGCGTTGGCTTTACCCAACGCTAGGAGGCGAACCATATCATAACAAGCCGCCTTTGATGCATTTGCTAATTGCTTGGGCTTATTCTCTAGGAGGCGAAAATGAGTGGACAACGCGTCTACCTGGAGCAATCTTAACAGCGACATCTGTACCTTTACTGTATTGCATTGCTCGAGAGATATTTCGCCAACGTTGGGCAGCGATTTATAGCGCCTTGATTTACCTAACAATGCTACCCGTGGTGCGTCATGGGCGGTTAGCAATGTTGGATGGGGCAATGGTAAGTTTTTTGATGGTGATGATGTTGTGCGTGTTGCGATCGCGCCGGGATTTACGTTATTGTCTGGGTGTTGGTATTAGCTTTGGGTTCATTTGCCTAACTCAAGGACTACTAGGCATATTACTAGGTGCGATCGCACTGGTGTTTCTGTTTTGGGATACGCCACGACTGCTCACCTGTTACTATCTCTGGATAGCAATCTTAATTGGCATTCTACCTGTAGCTGGTTGGTATGCTGCCCAACTAATTCACTATGGTTATACTTTCGCCCAAATCGGCCTTGCAAACCCATCACTAGGTCGAGTTGGCTCTGTTGTCGAAGAGAATTCTCAAGCCCCTTGGTACTATGTCTTTGAACTTCTCAAGTACACATGGCCCTGGTTATTATTCTTACCACAAACTGTCCGCTTAACTTGGGAAAATCGTAACCTTAGCTGGGCAAAACTAGTAATGGCGTGGAGTGGTGTTTATCTGTTGGTAATTTCCTTCATGATTACCAAAGTTCCCTGGTATCTATTCCCGATTTACCCCAGTTTAGCTTTAGCTTTTGGTATCCAGTTATCAGAAACAGAAAATTCGCCTTTACTCTCATCTTATCCCCGTGCTTGGGTTGCTGGTTTGGCAATACTTGCTGTGGTCGCTTCTGCTGGTAGTATTTATTTCAGTTCGGGTACAACACCAACAACAGACTTACAACTGATTTTTGCCGCAGTCGCTTTAACTATGACCTTAGCAGCTATTTTGGCAGAGCGAGGCGACGGGCAATTTCTGAAGATTTTGTTTTGGGGAAGTTATATTTCACTACTGTTGTTAATGAAATCTAACTACTGGGTTTGGGAATTATCTGAAGCCTATCCAGTTAAACCAGTGGCCGCTATGATTGTGCGGGCAAATCCTGCCACAAGGAAGATTTATACATCCTTCCCTTACCATCGTCCCTCGTTGGATTATTATAGCGATCGCACCATCATTCCCGCTTCTGTTGGCGAACTTCAATACTATTGGCACTACAACGGCCAACCCTACTTTCTACTTCATACATCTGCTTTTAACAATCTTCAACTAGAGTCGATGAAGCTAGTTGATGAAGCTGAAGGTTGGAGGTTAGTCACAAAAGAGACTGAGCGATTATAAGTGTGGGGCATCGGGCATGGTTATTCCCTTGTCCCCTTGTCCCCTTCGATAATTGTGTGGCGATCGCTTTCTTCCTAAAAGTGTAAAAAACCAGCGATTTATATCAATTGGAAAAAAGAATACGACAAATAGACCATTTGTAGAGACGCGATTCATCGCATCTTTACCCAAGGATGTGTTGCAATCATTAATTGAATTGGTATTAATGTGAAGAAATGATAAGCTCGCTCTTGTTTGGAACCACAACAGGCTGCTTATTTTCTCCCTTACTATCAGTCATTGTGGGCAATGTTTTCACCCCAAGTATTGCCGGACAGTAAATTCTAGATGCTGTGGTGTCCCGATTTTCAAATTGATATGATAATTAGATAAGTATAAACAATAGTTTTTAGTTAGCACTTTAGTGCTGAAAATGCTTAAGTTGGGTACTAAAGTACTTACCTAATCAGCAATCATTCTTTAAACGGACATAATATAAAACCGCGTTTTATTTGGAACAATAAGACACGGTTTTATTGGAGTATTTAGTTATAATATTACAAAAATCAAAGTAGAATTTGATTTATAGCAAATTAATCCATTTACTGAGATTTGTATCCTGGGTCATTAATTTTCTCTGTTGTGGGAGAGGTTTGGCGATCATAACTTGTCCGTTCTTGGGTGAGAGCGATCGCACTAAAGAAAATAGCGCTGCCCACAGCTAAAGCTACCATAGGACGCTTGAGTAGGACAAAATCTCTGATAATCCTCGCTAAAGGTCGGCTTTGCCGACGTAGCGCTGAAGAAATCATCATTTGTCTCCAAGTAAACGGATCGCGGACATAATGACCGCTTTGGCAAACTACTAGCCGTTCCTGACAATAAGGACAGCAAAACAAGCCCATGCGCGTTTTAACTGGTTTGGGCGTAGCATTTCTTTGGCAAATTGGGCAAGTAACATAATGATTATCAAAAGTGTGTATATTCATTTACCTCGTCCGCCTAGTCCATTTACTCGCTCTATAACAATAGCTATATTGAATTGGGATCAATGTATGGTCTGATATCAGGTATAAACCATACATATATTCTATTACTACCAAGGATGGCTCAATGGTCGCAACACGAGTATAGCTAGATTTAGGCAAGGATGACTCCTAGTTAATGTTTACGGGTGCATCCACCCAGCCGAGAAAAACTTTGTTGTCTCTAGAAAAAATAACGTTGGCGCTCACTCTCACCCGACTAGCGTAAGTGTTGCCCAAACTAGGCATCGCTGACCCTCAAATAATAATTGTCTCCCATTTAACCATTCTCACCACAAAAATTTTGCACAATGACATTTTTCGCTAAAGCTTTGTAAATCAAGCAAATAAAGTCTACTTGTCCGGTTGCTAAATAATGGCTCACAATGATAAGTAACAGATAAAAATTTAAATTTTTTCTTACATTTACCCCGCCTCTCAATGATCTTACCTCCCACTCAACTGAGGAAGGTAACGGAACAACCTGCCTTTCCTACACCTTCCGCTCGTTTAGCTCACCTAATTAATCGTTTTCAACCATCGCCAGAAACAGTTGTGCTGTTTTTAGCCATGCTTATTGGCGGTGGTACTGGTATGGGTGTAGTCACCTTTCACTATTTAATCCAGCTGGTTCACCAGCTGATGCTGGAAAATTTAATGGGTCAAATTGGCGCTTGGGGTGCTTGGACTTTAGCCTGTGTTCCCACCCTTGGCGGATTAATCGTTGGCTTGATGCGTTGGCGCACTCAAGATTTTGGCCCTGGACTTTCATCTCTGATTGCCGCCTCTCAAGGAACAGAGATTAGGCGACCACTACGACCAGTTAGTAAAATGCTGGCTGCATCTGTTTCTTTGGGGAGCGGTGCTTCTTTGGGGCCAGAGGGGCCGAGTGTCGAAATTGGCGCCAATTTTGGGATGTTGTTCTCTGTGATCCTGAATGTATCTCAAGAACGACAGCGTTTGCTATTGGGTGCTGGGGCGGCGGCTGGACTGGCGGCTGGATTTAATGCTCCCATCGCTGGAGTATTTTTTGCCCTAGAGGTGGTGATGGGAGCGACATCTTTCGCTACTTCTGCGGTGAGTGTGGTGCTGCTAGCGGCGGTAGTAGCAGCATTAATTGCCCAAATTGGTTTGGGGGCACAACCTGCTTTTGATTTACCTGTTTACCAAGTTCGCAGTCCCTTAGAATTACCCCTTTATCTTGGCTTGGGTTTAGGGGCCAGCCTAGTTTCTGTCACTTATACTCAATCAATTCGTTTATCAAAAGCCTGCTTTGCTGGGAAAATTCCAGGCTTTGCCTTTTTGAAACAAATTCCTGAGCCGATTCATCCAATTATTGGCGGTGTGATGATTGGTGCAGTTGCTTTGCACTTTCCGCAAATTCTGGGCGTTGGTTATGAAACTGTAGAAGCAATGCTTCAGGATGTGGAGTTTCCACTCTACTTGTTGGTGGTGCTGTTGGTGGTGAAATTATTGATGACTGCAATTAGTACAGGTAGTGGTTTCATCGGTGGTTTGTTCGCACCAGCCATGTTTTTAGGTGCTTCTTTTGGGTCGGCTTACGCCAAAATGTTGGCTGTAGCATTCCCGACAATTTGCGATCAAATGGCGGCTCCCCCAGCTTACGCAATGGTGGGAATGGCAGCAGTGCTAGCTGCTAGTGTAAGAGCGCCGTTAACGGCTATTTTAATGCTGTTTGAATTAACCCGTGACTATCGGATTGTTTTACCGTTGATGGCAGCTGTGGGTTTGAGTGTTTGGCTAGTGGAAAGGATTAAACCAACTTTTAACTCTAACTCTAACTTACAACAAATTGGCCTTTCGGAATTGAAAGATGAACAAGCGGAAATTGTGCAGCAAATTTTGGTAGAAGATGCCATGTACCCCTGTCCAAAAAAGTTACCTGCAACTCTTGGAGTGTTAGATGCAGCTGTGGAAATGACCCGCGATCGCGTCCGTAGCGCTTTAGTAATTGATGAAGCAGAACAATTAATTGGTATACTTTCTCTGGAAGATATTAACCGTGCCCTTGCTCTTTGGCAAACTTACTCAAATTCGCCAACTGAAGTTCCAGATAATTTATCCAGTCAAACTCTTATAGACATTTGTACTACTGAAATTCTCTATGCATGGCAAGATGAACTATTATCTGAGGCATTAGACCGCATGAGTCTTCGAGGTTTGCATCAATTACCAGTGGTAGCACGAGACAAACCCGATCGCATTTTGGGTTTACTAGAAAAAGAGCAAATTGCATTAACCTGTAATTTAGCAGTTACGCGCAAGGCACTTCGCCATTATTTACCAGTCTTACCGACCACAGATATAGTTATTAGTCATTAGTCATTGGTCATTAGTCACTTGTACTAAGCGTTGTCGAAGTATTGGTTTTCACAAAGGACAAATAACGATTGACTAATGACCATTTATTAAGCTGTAGCGTCTATGGCTTCATCATCTTCTTGATCTTCTGGATCTACCTGTCTCAAACGAATGTGCTTTTTGCCTAAAGTGATCAGAAACTCATCTCCTGGTTTAAGATTCATCTGTTTTGTATAAGCTGAACCTATAAGTAAGTTACCATTCGATTGCACACTAATTCTATAGCTAGCACTACGTCCACCACGCCCATTAGCACTGGGTGTACTGTCTAACTGAATGCCTTCGGCATCAATTAGGGCATTTAAGAACTTCATCATATTGACGCGCTCTATACCATTTTTGGTAACGGTATAGTAGCCGCACTTCTTGGCTTTATCTTCCTTGCTCTCGTTCTCTAGCTCTTTGACTTTTTTGAGCAGTTCTTCACCGAGTAGGGGTTCAATTTTTTTCAGTTTAGGCATCAACTTAGGTCGAAAATGAATGTTTGAAGTGTTTGAATCGATTTTATTTTAGCTGAGGTTGAGCTAATAGGAACATAATCCTTTAGTTTTTTATCTCAACCTAGCCAAGTATATTACACTCAGATGCACAATTGTTATGCTATTACCAATATTGTCAAGACAATCTATTTTAGAGAATCCTGGCAATGCTGATAACTATATATATAGTTTGTGAATTCCTGCTAAACTATATAAGTTTTAAGTTTTCTAAACTAAGGCTCAAAAGGTTGTCTAGTTGCTGAAGATGATAACTAAGTCACAGAATCATAAGCAAAACTGATCCTTAGTCATTAGTCATTGGTTATTAGTCACTTGTACTGAGTTTCGACTACGCTCAACTACCGCGTTGTCGTTGGCGTAGCCTCTCGTTAGAGAAGTATTGGTTATTTACAAAGGACAAACAACAAAGCTTGCCAAAATGAAACTAACTACCAAAGGACACTATAGTGTAAAGGCATTGCTAGATTTAAGTTTACAGCCAAGATATGGCCCTGCATCTGTCAGAGCGATCGCTAAACGCCAAGATATCCCAGCTCCTTACCTTGAAAAACTACTAATAGAAATGCGTCGTGCGTCAATAGTTAAATCAATTCGTGGTAGCATCGGCGGATACCAATTGGCAAGAGAACCTGCACAAATATCTATAGGACAAATTTTAGAAGCAGTTGGCGAGACTAGCCATTTACCCCATCACACCCCAGCACCGACACAAGCTGAAGATTGGGTAACATTTAGCCTTTGGCAAAGACTCAACCAAAAGCTCAAAGAAGCTTTATACAGTATTACTCTGGCAGACCTTTATTACGATGCTCGTAGCTGGCAAGCTTCTCTTGGTGAAGAGGCTAGTTTTGTGGTTTAGTCAAAAGCCAGTAGTCCAAATATTGACCTTTGGCTTTTAACCCAAGACTTGTAACTTATGACTAATAATATCTATATCTTGATAATTGCAGCATTTTTAGATTATTTAATTGGCGATCCTTGGGACTGGCCTCATCCAGTGCAAGTTATGGGGTGGGTAATTTCTCGCCTAACCAAATTTTCTCTGCAAGTGTGTCAAAATTCTCTAACCCAACGCCTAGCTGGAATTGTACTAGGCATTATCTTGATAATTGGTAGCGGGCTTGTTGGCTTTTTGATGATTAAAATTGCTAGATTGATTCATCCACTATTGGGAATTGCAATAGATAGCATTCTTTTGGCTAGTTGTTTTGCCGGCAGAAGTTTAAGAGCAGCAGCAGAGGCTGTTTTACAACCTTTAACAGCAGGAAATTTGGGGGAGGCTCGGAAAATTTTAAGTAATTACGTTGGTAGAGATACACAAAATCTCTCGCAAACAGAAATTTCGCGAGCCGTTTTAGAAACAGTTGCAGAAAATGCCACCGATGGAGTAATGGCTCCACTTTTTTATGCAATTGTTGGTGTCTTTATACCAGTTGTGGGGCCAACTCCCTTGGCTTTAGCATACAAAGCTAGCAGTACCCTTGATTCAATGGTGGGCTATCGAGAAGCACCCTATACTTATTTGGGATGGTTCTGTGCAAGGTTAGAAGATTGTTTGACTTGGCTACCTTGTCGGTTAACAGTTGTGACTCTAGCGCTGTTATCGGGTAAACCGATGCATGTTTGGCAACTTTGTCGTCGGGATGCAATTAACGATCCAAGCCCCAATTCTGGCTGGAGTGAATGTGCCTATGCTGCTTTTTTGGGTGTGCAGATGGGGGGTACAAATTGGTATCGCGGGGTAGCTAAGTACAAACCACTGCTAGGGGATGCTATTTATCCAATTACTGCAACTTCTATTCAGAATGCTTTGCAACTGACTCGATATTGTTTTTTGCTATGGTTAGGAATAGCGATCGCTATATTTTTAATACTCCCAAATAGGTAATGATAAATATAGGGCATTGGGTATTGAAAAGAGGCACAGGGGCAGGGTGCAGAGGGGAAAACTCTTCTCTTTGCTCCCTGCTCCCTTGCTTCTGTCCCAGTTCCTAGTTCCCACTCCCTAATTTTTTAGGGGTATCAGTCTATAATTATGTCTGCCAAAGTAGTCGAAATTCTCTCATCCGAAGAAATCCGTCGTACCTTGACTCGTCTTGCCTCTCAAATTGTGGAAAGGACACGTGATTTGTCTCAATTGGTGCTTCTTGGTATTTATACCAGGGGTGCGTTATTAGCTGAATTATTGGCGCGTCAAATTGAAACACTCGAAGGTGTAGCCGTGTCAGTCGGCGCTTTGGACATCACATTTTATCGAGATGACCTCGACAAAATTGGATTGCGGACTCCAACAAAAAGCGAAATTCCCTTTGATCTTACAGGGAAAACAGTTGTACTTGTGGATGATGTGATTTTTAAAGGACGGACGATTCGCGCTGCTTTGAACGCAGTTAATGATTACGGTAGACCAGAGGTGATTCGTTTAGCTGTATTGGTAGATAGGGGCCATCGAGAATTACCGATTCATCCAGATTTTATTGGCAAGAAATTGCCTACTGCTAAAGAAGAAATTGTCAAAGTTTACTTACAAAATTACGATGGACGAGATGCTGTGGAATTGATTAGTCATTAGTTATTGGGCATTGGGCATTGGGCAAGGAGAAAGAGTTATTGTAAGTTTTCATCTCTTGTTCCCTTGTCTCCCTTGCTCCCTGCTCCCGGTCACTGAATCTCGACTCACAACGACTGCGCGATAGTGGAATCTCGACTTCGCTCGATTACCGCGTAGGCGAAACTCAGTGCAAGTCGCGCGATTTCCGCCAAGCGATGCACTGAGAGTAGTCGTAGTGTCGAAACTCAGTGCAAGTCGCTCGATTACCGCATAGCCGAAAGGAGCCGAAGTGCTGCCCCCTGCTTGTTCCCCAATTCCCAGACCTCACCGCAAAATTGGACTGCCGTGATGATGAACTAAATACCACTTACCACTAAGAACCTGAAATACATTTGTAGCTGTTGATTGTGCTTCAAGTCTTCTCCCACCTACTACTTGGAATACATTTTCTATCAATACAATATATGCCATATTATCAATTACCTCTGTAGCAATTATATCTGTGTTTATTTCGATATAAGCCGTGTTTTTAAATATTTGCTCCCAAGAAGTGCGAATTTCCTTCCAACCTCGCAGTATATTACTTCCAGGGTGAATACAAAAACTACTAGATCCTTGTAACCATACTGCACTCATTGTCTCAATATCTTTTCTTTCAAAAGCTCGATAAAAAGCTGCATTAGCCGCTAAGACTTCATTTTTTGTCATGGGTAATTAAATCTTTTTCTAAATATGTTTGTATCTTTCTGTCGTTAATCTTACAAATTGATAACCTGATTTACTTGGTTCTTTATCTACTGTAACGAAATAGTTTATATAGATAAACTGGGGGTTTTATTTTCTATATAGACAAAGCTATGCTTTGGCTGTTTGGGGTTCTTATTTTTGATTTATGCAAAAGGTATAGTATCAAAAGCTCTCTTATTTCAGAGCGTAGGCGCAACCCGCCGCAAGTATCGCTGTGTTTTGAGAATCAATGTATAGGAATCCGGTTTGATTACTGAAATCACTTGGCTTAGTAGGCAATAGGCACTCTTGCAATAGGCTAGAGGATTTTAGAAGATTAAGGTATACCGAATTTTTTCACGCAATCAAATATGAGTCCTATAGTTGCCCATAATCTTTAAGTAGACGGTGACAAAACACTTCCCAACCTTTCACGCCCCAAGCGATCGCTCACTTTCCCTCGACAAACAACCTGAATGCCATTAATATAAACCCCTTGCACAATATCATCCGAACCACGCTTAACCATCCGAGGTTCACCATCTAAAACGGGATCTGATATCTGCACCTGCGGGCTAATTGGCTGATTTAAAGCATGAGGATCGAGTAAAACTATATCTGCTTTCGCACCAACTTTGAGAACTCCCGTATCAAGACCAAACCAACCAGCAGGTTCTCCCGTAACCCGGCAAATCGCAGCTTCCGGTGAAAGGAACTTCGTTGTAACAGCTTGTTTGAGCAAAGACAAAGCTCCATCATAGTAGCCCAGGTTACGGACGTGAGCGCCAGCATCGGTAAAACCAGGCAAAATATGAGGATGCTGCATCATTGCTAAACGAGGTTTTAGGCGATCGTTTGCTCCTGTGGCCACCCAGCGTAAATCTGTATCGTATGTTTGTAATGCGTGGATAAATAAATCCACTGGTTCTTGTCGCTTTTGACGCGCAATTTGGGCAAAACTTAACCCTTGCCAACTTGCTTCGGGACAGTGAATAACTTCCATCAAATCTAACCGACGATGGAATGATTTACGCCATTTACTCAGCCATTCTTGGCGAAACTGACGACGAAATATTTCCGAGGCCCATAGTTGTTGTCTTTCTTCTCGTGATTGACAGCCATTAAGTTGTGCGCCTGTGGAAAATTCTTCAAATAAGGGAGTCACAGATCCATCAGAGTAAATGGTGAAGGGTTCAGTTAGGGTTTGAAAGCGCACATTCCCATTGAGAAGCCGATTCCAAATAAAAAGTAGGGGGGAAAATATTCGCCAGAGTTTGCGATCGTGTACGGCATCTAAAGCTGAGAGGACTGTTAGGCGTAGTGGTTTTTGTCCAATTCCTGAACCCATCCGCAGAATATCCACAAAGGAAGCAAGTCGTTGTAAGTTGGGTGTGACTTGAAAAACGCGATCGCACCGCCGACACAAATCTGCTAACATCGCATATTCTTTAAATTCGGCGTGTTGAGAGGGAATTGTGTAGCCTTGCCACTCTCCACTCATCCGATGCCAGGGAAACATATCAATAGAAATCCCAATAAAGCCAGCATCTATTGCATCTATAGCTATGCGCTGCATAAGTTTTAGTTCAAATTTTGTCGGCTGAACGGTTAAACTGCGTTCTAGCCCCATCACATGAGCGCGTAAGGCACTGTGTCCAAACATTGGGGCAACATTAGGGCCAAGGGGTAACTGTTGCAAATGCTGTAAATATTCTGCTGGTGTTTGCCAGGAAACTGACTTTTGTAGCCATTTTGCAATCAGCCGATGGGAAAGTGTCTCTACCCTCTGAAAAATATCAGCCAAGATTTGGGGTTGGGCGATCGCAACTGACAAGCTACAGTTACCGATAACCACGCTGGTAACACCATGACGTACTGATTCGCTCAATCCTGGTGCAATTTCTAACTCTAAATCGTAGTGGGTGTGAATATCGATAAATCCTGGCGTAACCCATAACCCAGAAGCATCAACTATTTCAGCGGCTTCAACAGATAAAGATGGAGCAATTTCCACAATTTGTCCATTTTCAATCCCAACATCGCCGCGAACAGGTGCAGATCCTAAACCATCAAAAATTAATCCGTTTTGAATCAGCAAATCCAACATGATTCTTTGTTGCCTTTTGGTTGTTATTGGATCTGTTTAAAGTAATTATAGGCTGGGAATTAATTGTAAATGGCGATCGCTTGTGATTGAATATTGTCAACATACCGATAACCTCCTGAACCCCGATTGCTCAATAGTATAATGGCAAAGCTTAAAGTATCCTGTGCAACCAAGATGTAAGCTTCAAACTGTTGCCTAGTGCAGCAATAGCTTGTGTTACAATCGCGCAACCCATCTACATCTAAAAACTTACTAAAATGACTCGGTTATATTCGATTATTGAAAAACTACACAATGTATACGAGATTGGATACAAAATTTCTATTTTGGAAACAGGAATAAATTGCACTACAAACCGCACCTATTATGGTGAAATGTTATTTACCAAAATAGTTCAACATACTGGAAGTGTTATACGTCTCTTACCGAATTTAGAGGCTAGTAACGAAAGATGGATAGATATAGATGTTTCATCTATTGCTAGTTTGACTAGAGACGTAATGGAGGCGTTCTCTGTCTTTAAGTACATCTGCATTAATAAACTATCTGAAGAAGAATTTGAATTTCGTATCCATCTTTTGTCGCATCATCAATCATGTGACATGCTTAAGATAATAGAATTGTTGGGTTTTGATTCAGACAATAGTACATCTTCTTTCTATAAATGGATAAAACAATGTACTTCATTATATTTAACGCAATCTAATTTTTATCAAAATCTTGATAACAAACTAAAGCAGAGATTGTTGAAAGGTGACAAAGCATTTCTCCGTAATCTAAGCGAAATAAGCAATGACTCAATCAGTGTAGAACCACAGTCAGCACTCTATAGATTATTCTCAACAAGCACCCATTCCTTTCCTCTAGGAATTCAGAACGTTACTGGTGGAGGCTCAAATAATCCGCTTAATAAACAGCATCTTTTGTCGCTGTCAACACGAGCCTGTGTATTGTACTTGTCACTTTCAATACGAAATTACATTCGTTTGCGGTGGAGACACGGAAAATTATTAACCGATGAAGAGAAATCTTTCATACATATCGAATCTAAGCGAAACTTTATAGAAGAATGGATTTTGACGGTCAAAGAGCAAGAGCGGATTCTTTGCTAATAGAGAGGTCTAACGCCTATAAGTTATGTTAGTAGTATGAGTAGTTTTCTTCTGCTCCTGAGCCAAAAAACTGGAAGATGAGCAATATTTATAACTTGGAGACAAGACCACGAGTTTTCGTAAGTTATGCAAGTGCCGATAAAGCAATTGCGCGAGTAATTGTGGAAGGTCTGCGATCGCGGAATATCAATGTATGGTTAGATGATTATGAACTCTATCCAGGAACGCATTGGACTGAATCTATTCGCTTTGCAGTTTCAGCAAGTGCCTATTTTTTGCTTCTCTTGTCCAAAAATTTGGTAAACTCCCATTGGGTAAGCAAAGAAACTGAAGCTGTACTGAAAGAGTTGCAAAACCGAGATATCACATTCTTACCTGTTCTTTTAGAGGATTGTGAAATTCCATCATTACTTGCTACATATCAGTTTTTTGATATGAGAAGTGGAATAGAGGAAAATTTAGAAAAGCTCGTTAACGCACTTAGCTCTACTGTGGAGATTGATTTTGAGAAATTGTCTCCACACACCTTTGAGCAACTGGTTACGGATCTTCTTCAGAAACTAGGTTTTATCAATCTGCAATCGGAGAGCAAACAAAGTGATTCAGGCATTGATGCTATTGTTGAATTCCGACATAAAGATCCTTTTGGTGCTGAAAATCGGGAGGTATATGCAGTTGAAACAAAATTTTACCGTGATTCCCGTGCTGACTTGCGAACACTCAAGCAATTGATCGGTTATGTAAAGAACGATCCAAAGATTGATAAAGCACTGCTTGTTACAAACGGAAATCTCACATCTGTTGCTCTTGATTGGGTAAGCGATGCTCCAAAATCAACTGGTATTCCAATCCGTGTTGTTGATGGAACAGAGTTAAAGCGGCTTCTCCTTCAAAACACCGATCTAGTTTCCAAGTACTTTACTGCCAGTGTAGGTCACGCTTAATGAGCCGAATTACTGGTTTTATCAATCGGCTTGATAACTGTCCTGCTGGTCAGAAAGGTTGGCGAGAATTTGAAGATATATGTGTAGAAATTCTTGAATTTTTATTTGTCCCGCCGTTGGTAAGACCAATTATTCAGCCACGAACGTACTCTGGTACAAATCGACGCGATGCAGTATTTCCAAATCGAAATTTTGATGAAAAACACAGTTGGGGCTTGCTTCTTCGTGAACTGGAAGCAAGATTGGTGCTATTTGAGTTCAAAAATTATGATGCAACAGATATTGGACATGAGGAAGTAATTCAAACTGATAATTACTTGACAGAGCCTATGGGTAAGCTTGCAATAATGGTGTGCAACAAACTTCCTAATGATGGCGCTCATATCCAGCGAAATAATATTTACAGTCGGCATCGCAGAGTCATTCTCTTCATTACGAAGGAGCATTTGAAGGAAATGCTCTTCATTAAGGAAAGAGGAGAAGATCCATGTGATTTAATTGTCGATCTAGTTGAACGATTTTATCTACAACACGAGTAAAAGTAATAAATAACATTTTTCCCTCTGTGTGAAAACGCATCCGAAAGATCGCCTTTTGATTATGCCTCCATATCCAACGGTTTTCTGAATACTAGCCACCAGTGGAACAGTAGTATTGCTTCCCTACTTTCTAAAAATGAAGAATCGCTGACACCATTTGCTATAAATTGAATTCGGAGATTTTTTACTTCAAAAGCTTACTGGTTAAAGACTTTACTACCTAATTATAAAATATACTGCAACTTTACCTAAGTAATTCGACCACGATGCTCAGTTTTAACCCAGTGCGATCGCTCCTGCACACACATTTTGAAAGTAGTCACAATCATCACGGGAATCCAATGCACCATGTATAATGAGCCTTGAATTGTTGCCCAAATAAAAGACCATCCTCGTAAATTTTGAAATTGGTAAACTCCAGCAATAAAAGCAATTGTCAGAATGATGCTGAGTAGTGTTTGCAGTGGGAATAGAACAGGATGATGGCTATAAAATATTGTCCAAAGTAAGTCAGGGATTAGTCCAATTGGTAGCAGAAATTGCAATATAAAGAATAATAATAAATCAATTTCTTTTGCCCAACCTAAAGTAAGAATTTGCGGAAAATAATCTAGGTAACGCTGATAACCACCTTCAGCCCAACGACAGCGTTGATGCCAAAGTTTTTCCCAAGTAGTTACACCTTCTTCCTGAATTGATGGAACTGTCACAAACTCAATTTCCGCACCTGCTAAATAGAGTTTGAAGCAAAGATCCAAATCATCGGTGACAGTGTTCTCATTCCAACCTTGACACTTTTCTAATAATTCCCGACGGACTAACATCCCATTACCGCGCAGTTCAGACATTCCACCAATAGCAATGCGATGGGTTTGCAAAAAACTATCACAGTTCATTTCCATCTGCTGACAACGGGTTAAGAAGTTAGTATTAGCATTAGAAATCGCTTTTCGCACTTGCACCGCACCAATCGCTTGCTTCTCAAACAAAGGTACTGTTTGCTGGAGAAAATTAGTAGGTAATTGAGCATCCGCATCGCAGACTAAGATAATCTCCCCTTGGGTAAAGGGAAACACCGCATTCAATGCCCCTGATTTACCACCTTTTGATTCCCGTCGATGAACTTGCAAAGATGGAAATTGAGTTTGTAATTCTCTTAATATCTGGGGAGTTTCATCGGTACTACCATCATCAACAATCCAGATATCTAGGGAATCGCTAGGATAATTCAATTGGCATAGGCTGTAAACTAGATTAGCCAAAACTGAACTTTCATTTTTAGCTGGAACTAAAATCGAGACTGGCGGTAAATAAATCTCATTCTCTATCGCCGCCGCCACTGGTTTTGCTACCAGCATCCGTAATGTTTGCACAGTCAGGATTGCCGTTAATCCCAGCATCAACCATTGTGTTTGTGGTAGCCAGTGCAGCAAACTCACGCTAACCCAGACTAATACAACTACTATGGTTGCTTTGAGACGGCGATGAGAGCTAATATTTTTACTGGGCTGATAAGTGCTTCTTCCCACTTGATTTACTATATCCTTTCGGTTCGTGGCTTAGTCCTGCGACGTAATAATAACATCGTCAATGCTCCCAACAAGAAACCGCCCGCCCCTGCTGCAATTGCTAGAATCCGCCCTAATTGTTGAGCAGCATTTAACACTGGGTTATTCAACAAATTGGAGGAGAAATGCAGCGATTGAATCGTCCATTTATCTTGGAGTTTTTGCAGTACGGCTGTCCATCGTAAGGCCATATCAGCCGCTTTGCCATCTTTGAAAGAAAAAGATGCGATCGCTTCTCCAGAGGCAACGTCTATATCGGGAGTGAGAAACGTTCTAAGAGTATCTCCCTTTAATTGCATTTTGATATCTTTGATGGAACTGGAAAACTGCTGATTCCAATACTTTTCAAACTCAGGAACTTTGTGAAAAGTCTGGTTATCAACTGTTGTGATTGTGAAGTTTGGGTGCAAGTAAGGCTGTATTTTGCTAAAATCACGAGTGTTTAGGGCTTGTAGAGCAATATCTCGTGTGCGAATAATTGCATTTATCTCCTGTGGATTGACATCTGCTAGAGCATATTGGGGTAGATTCCAAATTACCAACACTAACAAAACACTCCAAAGTAGCTGAGTGTATTTGTATATGCTTGCCCATCGCTGCTTCATCATCTAAAAAACCTCTAGATTGAGTGATGTTTACCGATAATTTTTTAATGTTACTACCCATATTCCGCACTTCGTTTTGTAAGATGTAAACAAATACAAATGATTCTGCCAGTAAAAATCGAGTGTAACTGTTAAAGTTACACTTCGCTGTGGGTAGCTTGGTAGTCACTCTGATAGTTCAAACCCACTTATGATGAAGTATAATTCTCCTGCAAAGTAGCGATCGCTTCTCTTCTTGGCATTGCAGCTACAGTGTACACACAAGTCTTTTAAAGTTGCTATGTAACGTAGGGTGGGTTAATTTTTGTAGGTCGATGCAACAAAGGTGCAGGTCGATGCAACAAAGGTGCAGGTCGATGCAACAAAGATGCAGGACGATGCAACAAAGGTGCAAGACGATGCAACAAAGATGCAGGACGATGCAACAAAGATGCAGATCAAGAGACTTGTGTGTACACCGTAGGGCATTGCAGAGAAAGGGGGATGATTTGGCAACTTCTCAAATTTCCTTCCTACAACGCCAGCCTCCCCTGGCTGTTCTAATCAAGACATTGCCATAATTTAAATACGATCGCTCTCTCCCAGCCACCATGCAATTTGCCGATTTCTGGTACATTGTCGCACTCAGCGAACAGTTACAACCTAACAAGGTATTACCACGAACCGTTTTAGGAGAATGGTTAGCGATATTTCGCGGTGGAGATGGACAACCTGTAGCTTTGCGCGATCGCTGTTTACACCGCAATAGCCGTCTATCAGCAGGTAAAGTCTGTGACGGTGCTTTACAATGTCCCTATCATGGTTGGGTATATGACGCGGTTGGCAACGTTATTGCTGTTCCAAGCGAAGCAGATGATTTCAAACCTTCCCCACAGCGTCGAGCCAAGTGTTACGCTACCAAAGAACAGGATGGCTATGTCTATGTGCGGTTAGCCGATACCCCAAGTCTTAATCTTGAACCCTTTTCTATGCCTCACTACGGACAAACAGGATGGGAGACGGTACGGGTAATTAACCGTTTTGCTAATAATGTTACTAATTGTGCGGAGAACTTTATTGATATTCCCCATACGGCTTTTGTTCATCCTGGTGTTTTCCGTACTTCCCGCCAACAAAAGTTAGAAATGACTGTAGAACGCTGGAATGGTTCGGTTTTGGTGGAGTATCGCAACGAAAACAATAATTTGGGATGGTACAGCCGTTTTCTGAATTTGCAGGGTGCAGAGATTAAACATAGCGATCGCTTTTATATGCCAAATATTACCTCTGTGGAATATAAAATGGCACAAAATCGCCATTTGTTCATTACCAGTCAATCTATTCCAGAAACCGATAATTCAACTCTGGTTTACACAGATGTCACCTATAACTATGGTATCTGGAATAAGTTAGCACGTCCCTTTGTGCGGTGGACTGCTCAACACATTATCCGCCAAGATATGGAAATTTTGGGTATTCAGGGGGAAGCGATCGCTAAATACGGCACACAATTCTATAATACGCCTGCGGACACAATTCATATATTTGTAGAGTCAATTATAACAGCTATCTCTCGTGGAGAAGATCCGCGTTTATTGCCAAATCAATCAGTAAAAGTTACATTTTGGGTTTAAAGATAATTCGTAATTAATTAAAATCGGTGTGAGCAATCATAAGTGGAAATACAAAACTTTTCACAACTAATAATTTTTGGTTCTTTTATCGGATTAGTTGGTTGGACTATTACCAATCAGGTTGGACGAACTCAACTTAAAGTTAAAATTCGTGAAGATTGGTTGTTAGATGGTATAGGGTTAACGATTCAAGGAATTTTTATTCCCTTACTACAAGCTACTTTAGTTTATTGGCTTTATCAACATTTATTACCTACTCAACAAGGATATTTCAAACTATCATTAATTCCGACTTTCTTTATCAGTTTTGTTGTGATTGATTATTTATATTATTGGAATCATCGTTTATTGCATAGTAAGTTTTTGTGGAAGGTTCATCAAGTCCATCATACTGTTACTCAGATGGACGTATTAGGAACTTCTCGCAATACACTTTGGACAAGCTTGTTAATTATTTATTTATGGATACACACTTTATTTTTGTATTTGTTAGCCGATCCAACAGGTTATTTACTTGGAGTAAGTCTAACTTCTGCCTTAGATTTATGGCGACATAGCCGCTTGATAATTTCTGAAAGTAGCTGGTTTTATCAATTTTTATCTTCTTGGTTAATCTTACCACAAGATCATGCTTGGCATCATTGCCGCGAAGTCCACAATTATAATTATGGGGCTAATCTGAAAATTTGGGATAAGTTACATGGAACATATTATGAAAGCAAAAAATTGCCATCTATAATTGGAATTTCTAGCTCATTAAACTTGTTCCAAAAACTTTTCTTTCCATTTTCATGACAGTTATAAGTAAAATTCTTTTGTTTTTTCCTACTATTATATTAATGATAACTGGAGCAGCAATAGTCTACCTTGCCTATTCACCCCACATCTTTAGTATTCTGGCGGTGTTCTTTGCTATATATGGGCTACCAGTACTAGTTTACCGCTTACATGAATGGATTTATCCTGTGCGCGAGGGTATTAGTTATCTACAAAATAAAGAATATAGTCCCTGGTGGGGCAGTCATCAAATCCAGGTAATTTATATTACAATTCCCGCCTTGGAAGCGGTGCTGCGGCTGATTCCGGGGGTGTTTTCCTGTTGGTTGCGATTGTGGGGTGCTAAAGTGGGGCGAGATGTTTACTGGACACCAGGTTTAGAAATTGCCGATCGCAGTTTATTAGAAATTGGCGATCGCGTCGTTATCGGACATCGTGTCGGGATTTATTCTCATATTATCAAACCGCGCAAGCAAAATTTAATGTTGTATGTCAAAAAAGTTAAGATTGGCAGCAATGTTTTTGTGGGAGCCGGATCTAATCTTGCTCCTGGTGTAGTCATTGGCGATGGTTCTTATTTACCAGCAGCCAGCAACCTTTATCCTAATCAAAAGGTGCAATAATGCGTCCGATTATTCAGCTTTTTGGGCAAATCCTCGCACCAACTGCGAGGCGATTTCATCAAGCTTTGGATAACCCAGAGTTAATGCAGATATCTGTAAAAAGGGAGATTTGCGATCGCCTAATCAAAAGTGAGTATGGTAAAACTTTAGGGATTCATTCTGTAGACGATTGGCAGCGTGTGCCAATTGTAGATTATGATGCACTCAAACCCTATTTAAATCAAAAACCTCAACAAATTTCCCTGACTCCCGAACCCATTTTGTTCTATGAAAAAACCTCTGGTAGTAGTGGAGCAGTAAAATGGATTCCTTATACTCAATCTTTGCGGCGATCGTTTAATCAAATGTTTTGTGTATGGGCGCATGATTTGATTGTACACGGGCCAAAATTTAGCACAGGAAAGCTTTATGCTTGTATCTCGCCGCAATTAAATGTAGCTGATAGCCCAACTTTACAGGATGATTTAGATTATTTAGATGGCTGGTTGCGTTGGTTTTTACGTCCTTGGTTGGTAATGCCAAATAAACTTAATCGGCTGCATGACGCGAACTTGTTTAAACATCAACTGGCTTTGGCATTATTAGAAGCTGAAAAACTAGAAACTATTTCTATTTGGAGTCCTAGTTTTCTGCAAGTACATTTAAAATATATTCAAGAAAATCAAGATTTATTGCGAGGAGAATTACACAATCGGATTTCACATCATCGCCTGCAACATCTGTGCGAAAGCAATATTCCCTGGATGCAACTCTGGCCAAATTTAAAACTGATTTCTTGCTGGGATAGTGCCAATGCAGCAGATCAAGCTCAAGGATTAAGATCGCAATTTCCAGGTGTATTCATTCAAGGTAAAGGACTACTAGCAACCGAAGCACCAATGACGATTCCCTTGATTGTCGCTAGGGGATATGTTCCAGTTCTTGATCAAGTGTTTTTCGAGTTTGAGGACGATACTGGTTCCCTGTATGCATTGCATGAACTCAACATTGGCAAGGAATACACGATTATTTTATCGCAGAAGGGAGGATTATATCGTTATCGAATTGGCGATCGCATCCTGGTAACTCATTATTATCGTCATACTCCTTGTTTAGAGTTTATCGGACGACATCAAGCTGTGAGCGATTTGGTGGGCGAAAAGTTGCAAGAAACCTTTGTCAATAATGCTCTGACTCTCTTGAATTTGCAAGAAACTAATTTTAAAAGCTTGATGCCAATTGCCGATCCTCCACACTATATTCTATTATTAGATTCGGCAAAAGAAACCCCAGAAATTATTGCTCGACAACTGGATCTGGCTCTATCAGAATCATATCATTACCAGAGAGCGCGATCGCTCAGTCAACTTGCACCACCACAGGTTTTAATCTCTAGTACAATTCCTGAAATTTTAGTTTCTCATCGTCTTTGCACTGGAAGTATTTGGGGAGGTATTAAGCATCCAATTCTGGCAACATCGCCTATTAGCACTGAACTTTTACAAGAATTGAACTGTAGACTGGGGATTAGAGACTAGGGAATTTGTCTAGCATCATAAATAAAACTGTTACAGCAGATTTCAAGTTAGTGAAGTACACAAGCTAAGTCCCAAAGGCAGATATAAAGCCTGTTTTACTTCTGAATTCTGACTCCTGAATACTGAATTCTGCTGTAGCGATTTACTTTTTATAAGTAATGATAATTTATTGTGCTTAACTAATCCCGAACATGATTTCCAAAAATACAGCAGATTTCAAGGAAAGTGAGCTACACAAGCTCGCGTCTGTTACCCAGGTGGAAAGCGTATTTTACTCCTGAATTCTGTATTTTGTATTCTGAATTCTGCTGTAACTTAACGGTATTTCTGAATTTTTCTCCGGAAGTCCAGTGCGATCCTCAGAAAACAATCTAAGATAAAGTTGATTAATTGCTACATAGCTGCATACCTACAATCATAACATGAAATCACATTTACTTGCGATCGGTTTAAGCAGTTTGCTTCTAGTTGCAGGACAAGCTAAAGCCTCACGATTACAGTCTTGGTACTTTGACTCTAAGCAAAACCAATTACACCTAACTACAATTTCTGGAATCCAACCCAAAGCCTTTTTATTAGATAATCCTAATCGATTGGTAATTGACTTACCAGGAACTAATTTTAATTCAGATAGTGTTAAAAAAGCTTTTGGTAATGCGATCAAAGAAATTCGGATCGGTAAACTGGACAGTAAAACAACTCGTTTTGTCGTACAATTCGCTCCAGGTTATCATATTGCTTCCCGTAATCTATCCATCAAGGGAGATTCTCGTTCCCACTGGATTGTAAAATTTAACTCATTTGACCGCCAAGGCAATAATATTCCTGGGGACAATAGAGAAGATATTGCCATCAATTCCACAGATGCTTCAACATTTGCCGGAGTTGTACATCTTGGTCAAGAAATGCAGGGTATAAGTTCTCAAATTCGGGCCTTGTTAGCGACTTATAAATCATTGAATCCTGGAATATTTTTCTTAGATTTAGATACAGGTAACTATATAGATATTAATGGTGAAAAAAGATTTTCTGCCGCCAGTACAATCAAATTCCCCTTGTTAGTAGCTCTTTTCCAAGAAATAGATGCTGGTAGAATTAAACTAACAGATAAATTAGTGATGCGGCGCGATTTAAGGGTTGGTGAATCGGGAACGATGCAATACAAACCCGTCGGCACGAAATTTAGCGTCCTCCAAACTGCTACCTTGATGATGACGATTAGCGATAATACCGCAACCAATATGATTCTCGATCGCTTGGGCGGTGCAGCAAAAGTTAACCAACGTTTTCGTAATTGGGGATTGCCAAATACAGCAGTTCGGCATCTACTTCCAGACATTGGTGGCACAAATACAACGAGTTCCAAAGATTTGGTGAGATTGGCGGCATTAGTGTCTAACAATCGTTTGCTATCCCCAAACAGCCGCAATCAAGTTTTAGGGATTATGCGTCGTGTCAAAACTAATAGTTTGCTACCGGCTGGTATTGGTAAAGGAGCTACCATTGCTCATAAAACTGGCACATTGAGATTTATCATTGGTGATGCGGGTATTATTGAAATGCCCAACGGCAAAAGCTATTTAGCAGGTGTTTTGGTGCAAAGGCCAAACTACGATCGCAGAGCCGGAGATTTTGTGCGTGAAGTTTCCAGAAGAGTCTACAATTACCTCAGCCAAACCACAGTTAGCAATATAGAACTGAACTCTAGCGATGCCTCCGGTGGTCACTGAGCTTTGTCGAAGTGCGGGCTACGCCTACCCACTCGTTAGGAAGGAGGAGCGATACTGCTCGATTAACGCTAAAAAATAAATCTGTGCCAAGTGCAAAATGTGGTTTGATCCCCCTAAATCCCCCGATAAATTGGGGGACTTTGAGAGCTTTTTGCCCCCCTTTTTAAGGGGGGTTGGGGGGATCAAATTGAAAACTGAAGTTTTTCCAGAAAACATATTACTGAGATGAATTAGGTGTAGTCAAAGATAAATCCATCAAATTTGCCAGCTTGTAAACTACCCGCGCCCCAACATTACCATCCCACTCTGCATCACCGACTTCGCAGATATCAAAGCCAATAATTTTTCTCCCACTATTGACCAATTCTCGGAACAGACAAAAAGTTTGCTCTAATTCCAACCCACCTGGAACAGGAGTACCTGTACTCGGACAGAGTTTTGGATCTAGACCATCCGCATCAAAGCTAATGTAAACATTCTCAGGTAAATGACTGATAATTTCTCGGCATAAATCAATCCAAGTTGTTCCAGAGTAAAGCTTTTGCTTAATTGCCGGGTCATAATAAGCAATAATGCGACTATTAGATTGGTCAATCATTTGCACTTCATCATGACTAATATCACGCAAACCCACTTGCACCAGCTTGGAAATTTGCGGTATTTTCATCGCATTAAACATAATAGATGCATGAGAAAACTCGAATCCCTCATAAGCGTTACGTAAATCTGCGTGGGCATCAATGTGTAAAATACCATAGTTTGCGTAGTTAGCTGCTAATGCTTGAAAATAACCTAAAGGCGAACTGTGATCTCCACCAATTACTGCGACTCGCTTACCATCATTAATTGCTTGCTGACAATTTTCAAACAGCCATTGATTAACCTGTTGACTAGCCTGATTAATTTCTGTCAAAACTGGTATTAAATCTGGTGTATCTGAGAGTTCTTTACCTTGGGCTAATCGCTCGATAATTTTTGCTGCCAAAGCGCGGTAGTATGTGTTCTTCTCTAAAATATCCTGGGAAATTTCCATCATAAAAATTCCCTGCTTCCAGCCATCAGGATTATCAAAATCGAACAAATCTAGTTGAGTTGAAGCATCTAGAATTCGCTGTGGGCCATTAGCAGTACCTGCACCATAGGAAACAGTGACTTCCCACGGCACACCAAAGACAATCAAGTTTGCAGAATCATAATCGCAGGGTAAACCTAAGAGGTTGCCGTTTATTTCACCTACGCCACTGGGATTGTAGTCTTTTAATTGATTACTCATTGAATATCTTCTGAATTTACGTGGATAGACAGCACGCCGCCTAGTGGACATCTGCATTGTAATCAAAATTTTTTATCGGCGGTAAACTTTGAACAAAAAGGGGACTGAGGATTGTGAGGTTCTGAAGTGGATGAACAAGTTCCCAATCCTCAATCCCTATCTATTTGTATTTAACTAATGATTGCTCTACCTTTAAAAAGCGGGCAATTCCAGTTAAAATTGCGATCGCCAACTTTTGTAAAAATACTGGTAGCCCAACAATGTACAAATTACCAATTAGTCAACCCGTTTAAATTCAAATCCTCGTAACCCTTCTGGTATTTCATACTCAACCACAACATCTTTAACCACAGCAGCAGGTGGCCCTGAGTGACACCAGCGAACCATATCATCTACAACCTCTCGCGCCCCTTCAAAAACTGCCTCTACTCGACTATCGGGGAGATTCCGCACCCAACCAGTTAATCCCAATTGCCTAGCTGTGTCTACAGTGGCGTAGCGATAACCCACTCCTTGGACTCGACCAGAAATGAATACATGGGCACGGATGATCTTTGGCAGTGGTGTGGAATTCTGCATAGACTAGTCTAATATTTACGATTACCAGTCTACCTAGTTTGTGTATACACAAGCTGTTTTTAATTTGGAATTTTGGCTTGCTTATGTCTAACCTACCACCACTGAATACAGAAACAATTTGGGCAATTCTTGACGATAAACTTGATGATGCCACAGTTAATCAGTTGCTATGGCATTATTTAGGCTATCGCTATGACTCCTCAACTGGACAATGGGACACTAGCCAAGTAGCACCAGAATGGCAAAATGAGTACCCACAACCACCAGATTTCATTGAATCTCGCCCTGCAACAGTCAAATTAACTCGTTCTATTCCTACTGGAAATAAACAACTGCTAAAAGAAAAGCTGGGTTTCAAAGGTTACAAAATTGGTGAATTTGGGCCTCGACAAACTCGTAAGGCAACGGCGGCGAATTGGTTATTAAGTTATCTTCAACAAGCAAACAACAATCAAGAGTAATCTTGCAGTAGGTATTCGGCAAAAAGTATCCTATTTTTACCGAATATCTCCTATATTAGGAGCTAACAAAAACTAGTTTTTATTTAATAAAATTTTGCATTGCTCTACAATACTTGTTTAAAACTATTACTTTATATAATCAATATTTGCACCACAATAAACTTGCACTTTAGTCAACAAAAACATTATATATAGCTAAATAGCAAAAATATACAGTTAAATTTTATTAATAATTTATAAGTTATTCCTGAAGACAGAAGCACAATTAATCTAATTATTTCTCTAGAGCGATTTGCAAATTTAATTGACCATCAGAGAATATCTCTATCAACTCTTGATATTACAAATTATTGTATGGCAAAGCCAATTGAATTTAATTTATTTGCACCTTACAACAAAGGCGCTGCATTAATTGGTTCTTTTTCTGATTGGCAAGAAATTCCAATGGAAAAAGGTGATGATGGTTATTTTCGTACAAGTGTTGAACTAGAAGACGGCGTTTATAAATATAAATTCCGTGTTCAATCAAATTCATGGTTTTTTGAACCAGAACAATGGGTTGATGTTACAGATCCTTATGCAACTGATATAGATGAACAAAGTGGAAAAGACGATGGTGTTATCCGAGTCAAAGATGGGCAAAGGATTACCGATACTTATGTTTGGCAACATGATGATAAACCTTTACCTGCTGACCACGAATTAGTAATTTATGAATTGCATGTTGGTGACTTTTCGGGTGGCGAGGATGACCCTTATGCACGAGGCAAGTACAAACACGTAGTTGAAAAGTTAGACTATTTGTGCGAACTAGGAATCAATGCTATTGAGTTGATGCCACTGAAAGAATATCCTGGCGATTATAGTTGGGGTTATAACCCTCGTCACTTCTTTGCAACAGAATCAAGTTATGGTTCTACTGCTGAGTTAAAAAATTTGATTGATGAATGTCATGGTAGAGGTATTCGTGTAATTATTGACGGTATTTATAACCACTCAGAAGCCTCTGCTCCTCTAACACAAATTGACCACGATTATTGGTATCATCACGATCCTCGTGACCCTGATAATAATTGGGGGCCTGAATTTAATTACGAACATTATGACGAAAAATTAGATATTAAACCAGCCTGGAAATTTATTGGTGATACAATTCGTTTTTGGATTGGAGAATATCATCTTGATGGTATTCGTTATGATGCGGCGCGGCAAATTGCTAACTACGACTTCATGCACTGGATTGTTCAGGAAGCCAAAAAAACTGCTAGCATGAAGCCTTTTTATAATGTTGCAGAACACATTCCTGAAACTCCCAGCATTACCAATGTAGATGGGCCAATGGATGGTTGCTGGCATGACAGTTTTTATCACTGCATTCTAGAACATATTTGCGGCGATACATTTGATTTAGAGCGTCTAAAAGATGTCATTGACTGCAAACGCCAAGGTTTTTTGGGTGCCACCAATGTAGTCAATTATCTCACCAACCACGACCATAACCATGTCATGGTTGAACTGGGGAACCGTGAGATTTTTGACGAAGAAGCTTTTAGGCGGGTTAAATTAGGAGTAGCCATCCTAATGACTGCTGTTGGCGTACCTTTGATTTGGATGGGAGAGGAATTTGGTGAGTATAAACCTAAACAACCTGAATCATCCAAAATCGATTGGACGCTGTTAGGTAATGATTTAAATCGTAGTTTATTTGAATCATACAAGGGTTTAACCAACCTGCGTAAAAGCAATCATGCTCTCTACACAGAAAATATTGATTTTATCCACGAAAATCCCGAAGCAAAAGTATTAGCTTATACTCGTTGGAATGATGAAGGTTCTCGTGTAGTCGTAATTGCAAATTTCTCAGAAAATTTCTTAGCTGACTATCATGTTCCTAACTTTCCTAGTGCTGGGACATGGCACGAGTGGACAGGTAATTATGATGTCGAAGCTGGTGACGATGGCATCATTACAGACTTGGGGCCATACGAAGCGAAAGTGTTTGTATGGCAGTAATTATATACACTACCACTGAATCAGTAGTCTAATTAGCAAAGAAAAGGGGAAAAGATATTTCCTCTTTTCAGTTATTATTTTTAGTTTAAATACAGTCTAATTAGAAATTTGTCAAGTAGAAAATAAGCTATTTTAAAATTTCATGAGTTTGTGTTACACTTCTGAATTGAAGTGCGTATATAAAATTGCCAAAGCATCCCCATGCACAACAAATTATTTAACAGTAATATCGACAACGCTAACATTGAGAACGATCGCATTTTATTAACTCCCAACGAAGTAAAGTCAAAATTACCTTTAACACAATTAGCTGAACAAAGAGTTTTAGCATATAGGCAGGAAATAAAAGATATCCTAGATTTTCAGGATCGCCGGAAATTTATAGTAGTTGGCCCATGCTCAATTCACGACCCCAAAGTAGCGCTCGAATATTCTGAAAGGTTGAAAATCCTGGCCGAGCGAGTCAAGGATAACCTGCTACTAATTATGCGAGTGTACTTTGAAAAACCTAGAACAACTGTAGGCTGGAAAGGCTTAATTAACGATCCAGATATGGATGATTCTTTCCATGTAGAGAAAGGTTTATTAATTGCACGGGAGCTACTATTAAAAATTACAGAGTTGGGATTACCTGCTGGTACAGAAGCATTAGACCCAATCATCCCTCAATATATTAGTGAATTGATTACATGGTCTGCTATTGGGGCACGCACAACAGAATCACAAACTCACCGCGAAATGGCAAGTGGGCTTTCAATGCCTGTAGGTTTTAAAAACGGTACTGACGGCAATATTCAAGTAGCTTTAAATGCCCTACAATCAGCTGGAAACCCACATAATTTTCTGGGAATTAATCAAAACGGACAGGTCAGCGTCTTTCAAACTAAAGGTAATGGCTACGGTCACGTAATTTTAAGGGGTGGTAGTCAACCCAACTTTGATGCAGCAAATGTCAAATTGGTAGAACAAAAATTAAAACAGGCAAATTTACCACCGAGAATCGTTATCGACTGTAGCCACGGCAACACCAATAAAGATTACAAATTACAAGGTGCTGTCTTAGAAAATATTATTCAGCAAATAGTAGATGGTAATACATCAATAGTTGGTATGATGCTGGAATCGCATTTGTATGAAGGTAGTCAACCAATTACTGGTAAACAAGAAGATTTAAAATACGGTGTTTCTGTAACTGACAAATGTATTAGCTGGGAAGAAACCGAAAAAATTATTTTGGCTGCTCACGAAAAACTTAAATGAGAATTCAGAATTCAGAATTCAGAATTCAGAATTCTGAAGTCAGAATGCAATCAATGGGAAATTTAGAGGATGTTTTTTAAGTATTAAAATATACTTAAAATACTTCTCGAAACCTCTCTAGAAACGGCGAGAGGCTTTCAAATCCTCCTTGAAACGAAAGCATAGTAGCTAAGTACATGGAAAAAACGCCCAATTGGTGGCGACGAATTCGATTTATAACATACCCAAGATAGATGTAATAGTATCTAATATGTGGTATATACTCAATACTGCCAACTGTAGGATTGAAAATTAGTATTTTTGTACATAAAATTAAAAATCTAAAATAAAAATTTGGTAACAGTGATGGTTAGGAGTGCTAGAGTTTCAAGAAATTCACTGGAACTTTTCAGCGGGTATTCATGCTGAAGAAACTACAAAAAAAGCAAATTTCGATAATTGCGGGTGCAGCACTGTTTGCCTTTTTAGCTGGGGCAATGGTATCAGCACCTGAGATTGGTAAGTCTCTGGGGAAATGGCTCAAACTGAGTCAGAATAAAACAGAGCAAACATCAGAGGGTAGTGTTGCCCAATCAGCCGTATTTCCTCTGATATCGCAATCGCTGCCAGAAAGGGCTGCAAAACTAACAGCGATCGCCCAAGAATCGCGATCGCCAGACCGGAATCGCGCTCGTTATCTTTTGGCGAGTGATTATATTGAAAGAACCCAAGGACAAAAAGCCTTGGCTTTACTTCAAGGACTAGAAAAAGACTATCCCATCCTCGCACCATACATTTTGCTCAAACAAGCCCAAGCACAAGATATGCTGGGCGAGGACGGTAAAGCTTCGGATCTCAGGCAAAGTGTTCTGAAACAGTATCCCAAAGAAGCGGCTAGTGTGAAAGCGCTATATTTGATTGCTCAACCGAAGCAACAAGAAATCGCGATCGCTCAATTTCCTGCCAACCCTCTAACTTGGGAAATTATTCGTAAACGCTTGCAAGAAAATCCCAATCAGCCACAATTACAGTTGATATTGGCTAAATATGCCTACGATCAACCAGGTATAGTCGGCGTTTTGGATCAGCTAGTAAAACAGCCAACCCTAAAACCCGAAGACTGGGAACTCATTGGTACAAGCTATTGGGAAAATAGTCAATTTCTGAAAGCCGCGAATGCTTATGCCAATGCACCCAAAACATCGCGCAACCTCTATCGTACCGCACGGGGATTACAGGTAGGAGGCAAAGATAAAGAAAAAGCGATCGCCACCTATAAACAACTAGTACAGCAATTTCCAACTACTGAGGAAGCTGGGAATGCTCTACTGCGGTTAGCAGAAACCGCAAAAACAGCTAAAGACGGCTTACCCTATCTTGAGCAGGTAATTAGTAAATTTTCCAAACAAGCTGCTACTGCACTGGCACAAAAAGCCAAAACTCTCCAAACCCTCAAGGATCAAAAGTCAGCTAGCGCGGCGTGGCAATTACTCATAGCCAAATATGGCAATTCTGATGAAGCCGCAGAATACCGTTGGAAAATCGCCCAAGACAAAGCCAATACCAAAGATTACGTTGGTGCTTGGCAATGGGCAGAACCAATTGTTACCAACAATCCCAACAGTATTTTGGCTCCCAGAGCAGGCTTTTGGGTAGGGAAATGGGCAGCTTTACTAGGCAAACAACAGGAATCTCAAACTGCTTATGAGTATGTGATTAGCCAGTTTCCCTACTCTTACTATGCATGGCGAGCCGCGACAATGCTGGGGCTAAATGTCGGCAACTTTGACAATGTGCGCGTCATGAACCCAGAAGTAGTCGCACCTCAGCGTCCAGTACCGCCTGCTGGATCTGAAACTTTCAAAGAATTGTATCTCTTGGGTCAAGACCGCGATGCCTGGTTACAATGGCAAACAGAATTTCAGAACAAAATTCAGCCAACGGTAGCAGAGCAATTTACTGAAGGGTTGGTGCGGCAGGCAAGGGGAGAAAATCTCATCGGAATTGATAAAATTTCTAAATTGGAAGACCGGGAAATCCCAGCAGAAGTTACCCAATATCAGACTTTGAGTAAACAAATCAGCTACTGGCAAGCCCGTTATCCATTTCCCTATCTCCGAGAGATTGAAAAGTGGTCTACTGAACGTCAACTTAATCCTCTGTTAGTAACTGCTTTAATCCGTCAAGAGTCACGCTTTGAATCAAAAATCAAATCTGTCGCTGATGCTACTGGCTTAATGCAAGTGTTGCCGAGTACAGCTAAATGGATCGCCCCACAAATCAAGGTGGATTTCAAAACCATAAACTTAGAAAATCCCAACGATAACATTATGCTGGGTACATGGTATTTGGGTCATACCCACGATCAATATAACAATAACTCCTTGCTAGCGATCGCCAGTTACAATGCCGGCCCCGGCAATGTCTCTAAATGGCTGCAAACTCTAACTACAAAAGATCCAGATGAGTTTGTTGAAGAAATTCCCTTTGATGAAACCAAAAATTATGTGCGGCAAGTATTTGGCAACTACTGGAATTATCTGAGGCTTTACAACCCTGAGATTTCTGGCATCGTCGCCAAATATTCGGCTACACACCCAAAACTACCAACTCATTAAAAAGTAAAAAGATAATGCCCCTAAATTTATTTATGGGCTTCAAACCATTTTCTTTTCTTTCTTTTGCCTTGTTTTGCCTTTGTCTTTGGCGTATCCCTACAATAGACTTCTTGGCATTTGTCGGGAAAAGGGGAAGGTGGGGCCCCAAGAAGGGGATAAGGGTCGGGGGAAAGGGGGAAAGGTTTGTTTTTTTCCCTTTCCCCTTTAACATCAGTCCCTTTTCCCACGTCTTGCAAAAAGAACTTTTGCAAGAGGTCTAATGCAAGCGTCTCGTAAAACGATGTCTACAATGGGGCTACGCCTACGCATTTAAACTCTCTAGCTTCTATACAAACAGATTTAGACCGAGAAGCTGTTAGTTTCCTGGTGATTGGTTTGCGCCAGACTCTCACCAATACTATTCACACACTCTATAGAATAAGCTTTGCACAGATTCGCGAGTGGAGTCCGCTTTTACCTGCTTCTGAACCAGGTAAAGTGATGAAAATTTTAACCCGAAGTTTTGCAACAGTTAAATGTATCTGTAGTTGTGTTGCGATCGCCACTTTCTTCACAACTTCCTCAAATTGTTTTGCTATAAACATATATATGAGGCGAAAACCTTTAATAAATTTAAAATTAAAAAGTCGCTAAACATAGTTGAGGGATTGATCCTTTCTGACAATCCAGCATCTGGAAACCCGAAACAGTAAAGACCAATCTACCAATCAAATCGGAGGTCTATTATGATGTTTAAAAAGATTCTAGTTGCATTAGATCGCTCGGAAATGGGGCAACAGGTTTTTGATGAAGCATTGGGTTTAGCAAAGTTAACACAAGCTAGCTTAATGCTACTGCATGTCCTATCTCCCGAAGAAGAAGGTAGTCCTTATGTACCGATGCCGTCTAATATGGACTACTATCCAGGATTGAGCAGTCAAAGTTTTGATTTATACCAAAAGCAGTGGGATACCTTTAAAAATTTAGGAATCCAGATGTTGCAATCTTTCTGCGCTCAAGCTAACAAAGCAGGTGTAACTACAGAATTTACACAAAATGTTGGTAATCCTGGTCGCATCGTTTGTGATTTAGCCCATAGTTATGGCGCTGATTTAATTGTTATGGGTCGTCGGGGCCATTCTGGGCTGATGGAACTATTCCTTGGTAGTGTAAGTAACTACGTTCTTCACCATGCTTCTTGTTCAGTGCATGTTGTGAATCTTTCAGTTACTCCTAAAAAAGTTGAAGTCGTCGAAGAAACTACAAGCGCTTTTAGCGTTAACTAAGTACTACTTTATCAAGCTAGTTTTGAGCGTTTGTAGTCAGTTAACAAGTCAAATTTCCATAACCTATCTTTAACTGCACGGTATTGGGCTAAAATAGAGCGTAGGCGTAGCCCATTGTATACATCGCTTTTTCAGTAAGAAAGAAAAAGTTCGCTACCCAAAATTAGAATTGAGAGCGAAAAGTGGATCTATGAAAGAAGATACTATCGAGATCAGTGGTTTTCACGCTCATGTTTACTTCGATACCGTTAGTCAAGATGTAGCTGCGCGTGTACGTGAAGGATTGGGCGCTAGATTTGACGTGCAACTAGGACGCTGGTTTGACAAGCCCATCGGGCCCCATCCAAAAGGAATGTATCAAGTTGCCTTCTTACCGAATCAGTTTGATAAAGTTGTTCCTTGGTTAATGCTCAATCGTGAGGGATTGGATATTCTCGTCCACCCTGAGACAGGCGATGCTGTGGCAGATCATGCAGTTCATTCGCTATGGTTAGGAGAAAAACTAGATTTGAATATTCAGTTTCTTCGACAGCTTAGTTCGACTTCATCCAATTAAAGGAAGTAGCCCACTTCATTGAGTAAAACTTTTTCTATTGTGACTAATTGTGGTGAAATTGAAAAAGTCTAATGTCTTGATAAATAAAGGTTCAAATTTATACGTATAAATTTTTAGTGGTTTCCTGTAAACATCGTAAGAAAGGAAACATGGATAAAGTCAAGCGAACCTAGACCCTGACTGAAACTTAAGCTAAGTGTAGCAAAAAATGCTCCTCTTGTGGTCTCTGCAAGTGGAGCAATTGTATAAGAGAGATTTAGCGTTCAGCATCCGCAGTAAATGGGTATTAAACCTCTTAATTGTAGATAAATATTTATTCATAACCGTTGAAAATAGAAATGAGACATCCTGATTAGAGAATGCTATGCTGTTAAGCAGCATTTTCATAAAAATAAATTTTTTCAATGAAAGATATCTCTGCAAAGGGAAAAATTTTAGGCATTTCCCAATTTGGCAAAGCTAATTTTAGATTCACCAAGAAACAGATTTTATTTAGTACCCTTATTCTATGCCTTGGTTTACTGGGTCTGGGTGGTTTCTGGTTTAAATCCAGATATAAATTTGATAATCAGATGAGTGTAAAACTACAAGAATTATCTAATGTCGATTATCCAATCAATCCCGCGCCCTTGAGCAAAAATTTTCAAAGATATTCTCAACGAAAATTAACAATTATTAAGAAAGATGATACACATTTTGATTTTGTACTTGAGCCAACAGACAACAAAACGGCACAAATAGTTATCAAAAATGTTGATTTAGAGTTATTAGTCCCAAAAGCACCCGAATGGGTTAAAAAAGATCAAGGTTTAGAAATAATCGCTTTTACAGACCGAGAGTGGAACAGACAACAGGTTAGTTTTCCTGCTAATTCAAAAAATCTAGAAATTGTTGGAGGAGACGGTTTTGAAAAGCAAAACCTCGTAGAGGTTGCTTTGGCTAATAATTGCTTAAATGCAGGATTTTGGGAAATTTTGCTTTTTACTAAAGAGGATGGTAATAAATCTCTTTATTATCAAAGTTGGTTTACCTTCCCCATCGGACATTACAAAAATATTTTTGAACATATTAATAATATTTCTTATTGGCAGCATTGGTGGAAATTAGAACATTGGCAAGATCCGAGCGGCACAATAGTAAAAACTAATCTTCTGAGAAATGTCATTGATCAAAAAGAAGTTGCTACTCAGTTCCCTCTTGATGAAAGGATAATTGTATCGGGAGAGCAAAGTAGAAAAGTTAGAACTACGCTAGCAACCAACATCACCAAATGGAAAGATTTTTACGAGACTAAAAATGAAATTAAATTTGCAAGTTTTCGACCTCCAGGATTTTACGATCAAAATAAACCTTGGGGAAGTCAATACTGGAGAATAGGCAAATTTGATAAAGCTATTTTAAGGAACATTAAACCGATTGGCGTTGAACAAAATTTACAGGAAATTGAATTAGTCTTTACAGATACTAAGACTAGTGAAAAAAATAGATTATTCATTAGTGGCGTTAATCTGAAAACGCTTCCTCAATTGTCTGTAGAAGAGTATCCTAAAGGCTTATATATGCCGATGGGGATTGGGATACCTCCTTTTTATCAAAGTTATGAAGAATTAACAAAAAATCATCCAAATGTCAGCCCGTACTTTAGCTTTTTATTAGATTCACAGGAGCGTTGGATAGATCATCACCACTTAGCAGTTGATGGTTTAGTGATGCATCTTGATAAAAAGAACCCAAATCTTTTGCATCTTTACTTGCTATCTTACGAAAGGAATACTTTAATAGCTCATTTTTTGCTCAATTTAACATAGATATCTTACTTTCAATATTTAGTCATACGGTACTTGTTTAAGTAAAGCTATCCACATATCAGATGGATCTGAATAGTAATCAATTTCTTCAACTTGATATTGATAAGATTCACAACCTTCTCGTAAAATAATGCGATCGCAGGGTTTAATGCCTTTGCCTATTCCAGTCATGTACCCGATCATTCCTTCATTAAGGCGCTCAAATACGTAGTCGCCTCCCCAAACTTGTCGTCTGTAATCATGAATTTTATTTTTTTGTCTTAATTCTGTTGCTGGAGAGATAACCAAAGCTAATTTATTTAAAAAACTAAAACTTAAGTTCATACCTGTCCTAATTGAAGAGAAGGCACTTAAAAACAATTAAAAATATAGAACTAATAATTAATTCAAAAGCCGATTTTCTTAAATTTACAGTACTCTTAACGGCAGATTCAACTGTAAAATCACCGAATTATTGGACAATATTTGGTGAGATATGAGTGTTTTTTTTGCTTAACTATATGATATTAATTTATAAACTTTTTATTCTTGAAAATGTCATGTATGTATATTTTTTAATATATCAATAGGATTTAGTTCTTACTTATAGTTTTTAGAGCTACATCTACCTGTTTCAGTAGTACTTCTAGGGTGGAAGAGTTATCTAAAACGACATCTGCATAAGCCACTTTTTCTTCGATAGATAATTGACTGTTGATCCTGGCTTGTGCTTGTTCTCTATTTAAATGGTTTCGTTGTATCAATCTTTGTATTTGTTGCTCTTGGGAACAACGCACTACCCAGATTTCTGTAACCAAATCAGTCATCCCAGCTTCAAATAATAGAGGCACTACTAATACCAGTGTTTCTGACGAAGATAGGGCGATCGCTTTGAGGAAGCGATCGCGCACATCAGGATGAATCAAATCCTCTATCCAACTGCGTTCATCTTGACGATTAAAGATAATTTCACCTAGCTTTGGGCGGTTGAGGCTGCCGTCTGGTAGTAAAATTTGTTCGCCATAACGCCCTGCGATCGCACCCAGAATAGGCGAACCTAAAGATACTGCCTCTCTAGCATAAATATCTGCATCCAAAATCGGCAGATTATAAGCGCTAGCTAAATAATTGGTGACAGTGGTTTTGCCTGTGGCAATACCTCCAGTTAAGCCGATTATGCGTTTTGTCATTTGTCATTTGTCATTTGTCATTTGTCAAGAGTTATTTATTCTCATTTGTCCCCTGCCTCCCCTGCCCACTGAGCGTAGTCGAAGTGCTGCTCCCCTGCTCCCTCATCTAAGAATTCATCGCCCATGCGATCAGTGCTTGGGTTAAACCATCTAAAGTATATTCTTGGGCTTCTACATCTACATGTCCGAATAATTCATGGCAAGTTTTGGAGGTTTGAGGGCCGATAGAGGCAATACAAACTCCCTCTAATAATTGGCTAGCATCAGAGTTGTGGGAAAATATATTGTTAGTAAGTTGACAAAAAAATTGCACAGTTTTAGAACTGGCAAAGGTAATCACATCTACTTTGCGGTTTTGGAGAGCTAACTTTGCCGCAGTTGGAATACTAGTAGGACAACAAGATTGATATGCGGCAACTTCAATTACCTTTGCTCCCTTGAGAGTTAATTCCTTAATCAAAACTTCTCTGCCACCGCTTTCAACTCTGGGAAATAAAATCTTTTTACCATCTAATTTATCTGGGAAATTTTCTATTAAAGAATCGGCAACAAAGTTGGGGGGAATAAAATCTGGTTGTAGAGAGCGTTGTTTGAGACTTTGGGCTGTTTTCTCACCAACAACGGCAATTTTAATACCAGCTAAGGCACGGCTATCTTTTCCTTGCGCGGTTAGCCTTTCAAAAAAGTAGTCTATGCCATTAGTAGAAGTGAGAATTAACCAGTCAAAGTCAGATAAATGAGCGATCGCATCATCTAAAGCTTCCCAACTAGAGGGCGGGCCGATTTCTAAGGTAGGCATTTCGATGACTGTTGCACCTGATGCGATGAGGCGATCGCTAAATTGACTCGACTGACCAACTGAACGTGTCACCAAGATTATTTTACCAGTAAGGGGAAGGGGAGATAGAGGCAAATTGTTTGACATAGCAGGGGGGCTAAAAGTTTTGGCTGTAGTCGAATCCTGACAATCTATTTTCTCAGGTTGTAAGTACTTGCGTAGCCCAACAACTTCGCCAATCACAATTACCACTGGAGAAAGGGATAATCCGGTGGTTTGTTCCAAAATATTGCCTAGTTGCGCTGTCCAAATTTGTTGATTAGGAGTTCCTGCCCAACGGATGATGGCAATGGGTGTTAAGTGCGATCGCCCGTGCCGCGCTAGTTGATTTACAATCTCTGATAAATGTTGCCCTCCCATCAAAATTACCAGTGTCTCTAACCGTGAGAGTGCCTCCCAGTCTAAAACTTCTGGTTCGTGAGCTGTAAACACTGCAAAACAACGGCTTAAAACCGGATCTGTTAGGGGAATTCCTGCTAACAACGGTGCTGCAAAGGCTGAGGAAATTCCTGGTACTAGTTCAAAATCACAACTGGATGCTTTCAACGCTTCAATTTCGGAAGTGCAACGCCCAAAAATCAACGGATCGCCTGATTTGAGCCGTACAACTTGTTTACCTTGCAGACAGTGGTTTACCAGTAACTTGTTAATCTCTGCTTGACTTGTACTAGGTTTGCCACCACGTTTGCCGACATCCAACTTCAAGCAATCATTTGGTACGCACTGCAATAATTGGGCATCTACTAAAGCATCGTAGATTAACACCTGAGCAGTAGCTAACAGATTGTAAGCTTTTACTGTCAAGTATGCCGCATCTCCAGGGCCAGCACCTACGAGGTAGACTTTGCCTTTGTCATTTGTCATTTGTCATTTGTCATTTGTTAGTAGTTATTCTCCCCTGCTCCCTGGTCACTGAGCGTAGTCGAAGTGCTGCTCCCCCGCTCCCCTGCTTTCTGGTCACTGAGCGTAGTCGAAGTGCTGCTCCCCTGCTCCCCTGCCCCATATTCAATTCGTCTGGGTATTAATTTTTTCGATTAGCCGATCAACTTGCTCAACCATCTCCTTGTTTTGGTCTGCTTGGAATAACTCTCTGGCTTTTTTGAAGTTCAAAATCGCTTCTTCTAGCTGTTTTTCCCTTCCCAAAGTGATGGCCAAATTATAGTAAGCATAAGCATAGTTGGGTACGAGGCTAATGGCTTTTTTGTAATGTGCGATCGCTTCTTGTGGCTTACCTTGATCGTCCATTGCATTGGCCAAACCTGTGTAAGCTTGTGCATGTTTCGGATCGAGGCGAATCGCTTGGGTATATTCGGTGACTGCTTCTGCTATCTGCTCTTGAGCGTATAAAGCACTTGCTAAATTATAGTGAGCGTCTGCATAGTTGGGAGCGGAACTAATGGCTTTTTTGTACTGTGCGATCGCATCTTCGAGTTTGCCTTGAGCATACAGAGCATTTCCCAAAGCATTATAACCTGCTGGATTTTTCGGATCTAAGCCAATGGCTGCTGTATATTCTGCCACTGCTTCTGTTGCTTTTCCTTGGGCGTATAAGGCGTTACCTAAATAATAGTGAGCGTCTGCATATTTGGGATCAAAGCTAATGCATTTTTTGTATTGTGCGATCGCATCTTCAAGTTTACCTTGATCGTATAGAACATTTCCCAAACGTGCGTAAGTCGGTGCGTAATCTGGTTTGAGGCGAATCGCTTGGGTATATGCGGTGACTGCTTCGGTTAGCTTGCTTTGAGCGTAGAGAGCATTTCCTAAGTTATAGTAAGCTTCAGCATACTTAGGTTCAAGGCTGATGGCTTTTTTGTATTGGGCGATCGCCGCTTCTAATTGATCCATCCTCGCTAAAGTCAAACCTAAATTAAAGTATGCTCCAGAGTCTTGAGGAGCGAGGCTAATGGCTTTTTTGTATTGTGCGATCGCTTCTTGTGGTTTACCTTGATCGTCGAGAGTATTTCCCAAGCCAATATAAGCTTGTGCAAAGTTGGGTTCTAGTTCAATTGCCTTCCGAAAAGCCGCCTCTGCTCCTTTTAAATCTCCTTGTTTATAGAGACTGTTTCCTTGCTCGAAATTAGCGGTGGCGTTTTGCTTCTGAGGAAGTGCTGCTCGATCTGTGTCTAGAATTTTTGATAAAACAATGCCAACATCTTTACCAAAAGCAGTATTTCCATTACTCAAACACAAGCAGATAATAGCTGCTACCAGTAGATTCTTGTTTTTCAGCATTTTTCTTACCTTACCTGCTTGGTTTACATGTAATATCAAGTTGGGTTAATTGCTATCATCAAAACACCCCGCCCCCCAGAGCCTCTTTGCTTGCTCTTAAGAGAGCAAAAGCACAACTTTGGTGGGGTTATAGCAGGAATTATAAGTGATTCAGCTAACTTGATACAAGTGTACCCTCATATAATTGTCTATTTGTAGACAATATATGGAGCTTTATTATCAGTAAAAAGTCGTTTTTTAGGTAATTGCTGACACTTTTGGCTCCATAAGTTGAACAATGGCTGCAATTAATTTTTCGGGGTTAAGAGGCTTGGATAAATGCATCTGAAATCCAGCTTTTAAGGCTTCTTTTTGGTCATCGTTTCTTGCAAAGGCAGTCAAGGCAATTGCTGGGATTTGTCCACCTTGCTCCGGGGTCAAAGTTCTCACTTGATGTATTAACATATAGCCATCGATATCGGGCATACCGATATCGCTGACCAAAACATCCGGCTTTACCTCTGTTATGGTTTCTAATGCTTCATAAGCAGAAGATACCGCGATGACAAAAGCTCCATCTTGCTCTAATACAAAAGCAACAAAATCTCTCGAATCAGTATCATCATCAACAACTAAAACTCGGATACCAGTCAGAGGTAAGGAGTTACCAGCTAAGAATCTTAGGTCATTTTGTTCATCCGCCAGTTTTGGGCTTTCATCTGTTAAAAGCGGCAAGCTAACAGTAAATATTGCCCCTTTACCGTCACCGTGGCTATCTGCTTTGACGATACCGCCATGCATTTCGATGATATTACGCACAATTGCTAATCCCAGTCCTAATCCACCAAAATTTCTCGTCGAGGTGCTATCTGCTTGGCGGAAGTAATCAAACACGAATGGCAAAAAGTCAGCGCTAATTCCCTTACCTGTATCGCTAACAATTATTTGAGCATAACCATCAGCTTCCTCTAGTCGTACTTCTACCTTTCCCCCCTTGGGTGTAAATTTAATCGCGTTAGAAAGGAGATTCCAAACAACTTGTTGTAAACGAGTCGAGTCGCCCATAATTTGTCCCACATTCGGTTCAAATGCTGTATTCACCTCAATCAACTTTGCTTCTGCCGCTAAATCCATTGTCTCTATTGCCGACAATACCGTAGACCTGAGATTAATCTTCGTAATATTTAGCGTTAGTTTGCCCTGTAAAATTCTGGAAATATCCAGTAAATCTTCAATGAGTTGAACCTGTAAGGTAGCATTTCGCTCGATTGTGGCTAGTGCTTCAGATGTCTTTGTTTGATCTAATCTGCGGCTTTGCAACAATTTTGACCAACCGAGAATTGCATTGAGTGGAGTACGTAGTTCGTGAGAGAGGACAGCTAAAAATTCATCTTTAATTCGATTGGCTGTTTCTGCTTTTTCTCGTGCTATTTGTTCTAATTCCAGTAGGTGTGCCCGTTCTTCAAGTATTTGTTTTTGTTCGTGGATATCTGTACAGGTTCCAAACCACTTGACTACAAAACCTTGCTCATCTTTGAGTGGTAAACCTCGCGCTAGTTGCCAACGATATGAGCCATCAGCAGCTCGTTTAAAGCGATATTCATTGTTATATGTAATACCATTTTTGACAGCATTAGACCACACTTCATCAGCAGTTTGAATATCATCTGGATGCAATGCAGCCAACCAGCCAGAACCCAAGGATTGCTCTAATGTTAGCCCAGTGTATTCGCACCAATTTTGATTAAAATAATCACATTCACCGTTAGCATTAGTTGTCCAGACAAGTTGAGGAATTGCCTCAGTCAAATAACGGTAACGTTCTTCGCTTTGTCGGAGAATTTCTAAGATGCGTTGGCGTTGAAGGATTTCCTGCTGTAATTGCTCGTTAGTTTTGGTAATTTCATTGGTGCGAACAGCAACCATTTCCTCCAAATGATTTTGATATTTTCGTAGTTCCTCTTCTACTCGTAAACGTTCGGCTATTTGTATTTGAAGTTCTTGATTTGCTTGTTCTAGTAAAGCAGGACTAGGAAATGCCAGTGCTTGCGGAACTAGAGGCATTAGTTCTAATGCTGTAATTACAGATATTGTTGCAGTTACTGCTTTGAGAAACCCCGACAGCCAATAGGTTGGATGCCAAAGTGTCCAAATCTCCATTAAATGAGTAGTGCCGCAAGCTACAATAAATCCACTAAACAACAGAAAAATCCAATCAAAGGGCAAATCCTGTCGCTTGCGGACAAAGTAGAAGAGTGTCGCTGGAATCGAGTAATAAGCTAGGGCAATAAATGCATCAGATAATATGTGTAACCAAACTAAATTCGTTTGCCATAGATAGCAGTGTCCATGTGGAATAAATGATTCCGATGTAAAAAAGTTAGTCCACAATTTTGATATTATGTCTGACATAAATACTTAATTTTTTAAATATATAAAATCTACTATAGGACTCATATTTGATTGCGTGAAAAAAAACTCGGTATACCTTAATTTTCTGAAATCCTCTTGCCTATTTCCTACTAAGCCAAGTGATTTTAGTAATCAAACCGGATTCCTACAATCTTCTGTCTGAAGATAGGAATGAGAGAATGAGTAAATGAACCGCATAGACGCAAAGCGGCTACTCTTCTCTAAGAGACGCTTTCAGCGAACGAGAACGCCAAGGACGAACCCGCAGCGTAGGACGCAAAGGAAAGAGGGTTGTCAAGAGTTTTTGCATCAGTACCATGAACTTTTGAAAATTGGGATGCTTCCTAGCTTGTAATTGTAAGGGCTATGAAGGGAGTGATCAAACTTGCGGAAATTGCTGACCTAATTACAGTAAATATTGGTAAATTCCCAAATAAAAACCATTCTCACCATAATGATGGGAATGGTAAAAAATTAGGAGACAGAACAGGAAAATTTAATCTCACCAATTCTCATTAAACTTAAGATTCACTTGACTTAGTACTCATTTTATCTAACAGCTTAGTAATTTTTTGAGCTTTTTCAGGTTGGCGCTGTTTTTGTAATAAATCTTTAGCTTGTATCAGGTTAGTTTTAGCTTCTTCTTCTCGCTCTTGCTGCATGAGAATGTTTGCCAGACGCAAGTAAGCATCAGGATTTTTTGGACTGCGACGAATTACTTCTTGGAATAATTCTGTTGCTTCTTCTACTTGTCCTTGCTGGTTTAAAACATCTCCCAAAAACAAGCGCACTACATCATTTGTAGAGTTAATGGAAATCACTTTGCGAAAGGCTGCTTCTGCACCAGGGTAATCTTTTGCTTGAGCAAGATTGATGCCTTTTTGAAACAAGTCTGAGGTTCTCAAAGTTTTCCAAGCGAAATAGCCAAGGATTGACAGACTCAGAACAACTACAACAGCAGCGATAATCGAACTAGTGGGAGTTTCTAGCATTGTCTAAGCCAAAAGACAGGCGATAGGAAAAATCAGATATTCCATAAAAAAGAGTTTCCAGATAAATTGGTAGAATTGAGCGATCGCACTTTTATCTTGTAAGTCTACCGTCAAACTCTGTAACCACAGCCAAGCCAACAGCCCCAAATGAGCAATTATTAAGAATATAGCGTTAACTGAGGCCACGTGTAGCACCCCAACCAGAATGATTCCCAGATAGCAGGCAGTTATTACCCAAAGAGACAGATTGAACACAGCTTGGGGCCCAAGTTTAATGGTGAAAGTAGTAATATTGTAGAGGCGATCGCCTTCGATGTCGGGGATATCTTTAAAGATAGCGATCGCAAAGGTAAACACCAAAATAAATAACGTCAGCACCCACACCACAGGCACAATTGTTTGGCTTTGTTGCAACGCCCAACTGTAATGCAGATATAACCCTAAGTTAACAATCGTCCCGCGCACCGAAAAAATACACAGCGCCGCCCAAAAGGGAAATTGTTTCAAGCGAATAGGTGGTAAAGAATAAGCAGTACCAATAGCCAAACTAATCGCTACCATACCAAATAAGAACGGGCCAGTTAGCCACGCCACAACTAGCGCCAAAATCCCAGTAGAAGCGACAATTAATTGCCCAGTTTGTTGGGAAAACTCACCAGATGCTAGGGGTAAATGAGGCTTATTAATCTTGTCAATTTCCACATCTTCTAATTGATTCAGCCCGACAATGTAGACATTGCCACACAGACAAGCAATCCATGCACCCAAAACAGGGAGTAAGGAACTTGTAGAGACGCGATGAATCGCATCTCCACTAACGGCAATGGCAATTAAATATAAACCCAAAACACTCAGACTCGTACCAATAATCGTGTGAGGGCGAGAGAATTTCCAGAAAGCGTATAACCAATTGAAAGATGATGGAACAGGTTTAAGTGGCAAAGGGCTGTTTTGAGAACTCTGGCTCATGAGTAGCTTAGATACTGTATTCTGGATTGCTGTTAATCATTGTCACAGAATTTGGTCATTAGAAGGTTTTAGCGTTAGTTTTACCCCACCCTAACCCTGCCTGATGTATTGGGGAGGGAAATAGATTTCCTTCCGGTTTCCACCCAATGTATCGGGGGGATTAAGGGGGGTAATTCGACTTGTGTGTACACCGCCGTAGCTTGTCTCCCCTTTCTTCCTTGTCTCTTCTCAATGCCCAAATTTGTGCGATCGCATTTACCACTGGGAATCATAACAAACAGATTTACCTGAGTAAATAACCAATGGCATACCAAAACATTACCGCCTCCCTTTCCCCAGCAGATGTTCAAGAAATTAAAGCAGCCTTTGCGACTATCCAAGCAAAGATGCCTTTTCTCGTAACCCTGAGTGCAGAAGAACGACGTAACTTATTTAAGATGGGCGATAAAAGACTAGCTTTTGTCAACACTAGCCTGATTGCTGCCCAGTCTAACAAGGAGATTTTACCAGCCAGCTTCGATGTAGATGAGTTTGTGCGGGATTATCAACTAGCCACCACCCTTACCGAAGTTTTGATTGGACTGCGACAACTGACAGAACAGGTAGATGATACCCTAATGGCTGTCGGTAGCGAAGCAATGGGTAGCAGTTTGACAGTTTATGATTACGTCAAGACAGCTGCTAAGAAAACTCCAGGGTTAAAAAGTCTTGCTGAACAATTAGGCGAACGGTTTAAAGCGATTAAAAAGAAACCTGCTAAAGCTGCATCTGATTCATAGAGTGTAAATATTGCCAGATGCAGGGGAAAAGTTCAAGGGGAAAGGTTAAAGGGAAATGCAATTCCTTTTTCTTTTCCCTTTTCTGTTTTCTTGACTTCTGCAAGAGTCTCCTGATTTGCAAAATGGAATGAAACAGCCCTCCCCTTGAATCAAAGCCCCTTTTTTAAGGCTATGGTGCAATACAGTTCAGTTAAGCATCTCTTTCTTCTCTCTGCGTTCTCTGCGCCTTGGCGGTTCGTTAAAAAATTGACTTTGGAACTAGAGTTTTAGCTTTAACTGAACCGTATTGGGCTACGGTGTACACACATCTCTAAACAAAACCATAATCGTCGTAGATCCCCCTAAATCCCCCTTAAAAAGGGGGACTTTGAGAAGTTTTTGCCCCCCTTTTTAAGGGGGGTTGGGGGGATCTTCCGGGGCAAAATATCACTAGCCAAACGTATTGCTTGTTAATGAACCTCAAAGCTTCGTCGATGAACCTCAAAGCTTCGTCGATGAACCTCAAAGCTTCGTCGATGAACCTCAAAGCTTCGTAAATGAACCTCAAAGCTTCGTCGATGAACCTCAAAGCATCGCCGATGAACCTCAAAGCATCGCCGATGAACCTCAAAGCATCGCCGATGAACCTCAAACCTTCGTTAATGAGTCTTTAATACTCGCCCACAAACATCAAAGGCTCTCAATCGGGAATTAGGAATTGCAAGCTTGATATTATACCCATAACCGCGTGTAATCTGCCGCCTTGCCCCCCATTATGCTCACCACACCCCGCTACAGCAGCAAGCCTTCTCCCTTTATCCTTTATGCTTTAGCCTTTATCTTCTCCTTCCTTCTCTGTCTACCTTGGGTTAGCGCCAAAGAAACCCCCAAACTCAAACCGCAAGATTGGCAGATTAACGGTATAGTAGCAGCCCTTGACGACAGCTACGACGAAGTGAAGGGATATGCTTTTGACAAATTAGCTGCATATGAGCTAAAAGACTTGAAAACCGTGGTTAAGAAACCGGAGGACATAGCACAGAAAATTGCCAACATCCTCAAAGATGAAAAGGTTGACTTTAAAGTTCGTCGCAGTGCGGCTTATGTATTGAGCAACTTCAAGCAGGCGGCAGCGAGATACATGCCTGACATCCTCAACTTCCTCAAGGATAAAAAGGTTGACTTAGATGTTCGTCGCAATGCGGCTTATGCATTGAGGGACTTCGGGCAGGCGGCCGCGAGATACATCCCTGACATCCTCAAATTCCTCAAGGATGAAAAGGTTGACTGTAGAGTTCGTAGAAGTAAAGCATTTAGAATAAGGTATATATCTCAGTCGTCGC
>NZ_JAVRBY020000026.1:0-98253 GCF_034531035.1 Nostoc sp. DedQUE02 | reverse complement strand
CTATGGGTCAGCCACTTTATATAGTACATAAATACTATAAAATAGCGATCACGCTGTGCCAGTTGCGTAAGTCCTGTTACCAATTGGCAAAATTGGGGATGGCAAAAAATTGCTTACCCCTGCCCTTGGTAAAACCCTGGTGGAAGTAGCAGATTTTATACAACGTTCAGCCTGACCTGAGACTGCTAAGTTAATCTAAAATCATTCGACTGAGCGCTCACAAGGAAGTTTCAAATCTAAAATCTTTTAATTCCTTGGTGTACGTCGGTTTCTCAGAAAATCAGGTATATCTAATCCAGGTTTTTCTTTTGGTTCTGGAGTTGGAGTTGGAGCTGGAGTTGGGGTTGAGGTTGGGGTTGAGGTTGGGGGATTAACTGCGGGTTGCTGTGTTGTTGGTCGCTTCGAGGTATTAGGTGCTACCCGAACGTTAGCCACGCTTTGTTGTGGCACAGCTTGCAGTTCACCTGTAAACCCGGTGGCAATTACAGTAATTCTTACCTCACCTTGGAGTCTGTCATCAATTACGGCCCCAAAAATAATATTGGCGTTGGGATCAACAACTTCATAGATTGCTTCTGCGGCAGCATTCACTTCATGCAAGGTGAGGTCAGTACCACCAGTGATATTAAAGACAACCCCTCTAGCACCTTCAATAGAACATTCTAGTAATGGTGAAGAAATAGCTGCGATCGCAGCTTCTCTGGCTCTAGATTTTCCAGAGCTAACGCCAATTCCCATCAATGCCGATCCCGCATCTGCCATCACAGCTCGGACATCTGCAAAGTCAACGTTTACCAAACCGGGGATCGTGATGATATCAGAAATACCTTGCACCCCTTGACGCAGTACATCATCTGCATAACGAAAAGCTTCTTGCACAGGCGTTTGTTCGGGGATCACTTCCAGCAGTTTGTTGTTGGGAATAATGATCAGTGTATCTACTCTACTTTTTAGCCCTTGAATACCTTCTTCCGCTTGGCTGGTGCGGCGGCGTCCCTCAAAGACAAACGGACGTGTAACTACACCAACAGTGAGAGCGCCCATTTCTTTCGCCACTTCTGCCACGATTGGTGCTGCACCCGTCCCAGTACCACCCCCCATACCAGCAGTGATAAATACTAAGTCTGCACCCTCCAAAGCCGTAGCAATTTCGTCCCTTGATTCCTCAGCTGCCTTTTGACCGATGGCAGGATTACCACCCGCTCCTAAACCCCGCGTTAGCTTCTGTCCAATTTGCAATCGACTGGGAGCGCCAGCTAAGGTAAGAGCTTGAGCATCAGTGTTAATTGACCAAAACTCTACCCCGGAGACATCAGACTCGATCATCCGGTTAACAGCATTGCCACCACCACCACCAACACCAATCACTTTGATGTTAGCGACCCGACCAGGAACAATCTCGCCAATTCGGCTATTTTCAGGAGAAATCTTCTTATTATCGTGATTTTGTCCGAAGTTCAGCCCAGAGTTATTAAAGGGATTGGTCGAGTTAACTGCCAAAGAGAACCCTGGCTGTCCCGTAGATTGGGAATTTTTATAGTTAAGTCCTTGGTTATTATCAAGTGTCATTGGATTTGTGAAAGGGTAGATAAACGACTTTTTCAGGTGTTATTCACCTCAGAGTCAACTTTAGTTTGACAGTGCCACAATACTATGGCATTGTTCTTTATTGTTTTCACTACTGCCAAGCCTAACAGAATTAGCGGTGCGAAAATTTGCTATGGGATAAGCTTTTAAAGCAGCCGATCGCACAGCCAATTCTAGAGAAGTATACCTATATTTATCTAAAAGTGACCTGTATAACTTCAACCAGACATTAATCTCTTCATTATTCTCAACGAAGGGCATAACTAGTAAAGACCCACTACAGGGCATCTTCTCTGCCTCAATAATAATATTGTTAATAGGTTTCACCATTGGGGATGACTGCAACTTTAGACACAAAATTTACCTTTTACTTACTTATGCTTAAGGCTAAGGTAAGCAATAATTTACTTGTCAGACTATACCTGATTAATTTGTTACTTGGGGGGTCTTAATGGACACTTTGTTGGAGTAATAGTCTATCCTACGAGAAACGTCACTAGTGCGGTTAACAAATCAAGATTTCCTAAGAGGTTTTGTCACTCAATAGAATTGCGGAACAAAGTACTCTAAACTTATTGCCCAGAAGCAATGCTTACGCAATTTTTGGTGGCATTTTATATTACAGGTTAAAACTTCAGTAACCTGTCTTCGGAAGTGTCCTCAACAGACCAAAGCTAGAGCGTTTTTAGCTCTGCACTTCGATGGCGGCGTAAACCGTTTTCATCAGTGCCCTTTACTCGCAAGTCTGAATCTTAATGAAAAACTCAAGCATTTTTCTTTTTTCCGCACTGGTTTTGGTCAAAGAATGTATAAGCAGCAGGGGTTTTGCACGACACAGACTATCATTCAATTGTCCAACATCTTGCACCCTACTATTAGATGTTAGGGTAACAATTGAGGATCTTTTACTCGCAATGGAGATTTTATGATTGATCCTCTCATTTTAATTAGAAGTTAATGCCGATTTTCGTGCAGTTTACTAGAAAACTGAAAATAATAAATATATTTATCAGCATAAAGCTTCTTAATTTACCAGGAGTTATCAATACATTAAACACCTTAAATGTTTTTAGGGATTTTGGGAGTTAATTTTTGGTCTTTTTGGTTCATCTGTACTAATGGAGATTCGGGATTTTTCAAATCAATATACTCTATTTGACCGGAATTGAATTTTGCCGCTAAATGTCGCATTTGGGCAAGTATCTTAATTTGTTCAGATAACTGGGGACCTGGAACGCCAAGATGTACATTTCCTAGTTCTGTTTTCAAAATTAAATTCGTCGGATTTTGGCAATCAATTTCTATCACTTTCACGGGACTTTGGCTGACAGCTTCATGAAGTTGAGTCCAGTAAAGGCAGTATTGATTAGGCGAACCAATTACTCTAAGATTGGGTAATTTTTTAGTGGGATTGAGTGATGTGTATTTTTCTAAAGGCATCCAGGCCCCACTTGCATCTAACAAGCCGATTGTTACTTTTTTGTTGCCACGTGTTTGAGTCACCGCTACAGGTACTCGTTCTTGAATTTCAATGATTAATCCTGGAGGAAAGAGGCGGCGTCTGACGATCGCTTGAGCAATAGTTGGTTGTTTCTTCAAAGAGTTAGCGATCGCCGAAGGTTCAATCCGCCACAAAGACTGGGGGTAAGACAGCACCAATAGTGACTGAGTTGTTTGATCGGACAGTAACTTATTGCCTGATTTCATTACTATTTGTTTGGGAGCCTTTAGCATCCACACTGGTTGGACTGCCACCCACAGCAATCCACCCGCAAAACCAGTAATGGCAAAGGTTCGCCAAATAGCCTGAATAATTTTCATCTGCCGTTGCCGACGCAATTTCCGACGACGCTGGGCTAGATCCGTGCGGGAAACTGATATTATGCCAGCCATTCACACCCCTTTTTGGTTGCAATCTAAATTCATTAACACGCTCGTATCATCATTAATTTCAGTAAACACTGTTGGCATCTTTTAGCCGCTCTCCTCAAGACTTTTTTTATTTTTAGTAACACTTTACAGTAACTACACAAAAATTATGGCGCTAGTCATTGTTCCTATCAAAGTTTCCGGTGTCCATTTTTAACTGACTGTAGTCTTTTTGACAAGTTATTTTTGAAGATTTTTTCCTAAAGATTACAAAATATTAGTTTAAATGTTAAGGATTTTGTTTTCTTGACAAATAGAATGTGAAATGATAAATAAGTATTCCTGAATCTCTGTATACCTTGCTATAATTCATACCATCTAGACACGTGAGCTATCCAAACTGAAAACTATGAAATATTGTAGTTTTTTTTACACAACTTCTATATCAGATAATTTTGTGGCAAATCAAACAAAAGCGAGAGATTGTCAAAATCTCAATAGCAGGTGTAAAAAGGACAAATATGCTTAACGCTATTGGGATCAATTAAATCTCTACCATATTACTGACAGTAATTCTGCAATAGGTGCTGTTACTTGCAAGACACTACTACCTTGCGAAGCAATTTTATGCGTATATGTAGCATAGAAGAAGTCAGTATAATAATCCACAATATATAGCATCTACATACACCTCTACACAGATGAAAACGACATTCAATTTGTCACGTTTTTATAAAGCATGTAACCCCAGCTACACGCTAAATATAAGTAACGTGCTAGATCAGCAGTATTACATAGATTTTGCTAATGTACGCGGTTGCAAGATTGTCGAAGAATTGCAACGGACTATCATTCGGATTTCTCCTGATGAGCCAACCTGCCAGTTATTTACGGGTCACATTGGCTGCGGTAAGTCAACGGAATTGCAGCGCCTCAAAACAGAACTAGAATTGGCGGGATTTCATGTAGTTTACTTTGAGTCTAGTCAAGACTTAGATATGGCGGATATTGATATCAGCGATATTCTGCTGAGTGTAGCCCGTCAAGTCAGTGCCAGTTTAGAAGGCATTAACATCAAACTCAAACCTGGTTACTTTACCAATTTATTTAAAGAAGTAGGCGATTTTTTGCAAAGCCCTATAGAGCTTTCTGGACAAGCAGAGTTGTCCTTGGGGATTGCCAAAATTACCGCCAAAACCAAAGATAGTACCCAGATGCGGAATCAACTAAGGCAATATCTGGAACCACGTACCAATAGTATTTTGCAAGCGATTAACGAAGAAATTTTAGAAAGGGCTGTTGAACAGCTAAAGCTAAGGGGTCAAAAAGGACTGGTAGTGATTGTAGATAATTTGGATCGAGTGGATATGCGTCCCTTAGCATCGGGGCGATCGCAACCAGAATATCTCTTCATCGACCGGGGCGAACAGTTACGCCGACTAAAATGCCACCTAGTTTACACAATTCCCCTAACGTTAATTTTCTCCAATGAGTATGAGACACTGAAAAATCGCCTGGGAGGAGGGATTGCGCCAAAAGTACTGCCGATGGTATTAGTACGCCAAAGAGATGGCAGTGACTACGAACCAGGGATGTCACTAGTGCGCCAGTTAGTTCTAGCTAGAGCTTTTCCAGAAGTTCCTTTAGAAAACAGACTTTTATTAATTACAGAATTATTCGATCACTCCCAAACCTTGGATCGTCTATGTCGTGTTAGCGGTGGTCACATTCGCAACTTATTGGGTTTACTTTATAGTTGCCTACAACGACAAGATCCGCCTTTTTCTAGGGACTGTTTAGAAGCCGTGATTAAGGACTACCGCGACGATTTGCTATTAGCTATTGATGAGTCTCAGTGGGAATTATTGTTTGAAGTAGTGCAGCAGCAAAGAGTTAAAGGTGAGTCTGACTACCAGAGTTTACTAAGAAGCATGTATCTGTTTGAATATCGCGATCCTGTGGGGCGGTGGTTTGGCATCAGTCCAGCCTTGGCAGAAACAGAAAAAGTTTTGGCTTGGCAACAAAACAAGTAACAGTGCGGGGTAAGTCAATTGTCATTGAACTAATAACTAATGAACAATGCCCAATGCCCCATGCCCCATTCCCAATGCCCAATAACCAATGACTAATGACAAACAGCTACGCGTCTACACCAAAGAAAATCAGCATACTTTGCAAAGACTGATTAGAGCGATCGCACTTTCTGAAGGTCAATTTGCTCTGATTTTAGTTCGATGTAACTATCAGCAATTACGTGAGCAAATGTTAGAAAATATTCGCTCCATTGCTAAAGACATCAATATCAGAGAAATTTTTCTCAATCCATTAACGACTTCTTTACACAGCACAATCGTCTCAGAATTATCTTTAGATAATCCTGCCGTCCTTACAGACTCTTTGCCATCGGCTGTGATGGTTTTCGGTATTGAGTCAACTACCGACCTGGAAAACTTACTTACAGGTATCAACCAAGCACGAGATATCTACGCCGCAACTTTTCCATTTCCATTGGTATTGTGGCTACAAGATGAAGTGGCATCATTGCTTTCAAGGTTAGCGCCTGATTTTAAAAGCTGGGCTGCAACCACGATTAAATTTGAAATGGCCAAAGTAGATTTAATTGCTTTGATCCATCAAGAGGCTGAATCTCTATTTGCCAAAGTCTTAGAAGCAGGTGCTGAAACATTTTTATCTAATGCTTTCCTAGATTTAGATCCCAAGTCTCAACACCGCCATGAAATAGAATCAGCCCGTAATGATTTGCTGCGCCTGTATGGCGTTCAATTAACACCAGGATTAGAAGCTAGTTTAGAATTTGTGTTGGGGCGAGATAAATACGCCAACGATCAAATTAATGGTGCTTTAGCTAATTATCAAAGAAGCCTAGCTTTATGGCAACAGGAAGCAAAGAGACTAGCAGAGTTAGAGAGTAATTCTTCTTTGCCCCTTTCATCTACTCACCCGATACCTGCTTCTTTACTCAAGCAAGCAATAGTGCTATTCCATCTTGGGCTTTGTTATCACCGAATGGCAGATTTATATCAGAATACTAGTAGCTATTGCGAACATGCTCTGTCCTGGTTTCAACAATGCTTGGAGCTATTAGAGGAGGTACAAAGAGAAGACTTAGTTGCTAAATTCATTTTGCCTGCTTGTGAAATGTTACAACGCTTACAAGCCTGGGATGATTTAAAAGAATTAGCTCAAAAATCATTACATCTACATAAAACTTATGGAACTCCCGCACAAGTTGCTCAAAATTATGGTTTTTTGGCAAATGTGGCGGCTTCTGAGTCGAATTGGGTACTAGCTCATGAATTAGCGAATACAGCACTTTCTATCTCTGAAGAAGCGACAGAAATTTCTCTACGAGAAGCTTTGCGAACACGACGACAAGAAAGTTGGTATCTTCTTTTGCTAGCACGTACACAACGGCGTCTGGGTGAGTCGGAGGAAGCTATCAATAACTTGGAATGGGCGAGGGTAGTTTGTGAGCTACAACATCAGCCATTACTTTATTTAGAGATTTTAGAGGAACTGCGATCGCTTTATTTTTTTGAACGTCATAACTATACAGAAGCCTTTAAGCTGAAGCAAGAAAAAATTAAAATAGAACATCAGTATGGCTTTCGTGCCTTCATCGGGGCAAGTCAATTACAGCCGCAACGCCCCAGAATTAACCCAGTACTAGAACCTCACAAAATACCGTTTATTCCTGAAGAGATTGCTCAAGAAATATCTGCTTCTGGACGGCAACAAGATGTGAATCGCTTAATTGAAAGAATTGCCCGTGCTGACTACAAACTCACAGTAATTTATGGGCCATCCGGTGTAGGTAAAAGTTCAATTCTCAAAGCTGGTTTAGTCCCAGCGCTCAAGGGAAAAGTTATCGGTGAACGCATTCCTATACCGATTCTCTTGTCTGTTTATACTGATTGGATGACAATCTTGATCGGCAGTATCAACCAAGCGCTAGCATCCACAGGAATATCTCTTAATCTTGACTCTACACCCACCATAATATTAGAAAAAATTCGTTTAGCATCGGAGCGAAATTATACAATAGTCATTATATTAGACCAGTTTGAAGAATTTTTCTTTGTTAGTAATCCTTCCACACAACGAATAGAGTTTTATAAGTTTTTTAGTGAATGTTTAAATATTTCTTATGTAAAAATCATTATTTCATTACGAGAAGATTACTTGCATCATTTATTAGAATTTGAACGTTTGAGCCAAAAAAATAGTACGGGATTATATGATTTAGGAGTAATTAATAAAAATATTCTTGATAAGGACATTCGTTACTATTTAGGAAAGTTTTCTAGCCAAGATGCCAAAGCCATAATTCGCAGCCTTACTCAACGTTCACATTATGAAATGAGTGAGGAATTAATTAACCGATTAGTACAGGATTTGACAGGAGAATTAGACGAAGTACATCCAATCGAATTACAAATAGTCGGTGCCCAACTACAAATAGAAAATATTACCACGCTTGGAAAATATAAGCTTTGCGGTGGCTCGACAAAATTGGTGGAACGCTGGCTTGGGGAAGTTATCAAAGATTGTGGTCAAGAAAACGAAGAGTTAAGTTGGAAATTATTATTTGAGTTAACTGATGAAAAGGGAACACGACCATTAAAAAGTAAAGCTGATTTAGCGGCTGCATTAGTGAATAATCTTGATATAGAGACAATATCAAGCTTTGACACAGTTGGAGAACTGATTTTAGAAATATTGGTGGGTTCAGGGTTAGTATTGCGAGTCAGAGAAGAATTAGGCGATCGCTACCAGTTGGTTCACGATTATTTAGTTGAACCAATCCGCCAAAAGAACAATTATGGTATGCTCGCCGAATTAGAAAAAATCAAATTTGAAAAAACTAGAGCGGAAGTAGCCCAAAAACTGAGTCAAGAGCAACTTAATTTGGTGTTGCAACGACGGCTACGGGAAGCGCGGTTAGCAGGCGCAATCCTGGCAATCATGGGGGGAACAATCGCAGCACTATGGTGGCAAGCCGACTTACAGAAAAGAGCAGCAGTCCGCGAAACTTTACGAGCTGAACGCAGTGAAACCAACTTGCAAATTAGTGCGATCACTGCTGCTAGTGAAGCTCTGTTTGCCTCTAATAAAGAGTTTGATGCCCTATTAGAAAGTTTGCGGGCTTGGCGAGGACTTAAACAGGCTGATGGAGTGCAGCCAGATACCCGAATGCGAGTGGTGACAGCCCTGCAACAGGCAGTTTATGGAGTAACAGAGGCGAACCGTTTGGAAGGGCATACTGATATTGTCTGGGGAGTAACTTTCAGCCCGGATGGTCAGTTGCTAGCATCAGGTAGCCGAGATCAGACGGTGAAACTTTGGCATCCTGACGGTACTTTACTCCAAACCCTCAAAGGTCATACTGATGCTGTTACCTGTGTAAGTTTCAGCCCTGATGGCCAAAGCCTAGCATCTGCCAGCCTCGATAAAACAGTGCAAATCTGGCACAAAAACCCGATTACAGGTGAATTTGACCCCAAACCATATAAAACCCTCAAAGGACATGAAGATTGGGTTTATAGCGTTAATTTCAGTCCTGATGGCGAATTGTTAGCTACTGGCAGTAAGGATAAAACTGTAAAACTTTGGCGCAAAGACGGTAGCTTAGTAAAAATATTGAAAGGGCATCAAGGGTGGGTTAACTGGGTAAATTTCAGCCCCGATGGTCAATTCATCGCCTCGGCCAGCGACGACAAGACAGTAAAAATTTGGCGACGGGATGGTAGCCTTGTTACAACTTTGCAGGGACATCAGCAAGGCGTGATTGTGGCTGTTTTCAGCCCAGACGGGAAATTTTTGGCATCAGCAGGTCGAGATAAGACAGTGAAGCTTTGGCTTAGGGAAAGTAACAGCACTAAAGACGGTTTTGACTTTCGTCCTTACAAAACTTTACGGCGGCATAGCAGTACAGTGTGGAGTTTGAACTTTAGTTCTGATAGTAAAAAGTTAGCTTCCGCAGGTGAAGACAATACCATAAAACTCTGGAGTATCACTGGTAAATTACTCAAAACCTTCAAAGGACACAGCGATGCTGTTGTCAGCATCGCTTTTAGTCCAAATAACAAATTGCTGGCTTCAGGAAGTTATGACAAAAGCGTAAAACTATGGAGTTTAGATGCTCCAACACCGACTATTCTTCAAGGGCATCAGAAGCGAGTTTTGAGCGTTGCTTGGAGTCCCGACGGTCAGATGCTAGCTTCTGGTAGTAGCGATCGCACTGTCAAACTTTGGCAACGCTACACCAGTAATGGCGAAGTGAAAACCCGACTTTACAAAACTTTGGTAGGGCACACAAATAAAGTCCCTAGTGTGAGTTTTGACCCAAAAGGTGAAATGCTGGCTTCAGGAAGTTATGACAAAACTGTAAAACTTTGGCGGCTTGACGGTACTTTAATCATGACTCTTCAAGGACATAACGATAGTGTGATGAGCGTGAGTTTCAGCCCTGATGGTCAGTTTTTGGCATCAGCTAGCAAAGATAAAACAGTAAAACTTTGGAACCGTCAGGGCAAGTTGCTCAAAACCTTAGTGGGGCATCAGGGTTGGGTAAATAGCGTCAATTTCAGCCCTGATGGTCAGATTTTAGCTTCTGCCAGTGACGATCAAACAGTGAAACTTTGGCAGCAAAATGGCACTTTGCTGAAAACTTTCTCACCCCATGATAGCTGGGTATTGGGTGTCAGCTTTAGTCCCACTGACGAGTTACTAGCTTCGGCTAGCTGGGATAACACCGTAAAACTATGGCGACAGGATGGCACGTTGTTAAAAACCTTATTAAAGGGTTACAGCGATAGCGTCAATGCTGTGACTTTCAGTCCCAATGGTGAATTGCTCGCCGCGGCCAGTTGGGACAGTACAGTGAAACTTTGGAGCCGTGATGGCAAATTAATTAAAAGCCTCAATGGGCATCGCGCTCCGGTGTTAAGTGTTAGCTTTAGCCCAGATGGTCAAACGCTAGCATCAGCTAGTGATGACAACACGATAATTTTATGGAATTTACACCTTGATGATCTGCTTGTTCGTGGTTGCAACTGGGTGGGTGATTACCTCAAGCACAACCGCAATCTTGAAGAACGCGATCGCCTTCTTTGTGATGGCATAACTCGTACAAACCCTTTTTAATTACGAATTAGATTGAAGCCTCAATGAGCAACCGTTGTTGGTTTAGCGGTTGATGAGGCGATTCACAGTTAGAAATAAATTTTGAGCTAATCAGCCGCATGAGCGATCGCTCTCCAAAACTTCATGGCTATTTTCTTCGGGAGCCTCTTGTGGCAAATTTGCTAAAAAGGCTTGTAGTCTCATACGCTCAATGTAAGGCCAGCCTCCCTCAGACTCAATATCTTTCAGCAGTGAGTAGAGTTGGCGACGGTTAACAGGCAAACTCTCTTGAAAAACCCCATCTCGGATATCTCGGTGTAATTGCTCCAATTGCCGTAGCAACGCCAAAAGAGCTACTGTATCGTCTTCACAAGTTGTCGCTGTATCATACACCACAGTGGCGATCGCTTGGAGTTTATAAGACAACTTCTCCGACTCAATATTTTTGTTATTGTTCATGCCACCCTTTGCGTATAAATGAGGTCAACTCAAATTTACCGGAGATTTTTAATTTTCCCTAGTTTGTCAATATTGACTCCTCTAATCGGCTCATTGAGAATAGCGTACTATATCAGATTTATTTTTTATTTGAAAAACGCAACATTGATTAATATTTCTTAGCTAAAATCATAATGAGAATAAATACTTAGTTAAGAACAGGAGGGGTGAGCCATGCAAAGCACCCAGTTCGATAAGATTTTGCGACGAATAGCAACGATATTATCAGTTGTGATTCTGACTCTGTGTTTAATTTACATATCTACCGGAGTTTTGCTTGCTTTTTACTATGAACCGACAGCAGGCGGGGCTTATAACTCTTTAAAGATGATTAATACACAACTGCCATACGGCTGGTTGTTTCTGAGAGCGCATGATATTGCTGGTAACGCAGTAATTGCGATCGCCTTAATTCAAATTGTGGTGATGTTTTTAGGTCGGCAATTTCGCAAGAGTTGGCTGGCTGCTTGGATTAGTGTGATTTTGTTGACCCTAAGTGCGATCGGGCTGGATTGGACAGCGATGATTTTAGATTGGACTCAGGAAGGATACTGGCGTTTTAGCATTGAGCTAGGAACCATCGAAGCCATTCCTTTGATTGGTGGGCAACTGCGCGAAATCCTGACTGGTGGTGGAGCCATTAACACAATTACCGTCGAACACCTTTACACAATCCACAGTTATCTGATTTCGGTAACGACGCTAATTCTTGCCATAGTACATTTGTCTGCTTTACTCTGGCAAGAATGGCAAATGTATCAAGAAGCGCCAAAACCAGAAAGCGAATTTATTCCTTCCCAAGGCTGATAAGAGGAAAAGGGGCAGGAAGCAGGGAGCAGGGAGAAGAACGCCATAAATAAATTTATTTGGTCTAATTCTGGGAAATTACAACATTTTCTCCCCTGCCCCCTGCCTCACCCCCCAGGAGCCTCACTAGTAGAAAGTTGAGATAATTGAGCCAGGGATAAATCTTCAACCTCTGGTAACTTCTCTAGGGAGAGGGGAGTGGATTGGGTGGCACCAGATAAACGTTTTAAAAGGCTCGGTCTAGGGTCATGTAACAGATAAATAATGCGATCGCCAATTTCCCAATCTTGATTAGCTGGCATTACCTGTAAGCGTTCTTCTCGTTCTAACAATAGCGGTATCAATACCCCAGTCCGAATCTTTTCTTGAATGCGATCAAATTGAGTGGAAAATTCCAACTCATTCAATGTGGTTGTTCCTAGTTTGACTCGCCCATCATTGAGATATTCATTCCAAGTTTTAATCGCTAAGTCTGGGATAAAAGCCTGATTAACTTTATTAGCCGAAGTACTCGCCTGCGGATCGCGGGGGAAAACAGCTAAGACACGCGGGGGTTTAAATTCCTCAGCTGCTCGTTGAGCCAAAACAAAATTCACCTCGCCATTACTTGTCATAGCCAAAAAAGTACCCATAGAGGCAAGTCCTGCCTCTTCTAAAACAGCAGCATCCAGCGCACTGCTGGCAATCACCCGGAGATTCTGCGCCTCAGCTTGGACAAGACATTCGGGGTCAGTATCAATCATGACCACGTTTTCTCCCCGTTCTTGAAAGAATCGGGCAATCAAAAGACTCAAAGGATTACAACCAACAATTACTGCCCCAGTTGCATCTTTAGAGGTGATTTGCAGCCACTTAGCAACCCAGCCAGCTGTTAGCCCTTGGCAGACAACAGTCATGATAATTGTCAGGAAAACTAGAGCTTTGATGGAATCACCACCGTTAATGCCGCGCTGTGTCAGCGAAATCGCAAAAAAAGAAGCTACAGAGGCGGCAACAATTCCTCTCGGAGCAACCCAGCTTAAAAATACTTTCTGTCGCCAGTTTAGGTCACTGTTCCAGGTACACAAGAGGATATTAATCGGGCGAACGACAAACATTAGTACCAAAACGGTGAATAAACTACCCCAACCCAAAGCAAACACACTCGCAATGGATAGGTCAGCAGCTAATAAGATAAATAGCACCGAGACGCTGAGAATTGTCAACTGACCTTTAAAGCTCCGTAACAAACGTTCTTCCGGGACTGAGGAGTTAGCAAAGACTGCTCCTGCAACTACTGTTGTCATGACTCCCGATTCACTACGGATCATTTGCGATAAGGTAAACAAGCTCCAAAGTATCGCCAACACTACTAAGTTTTTTAGCTCAAATGACAGAAAACTGGCGCGTTTGAAAATCAAACTCATCAAATAACCGCCAGCACCACCAATTGCTGCACCAACAGCCAAGCGCATCAGCAAACCTGCGATCGCATTGATTGGGTCAGCATCGCCGTTTAAAATCGTATCGAGGACAACGAAGGCAAGGATAGCCCCTACAGGGTCAATTAAAACCCCTTCCCCTTCCAAAAGTGTTGCTACTTGCCGATCTACATTGATTTGTTTGAGCAAAGGGCCAACGACGGTTGGGCCTGTCACCACAACTATGGAAGCGTAGAGAAAAGCTATGTTCCAGGGAAATTCCCCCAGCCAGTGGGCTGCCATACTCCCACCAAGTAATGTGATCAGCGTTCCTTGAGTGACAAGCAATTGCAGGCTGACTGAAACTCTGCCTAACTCCCGCAGATCCAAGTTAAGTCCGCCTTCAAACAAAATTATTGCCGTTGCTAAAGCGACAATAACCTCCAGCCCAGTGCCTAGCGAATGGGGATGCAATAACCCGATGCCATCGGAACCAAACAATATGCCCAACAGCAATAACAAGACGATACTGGGTACACGAAGGTATGCAGCTAGCACTTGGGCGCTAATGCCTGCAAAGACAGCGATCGCCATCTGTATAGTGATTTCAAAAGATGCTTCCATGTTGTAGATTTTGAGCGATTTATTTCAAAATCTTTTGTAAAAAACCGTAGATATTAACTCTACAGGGTACAACATCATACCCTGTGTTCCCTGCTGTCTTTAGCGTTTTTTTGATCTGTGTATTCCCCTAAATCGCTAGCGTCGGGCACTGAGGCACTCTGCGGCTGACCACAGCAGCGTCTACAGACTTCTTTTTGTGTCTCCATGTCTTTGTATCCTATTCAAGCTTTCGGCTCCACCTAGTTTAGCTGCCACAAACTTTTTTTGGCAAAACCTGTTGACAACTGCAAGGAAATTGGTTAACTTATAAAAGGTCTGAGTCAGATGCCCCCATCGTCTAGAGGCCTAGGACACCTCCCTTTCACGGAGGTAACGGGGATTCGAATTCCCCTGGGGGTACTTAAAAGCATCAAAAAGCAAAAACTTTTTTGTTTGAAATTGTACCAATTAAAACCATCATCCAGAGATACTTCTGAATGATGGTTTAACTATTATACATACGGTTCTTTGCTGGCTAGTTCTTCTACACGTTGGTAAATAGCTAGTAGATTTAACCGTAAATCTTTGCTCAGGCGATTTTCAATGATTCCCACTGGCATAGTTAATTTAGGCCAAACTTGAATTGTGTAGGACAAATTTGTTCCTATATACTCACCGAAGGAATAAGGCTCTAAGCACCAGCTACCAGAAAAGCCTTTAAAATCTCCCTCTACCATGCGGAAATTAATTTCTTTGGGGAAGCATTCTTCCAGATCCAGAACTACCCGCGCCGAAAAGTTGAAATTCAGTAAGCGCTGGGAGCCTACTTGCTCCAGTCGAATTCCACCATTAGGATGCTCGATAATACAACTCTTGGCAAGGTTGGGGAGAAAGTTAGGTAAGGCTTCATAATCTGTCAGAACCTTCCATATTTGCTCCACTGGTTGAGGAATTTGGACTTTAGCGCTGATTTGCCGTTGTCGCTCTGCTATTTTCTCAATTTGAACTTCTACCTTAGCAAGCAAGTCTCCTTCTAGATTAGTGTTATCAGTGGAAGCTTGCAAATCAGGGTTCTCTGTTGTGTTCTGTTTTTTAGTCACTTTCAGAATTATGGTTTGCTTTCGTCAGAAAATTGGGGCAGAGTCAGGGTGAAGCAAATTTCGCTCTGTTCCGAATCCGAGATTTGGACACTTTCAACAGCGATCGCTCCATTTAGATGCTGCACTAAAGACTTGACTAGAGCAAGTCCCAAGCCTGTCCCTGGAGTCCAACGCCCTTTTCCGCGACGGAACTTGTCAAAGATGTAGGTCGCTTCTTCTTCAGAGATGGCACGTCCTGTATTCGTCACCTTTATGATAACTTGATCAATTTGTTGATCAACTCGGTGAGCCGCTTGTAAATGGACAATTGTATCATGCTCTGAGTATTTACAGGCATTCGTTAACAATTCTTGCAGGATGCGGTCAAAACTCTCCAGTTCCGTTTGCAGTTTTAGCGATTCCTCTGGTAAATCTACAGAAATCTTTAATCCTTTCTCTGCGAGTTTTTTCTCAAAAGATGCTGCTATATCCAGGATTTTAGTATTTAAATCTATAGATTGTAATAGCGGAGCTTCGTGAGGCGACTCTAGTTTTTGGAGTGTCAACAAGTCATTAATCAAGTTGATTTCCTTTGAACATTCCTGCTCTAAGATATCCAGATATCTAACTTGACGCTCTGGTGCTATTCCTGGCAAACGTAAGTTGCGAATTGACATCAGCATATTTGTCAAGGGGTAGCGTAGGCGATCGCTCATGTTACTCAAAAATTCATCTTTGAGTTCGTTAAGTTTGCGTAGCTGCTCGACATACTGCCGTGTTCTTTCATGCAATTTTGCTTGGAGTTCTAGACTACTTTGGAGTTTCGCCGTCCGTTCATCTACCAAAGTTTGCACTTGGCGCAACGTCTGTGACTGAATGATGGCGTTACTCACTTGAGCAGAAACCATTTCTACAAGATTTAACTCTGCTGGTTGCCAATTGCGAATCACAGATTGCTGTAGCACCAAGAATCCTAAGATTTTACCTTGACTCTCTAATGGCACTAAAAGTACGGCAGGGAATTCCTCTATCGCAAATAATGGAGCTGCTGTCAAGGTATCGTTTTGGTCTGTATAGTCATCGAAGATTACTGGTTTTCCAGAATCGATGAAGGCACGCTGGCATAGACCACAGTCTGAAATCAAGAAAGACTGAGCTAAGGTGTCTAGTTTACTAGTGCCGGAATTTTGTGTTTCCTTAGCCCATTCACCAATTACGGTAGCCTTGGCTTTGGGAATTTGTTTTTTAGCTTGAGTCCTAAATAGTGGATCTGTATATTTCAGCGATATGAGCAAACCCCGATCTGCCTGTAGAGATTCGGCAGTCGAGGCGATAACTAACTGGAGCATTTGATTAAGCTCCAGGTTGCTACGACTTAATATGGTTAATTGCTTGATTAAGCTTTGATGTTGCTTGCTTTTTTCTAGGGACTGCTCTTGATGAGCAATTTGTTGAGCTTGTACCACTCCAGAAAATGCGATCGCGCAAGCCGACTCTACTTCTTTGAGCAATTGTTTTTCTGATTCACTCCATTCATAAGGTTGGAATTTAATCAGATTAATCACTCCGTTATTATTGCCACCAAACCGAGTGGGAATTGCTAAAACCGCTTTTATCGGTAGTGGCAAATATTGACACCCAATTACCAGACTATTTTGAATTATGGAAATGTCTTCAATAGTCAATGGTTGGGCAGCACATTGCAGCACTGGCGAGTGCATAAGCAACTGTTCCATCGAAAACATTTCTTCTGGGTGTGGCAACCCTAGATACTCATCAGCACACCAATTAGTAGTAGTTGCTTCGTCGGATGTCTCATCCGCCACTGAAACCAAGCAGCAGCAATCTACGTGAAAAGCAACTCCTAGCAATTGGGCAATATCTTGCAGCATCAATGCTGTAGCAGAGCTATTGGCAATGATTTGGTTAATCTTTTGTACCAACTGGCGGGCACGTTCTTCCTGATGCTGCATCACCTTGACTTGGTAAGGTTGTAGTCGATCTATGTCATCTACGTAATGTGGCGGCGATGATAAAGGTTTTTTCATTCTTGGCACGCCCTCGGATAATAACCCCATTGTTCTTGCACCCAACCTCTTGGCATATTCTTCACCTTTAGTTGTGTTGCTACACCCTAATAATTGACAAATTTTGTGTGAATACTTTCTCTCACCTGTTATAGCCCTTTTCTATCTCAGATGGCCAAATTTCCCCTGTATCAAGCAAATTGCTACATTGGTACATAAGTATATAGAATACTTAAGATATCCTATAAATACTTCAGTTAGCTTATTTTTAACTGCTCTATACTTGAAATAATTTATTAACTTTATCTTGTCTGTAAGTATACATAAACCGTAATTTTGCTAGAATTCGAGCAAAATTACCCTTTACATCACGTAAAATTACGTAATTTACTTTATAAATTTTTATTACATTCAAAAAAAACTAGTAGGTTTAACAAGCTACTCTTTGCTCTCCGTAGCTCTCAGTAAAATATTATTAATGAAACTAAATTTTGAATGCAGCCCAGTTATTAGTAAAAATAACTGGACTGCATTCGTTTGAATATAAAACTTATCCAGCCAAGCTCTCGACACTCAGAGGAACCATATCGCCGTTCCTCGTCAGTCCTAACAACATCGGTTGTTGGGGTTGAATTAGTTGACCTGTCAGTACACAGCGTTCTTCTTGTTGAGCTGTGGCAGCTATGCTAGCTCGAATGTCGGATCGCGAAAATCGAGGCTTCCACTCACCTGATTTTTGCTGGACATAATTCCAAAGGATATCTCGGATTAGAGCTTGATATCCCTGATTCCCAGCTATTTCTTTGAGTTTATCTTTGAGTTCCCGCTCTAGGCGGATGCTGGTAACTTCCATATCGGTGGTTGGGGTGCGGGCGATCGTATGCATCACTTTTTCTCCTTAAAGGTATAGACAGGATAGTAATACAAGTGTAGTATGTTTAAAGGAATGTTCAATAGGTGAAATTTTCTGTGAAATCCATTTACCCCATCTCTACTTCAATTTTGTGCGCTACCAATTGCCGAGCCGATTGGGAATCAGCTGCTATGGAAGTGGAGTATTTATTTATGGGCGATGGTAGCCGAAATCATGGGCAAATCACAGAAGGTAATGATGATTATAAATATCTCAGCATTAGTGTACTAATTGCAAAACCACAACTAGATGAACAAAGCGGGGGGTACAGACAGAGGAATCCTGTACCGATATAAGACCAGAAAATTTTCCGGTCAATTCTAACCCCCGCTTCACCAAAACAAGAAGCGGGGGTTTTTTTATAAGGAGTTAAGCTGTGACGATATCTTCCAGGCGCGGCGCGAACGCAATGCAAGTGTTAGAGCAATCTGTGGTTGTGTTTTCTCAAAATTACTTGCCACTATGTCGGGTCAATATCAAGCGGGCGATTGTACTGTTAGTAACCAACAAGGCGCAACCTCTGGGTTTTACCACAGAAGGCGGATGGCAAGTTCACTCACCCAGTTTGGTAATTGATGTGCCAAAACATATTCGCTTGACAATCACTTCTAATGAGCGGATGTGGAAAGTTCCGCCAGTGAATCGGCGGGAAGTATTGCGACGAGACCATCACAGTTGCCAATATTGTGGCAGCAGCAAACATCTAACGCTAGATCATGTGATGCCGCGTTCTAAAGGCGGTTCTCACACTTGGGATAACGTAGTCGCAGCTTGTGAAAGATGTAACTCCCGTAAAGGCGATCGCACTTTGTTTGAAGTTGGTATGCAACTGCGTACCAAACCAAAACCACCAATGCACCCCGCGATTTCTTTTGCTGAACAGTTTTGGATAGATATGCAAGCAAACCTGGAATAACAGGAGAGCATAAGGAATGCTGAAATTAACTTACACTGAAAGCAGTTTTGATTTGGAATGTGTCACTTTGTCGCTAGAAGAATGGGTAGCGCAACGAGTGATTTTAGCCCTGCGAGTTGGGCAAAGTTTATGCATTGAACCCACTACCGCTTCCTTTTTGCTTCCTGTTGATTTGCCAGGAGTAGAAGTACTGAAGTCTGAGGTAAAAAGAGATGACAGAGAAATCATTGCCCTCTGTGCGTGCGATGCCGAATATATGGAAGTCACCCTGCGGGGTTCTTGGCTATCAGCTAGTTCTAAGGATGCTGTCGGTGTGTTTGTCACCACTATGAGCGATCGCGCTGAGTTCTTTTTGCACAAACTTTGGCAGGAAGCTCAATCTTGTGCTTCTGTGATGAGCGAATAAACGAAATGAGTTGGGTAACTCAATTTTGGATTTTGGATTTGTTCTCACGTTGAAATTCGGGGGTAACTCTTGGAGATGCTGCCAGAACAAACATTTTGGGATTTTGGATTGAGTAATCCAAAATCCCAAATTTAAAATCTAAAATCAGGTGAGGAGAATTTCTCACCCTTTATTGCGTCATTTTTAGCAGTTCAGGAATTGTTACAAATCGGTAGCCTTGCTGTTTGAGTCCGCTGATGATTTGTGGCAAAGCTTGTACAGTTCTGTGGCGATCGCCACCACCATCATGCATTAAAACAATGAAACCAGGTTTTGCGCCTTTGAGGACATTATTTACAAAAGCCTGCGGTTTGGCGTGAGGATCGGTATCAGCGGAAGTTAGCGACCACATAATGACAGTATCTTTCTGGCTTTTGGCGTAAGCAGCTAGTCCATTATTTAAAAAGCCTCCAGGAGGACGAAACAGAGAAGTTTTGACTCCTGTAATTTTGTATATCAGATCGGCTGTGCGATCGATTTCACTCTTGGCTGTGGCTTCATCCATTCGCCGATACCAATGATGCCAAGTATGGTTGCCAATGGCGTGTCCCTCGGCTACTTCACGCTTGGCTAAGTCTGGATTTGCTTCTAAAGCTTGTCCTACCCAAAAGAATGTGGCTTTAACATCATTTTGCTTCAAGATATCCAGCATTTCTAGGGTTGTCTTTGGCCAAGGGCCATCATCAATGCTGAGAGCAATAACCTTTTCATTGTTGGTGGGTTGCACCTTATAAACAGTTTTTCCCTGAAATTTATCTGGGACTGTAAAAGTAGGGTTTTCTACTTTGGCTGATGGCGGTAATTGGGCTTTCATTTGGCCCTTTGCTGGATCTTGAAGTGCAGTATGGATTTTGCTTAGTGGCTGGTTCAATCCCGATTGTGGGGAGATACCTGGAGCAATACTACAAGCTGTAATACTAGAGGCGATCGCGACAAAACTAATTATCTGTTGTCGCTTGAAGGAATTATCTGTCACGTCAGGCTTTTAAAGATTCACACAATCATAAGCTGTAGTTTGATTTTTCAGAGGGTTTAGCAAGCTCAAATATAAGTGCAGCAGCTTTTATAGACAATTTCAAAAAAACTTTCTGAAACCCCTTGACACCTCTTGTAGTATTTTGTAGTATGTTTGTAGTAAGGCGAAAGACAAAGCTTCTCAAAAGTCAAATTTATGTTCTACATCCAACTAAAGGACAGGCGTTGGAATAAACCAGAGTCCCCAGTTAACAAAACTGCTCCTACTTGCAAACCATCGGTAGTAGAGGCAATAAACGAAAAAAGTTCTAAGTTTGCACTCATCAAAACCACTGAATACATCCGTAATACACAACAGGCTTGCTACCTAGAGTTTCGGTTGTTTTCCTAACAGTTTCTAACAGTAAAAAGTAATTTTTCTGAACCTTGAAAACTGAATAAGAAATGGGCAAGTTCACCAACAAAACATGTGCCTAAAAACCTAAAAATTTAGGCACAGATTCCCAAAATCGGGGTGTAGCTCAATTGGCTAGAGCGTTCCGTTGTCTGCGGAAATGTTGCGGGTTCAAGTCCCGTCACCCTGGTTGAAGTCCCATAGGCGAATAGTTTAAGCCGTCAGCCTACGGCAGTCGCTACAACGGAGGGAACCTCCGCAACGCGCTGCCTCCTCAAGCTGAAGATTGCGAGTGCAAATCTCGTCGGGACTCCCAAATGGCTGAGTAGCCAAGTGGTCGAAGGCGCCGGTCTGCAAAACCGACATCGTGAGTTCAAATCTCACCTCAGCCTTTGGTGCCGCAGTGTAGCTTAACGTAAAGCCCCTGGCTCATAACCGGGTCGATGCGGATGCAAATCCCGCCACTGCTACCAATGCAGGGATGGTGTAACGGAAACACCTCGTGACTCCAAATCCGATGTTCTGGGTTCAAATCCTAGTCCCTGCGTCAATCATGCCCCTGTGGACGAATGGTTAAGTCGCTGTTCTTTCAAAGCAGAAATTGCGGGTTCAAGTCCCGTCAGGGGAATCATTATGGGTCGGTGGCCGAGTCTGGTTGAAGGCGACAGTCTGTAAAACTGTTCTTTTTTGCACGCAGGTTCAAATCCTGCTCGACCCACTGTGGAGAGGTGGCTGAGTGGCTGAAAGCGTCCTCCTGCTAAGAGGAAACGGGTAGTTAATATCCGTCACAGGTTCAAATCCTGTTCTCTCCGTTTTGAGAGTGTGGTGTAACTGGATAACATCTCAGTCTACGAAACTGAAGACGTGAGGGTTCAAATCCCTCCACTCTCGTTACATGGGAGAGATGATGGAGTGGCTGATTCGAGTTGAATTAAACCAGTCCACTGGGTAAAACCCATCTCTCCTCCTTATCCCCCGGTAGCTCAGTTGGTAGTTAGCGCCTGTCTGAAGAACAGGAGGTCGTCGGTTCGATTCCGACCTGGGGGGCTTCGTTGCCTCATAGCTCAATGGTAGAGCAAGCGGCTGTTAACCGCGCGGTTGTAGGTTCGAGTCCTACTGAGGCAGCCATTCATTGCCGGGTGGACGAATTGGGAAGTCGCATCGCTCTGAACGATGAGGTTGCAGGTTCAAACCCTGCCCTGGCAATAAAGCCCTGTGGTGTAATTGGCAACATAGCGCCCTTTGAAGGCGAAGATTCCAGGTTCGAGTCCTGGTGGGGCTGCCAAACTCTGCTCTTGTAGCCCAACTGGAAGAGGCTGCCGTCTCAAAAACGGTATGTTGTGGGTTCGATTCCCACCAAGAGTACCAAACTTTGCTCCTGTAGCCCAATTGGAAGAGGTGGCAGACTTAAAATCTGTTTAGTTGTGGGTTCGACTCCCACCAGGAGTACTAACGGGATGTAATTCAGTGGCCAGAAGCCATGCTTTGGGAGCATGGAGTCGCAGGTTCAAATCCTGCCATCCCGATATGCCTCTGTGACGGAACTGGCATACGTGCTGGAATCAGAGTCCAGATTTTGCAGGTTCAAATCCTGTCAGGGGTACTAAGCTCTCGTGGCGGAATGGAAGACGCACTAGACCGAGGATCTAGTTTTTTGCAGGTTCAAATCCTGTCGGGAGTACCAAAATATCTGGGTGTGGCGCAGTTGGGAGCGCGGGAGTTTCGGGAACTCCAGGTCGTAGGTTCAATCCCTACCACTCAGATTTCGCCCTTGTAGCCCAACGGAAGAGGCGCTTCGCTTAGAACGAAGAGGTTGCTGGTTCAAATCCAGTCAGGGGTATTGGTGAATATGCGGGGATAGAGCAACGGTGGCTCGTCAGGCTCATAACCTGAACATCGGCAGGTTCGACTCCTGCCCCCGTCACCAAAATTAGTGCTGGTGTAGCTCAATTGGCAGAGCAACTGACTTGTAATCAGTAGGTTGCAGGTTCAATTCCTGTTACCAGCTCCAGAATGCGGATATGGTGTAACGGTAGCATCTGAGTCTTCCAAACTCTAGGCACGAGTTCAAGTCTCGTTATCCGCTTTAAAAATTTGCGGGTGTGATGTAATCGGTAGCATCTGAGTACGCCATATTCAGTGCGTGGGTACTCTTCGAGAACGCTGTGCGAACAAGTCCCTCCACTCGCTTGCGTAGTCCTGTAGCTTCAACGGTAGAGCAAGTGCCTTACAAGCAAGAGGTTGCAGGTTCAAATCCTGCCAGGACTACCAAATATTGGGAGTGTAGCTCAATGGAATAGAGCTTCGAGCTTCTACCTCGAAAGTTGTGGGTTCGAGTCCTACCACTCCCGTTTGAAAATGTCTTTAATTTTGAATTTTGAATTTTGAATTTTTATGGGGTCATAGCTCAAATGGCTAGAGCGCCTGCCTTGCAAGCAGGAGGTTATGGGTTCAATTCCCATTGATTCCACTGATGATGGTGTCTGAAGCCAAAGTGGTCGAGGCGCTGGTTTGTGGAACCAGTCATAGCGGGTTCAAGTCCCGTCAGGCACCCTTGAATGGAAGATGCCGCTGAATGGACGGCAACTGGTCTTGAAAACCAGGGTATGGGCAACTGTAGGGGTTCGATTCCTCCATCTTCCTCTTTTCCACCTGAAGCCGAAAAGTGAGGCGCTGTGCTGATAACACAGAAACAGGAGGGGCAGTACCTCCCTGGTGGATTTATATCTAAATGTTGGTATTACAAATCGCACTTGCTCATTTCTTTTTCAAATCAACTAGGGTGGTTGGCATACCGGCTGTGCAGCGGGCTTTTAACCCGCAGAAATAGGTTCGACCCCTATACCACCCATTAAACAATTCAAAATTCAAGTTGCGCTTCTAGCGCACCAAAGGTGCGACTCAAAATTCAAAATTAAGAAATGCAATCTTGGTTAGCCTTTTGGCAATCGCTAATATGCAACTTGAATGGGCGTTGGGTTATGAATAGCAACTAGCGATCGCTAGTTGAGCATGTTGTAATAATACATCTTTATCCAAAGCATGTATGGGATATTGCGGTGTTACTGCCAGTAGTTTCTCAATTCTTTCTCTGGCTGCTTCTACGACTGCTTCATCTAAGCTACCGTTACTGAGCGAATCAGCAAAATCTTCAGCAATCCGATAAGTTCTTTCAATAGATGATGAATTAATATTACGCGATACAATAAACAGATCACAGCCTGCATTAAATGACCGCGCCACAGTACCAGCTTTCATAAACATATCTGAGATCGCTTTCATATCCAAATCATCAGATACAATTACTCCTTCAAAGCCAAGTTCCTCTCTAAGTATGGTTTTGAGGATAGCCTGAGAAAGCGTTCCTGGGACATCAGGATCTATTCTGGGAAATAAGATATGGACAGTCATAATCAAAGGAATTTGTACTTCGATTAAGGCTTTGAAAGGTATAAGTTCTCGAAGTCGCAGGTCTTCTAAAGTTAAATTCAGTATTGGTAGCTCAATGTGAGAGTCTTTACTGGTGTCTCCATGTCCGGGAAAGTGTTTAGCACATCCCAAAATTCCTGAATCTCGAAGTCCAAGGTAATAGTCACGCGCACCTTGAGTAGCAGTTTCAGGAGTGTTACCAAAGGCGCGAGACCCAATCACAGGGTTATCGGGATGGGAAAAAATATCTGCTACAGGTGCCCAAGACAAATTGATTCCCAGTGATTTTAATTCTACTGCTGTGGCTTTTGCTATTTCATAAGCGTGCGATCGCAGCAAAAAAGCGTGAGGAAAGCGGGTAATTGGCAATGGTGTACGAATTACACGACCTCCTTCATGATCGAGAGTGAGGAACATGGAATCACGCTCAGTATATTCTCGTATCTGGTTATTCAAATCTTTGAAGCTTTCCAGCCAAACCTGATATGGAGTGCCATCCAAAAAGTTCTTAGCAAAAAATATCGCCCCAATCGGTTTTAATTCATTGAGTGCGCGTTTATCGTCATCGCTTAATGTCGTGCCGGAAATACCTAAAATTAAGTGATGTCCAAAGCGCCTTAGCTCCTGCGATACACCCATAATCTTTTACCTATTAAGTTGTGCGGTAAACAACTTGGTTGTTCAACCTAGAGGACATAAACATTTATCCTACACCTTTATCGGGAGAGGAAAGTTTTCTTTAAGTAATGCCCCAGATGTTTCCTAATAGCAAATACACAAATTAGCCAAGAAATCAACTCCTTTCAGACAACTTTTAAAATTAGCTATTTTCAGTCAAAGGAAATACTTTTGTTTACCTAAATCACTTGCATGTAAATATAGAGAAAGTGTACGCCACAAAGCTATTGCCAACAATGGTATTGGCAATTTGCTTGGGCAAGTGCGCGTAGGTAAAATTCCCTTTGGCAAAAGTTTTTTGGGGAAGCGATCGCACAATCACTGCCAAATGTAACGGATTGCAACGTATAATGAGAACGACAAAACGGTTAAGAAATATTGAAGAGCAGTAGGGTTACATGCGAGTAGCGATCGCGGGAGCGGGACTAGCAGGACTTTCCTGCGCGAAATATCTTACAGACGCAGGTCACACACCCATTGTCTTGGAACGTCGAGACGTTCTAGGCGGTAAAGTGGCCGCGTGGAAAGATGCTGATGGAGACTGGTACGAAACAGGTCTGCACATCTTTTTTGGCGCATATCCCAATATGTTGCAGTTATTCAAAGAACTGGACATTGAAGATCGATTGCAGTGGAAAGAACACACAATGATCTTCAACCAGCCAGATGCACCTGGTACTTACAGTCGCTTTGATTTCCCAGATTTGCCAGCACCAATTAATGGTATAGTGGCAATTCTGCGAAACAACGACATGCTGACATGGCCAGAAAAAATTCGCTTTGGCATCGGGTTATTGCCGGCCATGATTCAGGGGCAAAAGTACGTTGAAGAAATGGACAAATATTCCTGGACAGATTGGCTGCGTAAACACAAAATTCCAGAACGGGTCAATAAAGAAGTTTTTATTGCTATGGCCAAGTCGCTGAATTTCATCGGGCCAGATGAAATTTCAGCAACCATTCTTTTAACTGCCCTCAATCGTTTCCTCCAAGAAAAAAAAGGCTCGAAAATGGCCTTTCTGGATGGTTCGCCAACAGAACGATTGTGTCAACCTCTAGTGGATTACATCACCGAACGCGGTGGAGAAGTCCGTTTGAATGCCCCTTTAAAAGAGATTTTGCTAAACGCCGATGGTAGCGTCAAAGGTTACTTGATGCGGGGGTTGAATGGAGACGAAGATGAAGTTTTCACGGCGGATTTGTATGTATCTGCCATGCCGGTTGACCCTCTGAAGGTGATTTTGCCAGCACCTTGGAAAGAAATGGAGTTTTTCCAAAAGTTAGACGGGTTGGAAGGCGTACCTGTGATTAACGTGCATTTGTGGTTCGATCGTAAACTTACGCAAATTGATCACTTGCTATTCTCGCGATCGCCCCTCCTAAGCGTTTATGCTGATATGAGCAATACCTGCCGTGAATACGCCAACCCCGAACGCTCGATGCTGGAATTAGTTCTAGCCCCGGCAAAAGATTGGATTGCCAAATCCGATGAGGAGATTGTGGCTGCAACTATTGCCGAGTTAGAAAAACTCTTCCCCGACCACTTCGGGGGAGACAATCCAGCAACATTGCTGAAATCTCATGTGGTGAAAACGCCCCGTTCAGTTTACAAAGCGACCCCTGGTCGTCAACAGTACCGTCCCTCGCAAACAACCCCCATTAGTAACTTCTATCTCTCAGGGGATTACACCATGCAACGCTACTTAGCCAGTATGGAAGGTGCCGTACTTTCTGGTAAGCTGACAGCGCAGGCGATTTCTGAGGCCCTCCCGGTAGCAAATTCCTCAAACCTGCAAACGCTCACCCGACCGCCCGCAACGAATGCTGCAACTGCCTGATTCCCCGCCGCGCATGAAAACGCTGGTCTCTGTAGACGAGTCATACAAACTTTGTCGGCATCTCACAGCAAAGTATGCCAAGACTTTTTACCTGGGTACTTTGCTGATGAGTCCGGTAAAACGTCAATCTATTTGGTCAATTTACGCTTGGTGTCGCCGTACAGATGAATTGGTGGATGGCCCCGCATCTGCTATTACCACGCCAGAAACCCTAGACCTATGGGAACAGCAGCTGGAATCGATTTTTGCGGGGCGTCCATTAGAAAATTACGATGTAGCTTTAGTTGATACCCTCCAGCGCTTTCCGATGGACATTCAACCATTTCGGGATATGATTGCCGGTCAGCGCATGGACTTATATCGCAGTCGTTATGAAACCTTTGAGGATTTATACCTCTACTGTTACCGCGTTGCTGGCACTGTTGGCTTAATGTCAACATCAGTTATGGGTGTGGATAACACCATATATGCAGCACCGTGGCAACAGAACAAACAACCTTATGTTCCCATAGAAGAAGCGATCGCTCTCGGAATTGCCAATCAACTCACCAACATCCTGCGGGATGTGGGAGAAGATGCCAAACGGGGACGGATCTACATTCCCCTGGAAGACTTGGCAAAATTTAACTATACCGAGAAAGACTTCTTCAAAGGTGTGGTAGACGATCGTTGGCGGGCATTGATGCGCTTTCAAATTGACCGCGCCCGCCAATTTTATACCATATCCGACCAGGGAATTACTTATTTAGCATCCGATGCCCGTTGGCCTGTATGGGCAGCATCAATGCTGTACGGTCAAATTTTGGAGGCGATTGAAAGCAACGATTACGATGTATTCAGTCAGCGGGCTTTTGTTCCCCAGTGGAAAAAGTTACGCACCTTGCCCATAGCTTGGATGCGATCGCAAGTCCTTTAAAAAATTAGTCATTTGTCCCTAGTCTTTAGTCATCAGTGTTTTATAGATAACCAACGACAAATGACCAATGACAAATGACTATTGACTCTTAATGGCAAGTCTGGTAACATTGATATTCGTGAGTCATGGAGAGGTGGCTGAGTGGTCGAAAGCGGCAGATTGCTAATCTGTTGTACGGCAGGCAACTCCGTACCGAGGGTTCGAATCCCTCCCTCTCCGTTTTTCAGGTTTTGATACACATATATTTTGTGTAAAAAAGAAATACTAATATCGGCGTAAATATTTCTACTCCTAAAGATGGATGATATGATTTATCTTTTGGAATCTTGATAAGATCCAGCTAAGTTACAAATCTAGTTTGGATTTTATTTTTAGGCTCCTAAATATCTGAGGAGTAAAAGTAATTTATGAGAAAAATTAGCGCCGTCTTAAGTTTAAGTATAGCTACCCTAGCAACTGGGTTTCTAGTAGGGGCTTGTGGTGATAGCAGTACGCCCAATGGCACAGCTAACAACGCAACTACCGCTACCCCAGCAGCAAACTCAACTACCACAAGTAATACTAAAGGGCTAAAAATTGGTTCATTGCTACCGACAACAGGCGACTTGGCTTCTGTAGGACAGCAGATGCTAGGTTCCGTACCTTTACTGGTCGATACAGTCAACGCTTGCGGTGGAGTGAATGGCGAACCCGTTACCTTGGTGCAAGTAGACGACCAAACCGACCCAAGAGCAGGTGCAGCTGGGATGACCAAGTTAGCAACTTTAGATAAAGTAGCAGGTGTAGTTGGTTCTTTTGCCAGTAGCGTTTCTAGTGCAGCTGTCTCAATTGCCACGCCGAATAAAGTTATGCTGGTTTCTCCTGGTAGTACCAGTCCCGTATTTACCGACAAGGCTCAAAAAGGCGACTATAAAGGCTTTTGGGCACGTACCGCTCCTCCCGATACCTACCAAGCACTAGCTTTAGCTCAACTTGCCAGAAAAAAAGGTTTCAAGCGAGTTTCTACAGTCGTAATTAATAACGACTATGGCGTAGGGTTTGAAAAAGCATTCGTGCAAACTTTTGAAAAATTGGGTGGAACTATAGTTAATAAAGATAAGCCTGTCCGCTACGACCCAAAAGCTCAAACATTTGATACAGAAGCGGCTGCTGCTTTTGCTGGTAAGCCAGATGCAGTCTTAGCTGTACTCTATGCAGAAACTGGTAGTCTGTTCCTGAAAGCCGCCTATCAGCAAGGTGTGGCGAAGGGAGTACAGATTCTGCTGACAGATGGGGTAAAATCACCTACTTTTCCCGAACAAGTTGGCAAAGGCAGTGATGGTAAATATATTTTAACAGGAGCGATCGGTACAGTACCGGGTTCCGATGGTAAAGCATTAGAAGCTTTCACCAAACTGTGGAAGGATAAAAAAGGTGGTGCGCCTGGGGAATACGCTCCTCAAGCTTGGGATGCAGCTGCTTTATTAACATTGGCGGCGCAAGCTGCTAAGGAAAATACGGGCGTTGGTATAGCCAGCAAAATCCGGGAAGTTGCTGATGGGCCTGGCACAGAAGTTACTGATGTCTGCGAGGGACTGAAGTTACTTAAAGATGGTAAAAAGATTAACTACCAAGGAGCTAGCGGCAACGTAGATGTTGATGCTAACGGTGATGTCGTCGGTGTATACGATGTTTGGACAGTAGGAGACGATGGCACAATCAAGGTAATTGATAAAGTTACCCCCAAATAGAAAGTTAGGAGTTATGAGTTGTAAATTTAATCTTATAACTCCTAACTCCTAATTACTTAAAGCCCATTAAAGTTGTAACCAACTCCTAATAACAAGCCCACATCAGTTTCATCAAAGAATCCAGCATTGATAGCAGCTGTTGCTGTAAATTGAGAACTTAGAGGCACATCTATCCCACCAGATACCAAAAAGGCAAATTGCGAATCATCACCAGTTTTATAAGCTGCACCTACTCCGACGTAAGGTGCGATCGCTAATGGTTCGCTAAAAGCATCTGCTGATTTGAAGCTAAAATCGTAGGTGATCGGAAGTAAAACTGTGGTGTTGTCCCCAAATACGGCTGAGGGTCGCACCGATATAGAATTAGTCAGTCCGATTTTACTAACTACGGCGAAGTTACCGTCGCCCAAAGACGTGTCACCACCGCTCAAACCAATGTTAGCAGCAATGCCAAGATAGCTACTGCCACCACGAGTAGTTCTACCTAAATCAATATCTGATTGCGCTACTTTGGTAGCAGATGGTTGAGCAGGAGTTTGAGAAGTCGGTTGTACAAACTCAGAGGTGAGCGTCGCAGATGAGGTTGCCACTGTGCCGGGAACAGGTGTAGGTGTTACACTAGCGTTTTCCTGTACCTGAGTTAGATTTCTAACTGTAAAAGTTTCAGTTGTTTCTGTAGAGAGATTTGGGCTTGTAGTATCTAGTTCTGGACTAAAGTCGTTAGGAGACGCTACGGTTGCGGAAGGTTCAGTTAATGACTGACTGCTCACCTTGTCTACTGTCTGGGCACTTGCAGATAAGCCGCTACTGAGAAATGCAAGAGCAGCTATACTTGGCAACCAAAAAACACCTTTACGAAGAAAAATAGTATTCACATTCACTCCTAAAACAATGTTGCCACGAAAAATAAAGGTTTTTGTTGATTTAAGTCAACAAATTCGGGCAATACTCAAAATTTAACATCAAAAAATCGGTTTTACATCCTGAATTTCCTTGATTTCTCTAGTTAATATTTACTAGCAAAAAATTAGATCCTATAGCAATCCTGAATCATTCGTGATCAACATAGATACCAGACTTCTCAAAAAACTCAGGTATCTACGGGTTGCAATTTTCACAATTAAATTGAATTGCTATAGGACTCATATTTGATTTTTGAAAAAAATTCGGTATACCTCAATCATCTGAAATCCTTTTGCCTATTGCCTACTAAGCCAAGTGATTCCAGTAATCAAACCGGATTCCTATATATATTCTGAATATCCTCAATTTGACAGATGACATTAACCAAAAAGACTATTTATTAAGGAGGCAATCGGGATTGCGACCTCTTTTATGAAGAGAAAAGGTTTTTTCTAGCATCGCTGCCTTGTCGCCAAAGGCGGCTTGATTGTGAAGTGATATTACGAAGCTTGCAAAAATATTTAGAAATTGCCGACAAGGCAAACATAGTTCTAACGTAGAACCTATTAGGAGAGACTTGAGGCAAATGTGATGAGCGGAAATAATATTCAAAAGTATCGGTTTGTCTGTACCCTGACTTTCGGTGATATCTACGGTCAAATAATTGTTTGGTTAATTACAATTACCCTAAGTTTGGCGTCAGCCTTGGCACTAATGGGTGCCAAGCGACCTGTGTATGCCTTAGCAACGGCGGGCCTTGTCGTTCTGCTATCGCTACCTTTCTTGTTGTTTGCGTTTGTCACTACCTTGTTAAATCATATTGAAGTCACTCCTGTAGGCCCAGGAACCAAAATGGAACCCATACCAGGTAATGTGTCTCAGCAACAACCTGTACAAGCAACTAGCTAACATAGTTAGGAGTTAGGAGTAGAGATGCGATTAATCGCGTCTGTACAGGAGTTATGAGTCACTGTTACTCTATCTGTGCCATAACTCTTCATTTTTAACTTTTCACTCCTAATTTCAAAATTTGTCATAAAATCCCTGTCTATAAGCAGGGATTTTTTTGTAGAGATGCCACTGTTGCAACGCACTGCCTGATTCATCACGTCTCTACAATAGAACAGCAGGGGTTTGCAGTCGGGGGCTAAATATGCTGGAACATGATGTGATTATTGTCGGGGGTGGATTGGCGGGATGTCGCGCTGCTGTGGAAATCGCCCGTATTGACCCTAGTTTAAATATTGCTGTGGTTGCCAAAACCCACCCAATTCGTTCCCATTCGGTTGCGGCTCAAGGTGGTATGGCTGCGTCGCTGAAAAATGTTGATTCCGAAGATAGTTGGAAAGCACATGCTTTTGATACTGTCAAGGGTTCTGATTACTTAGCAGACCAAGATGCTGTGGCAATTCTCACCCAAGAAGCGCCAGATGTGGTAATTGACTTGGAACATCTCGGCGTTTTGTTCTCTCGCTTACCGGATGGGCGCATTGCCCAAAGAGCTTTTGGTGGACATTCTCACAACCGCACTTGTTACGCTGCTGACAAAACCGGTCACGCGATTTTGCACGAATTGGTTAACAATTTGCGGCGTTATGGGGTGCAAGTTTATGAAGAGTGGTACGTGATGCGTCTCATTTTAGAAGAAAATGAGGCCAAGGGTGTGGTCATGTTCCATCTTTTGGATGGACATATCGAGGTGGTGCGGGCTAAGGCGGTGATGTTTGCCACCGGGGGCTATGGTCGCGTTTATAACACTACCTCCAATGATTACGCTTCTTCGGGTGATGGTTTGGCAATGACTGCGATCGCAGGTTTGCCCCTAGAAGATATGGAATTTGTGCAGTTTCATCCTACTGGCTTATATCCGGTAGGGGTGCTGATTTCGGAAGCGGTACGGGGTGAAGGGGCGTATCTGATTAACAGTGAAGGCGATCGCTTTATGGCGAACTATGCGCCCAGTCGGATGGAACTAGCTCCTCGTGATATTACCTCACGAGCGATCGCTTACGAAATTCGCGCCGGACGTGGTATTCATCTCAATGGCAGTGCTGGTGGCCCCTTCGTCTATCTGGATCTGCGCCATCTGGGCAAAGAAAAAATTATGAGTCGCGTTCCCTTCTGTTGGGAAGAAGCCCATCGTTTAGTAGGTGTTGACGCAGTAACTCAACCGATGCCAGTCCGTCCGACAATTCACTATTGTATGGGTGGTATCCCAGTTAACACCGATGGTCAAGTTCGCAGTAGTGGCGATGGTTTAGTTGAGGCTTTCTTTGCTGCGGGTGAAACATCTTGTGTTTCCGTACATGGGGCGAATCGCTTGGGCAGTAATTCACTATTGGAATGTGTAGTTTATGGTAAAAGAACTGGAGCTGCGATCGCCAAATTTGTGCAAAAACGTAAGTTACCCTCTGTAGATGAGCAACGATATCTAACAGAAGCCCAGCAACAAATTCAAGCTTTGCTAGAACAACCAGGACAGTACCGCATTAATCAAGTCCGTGAAGCCTTCCAAGATTGTATGACTGAGTACTGTGGTGTTTTCCGCACTGAGTCATTAATGACTGAAGGTTTGCAGAAACTAGAAGAAATACAACAAAAATACCCGCAAATTTATTTAGATGACAAAGGTAGTTGCTGGAATACAGAACTCGTAGAAGCCTTAGAATTGCGAAGTTTGATGGTAGTAGGGCAAACCATTTTGGTATCAGCTCTAAATCGCCAAGAAAGCCGTGGCGCTCATTTCCGCGAAGATTATTCCCAGCGAGATGATACGAACTTTCTCAAACACACAATGGCTTATTATTCACCAGCCGGAATTGATATTCAATATCGGCCAGTGGCGATTACTATGTTTGAGCCAAAAGAGCGGAAGTATTAGTAAAGGTAAATTTATCTGAGAAATCGAGGTGATTACAAAAATTTTGTTCACCTCGATTAAGAATATGAAATTATTAAGTTATCAATCAGAACCTAATTGTTTCTGAATTACAGCAATTATTTTTTCTTCCCAAGCCGGATCGTTTAATTGTATTGCAACATCACGATGACGAGATTTTCGTCTATCCATGTAAGCATAAAAGGCTTCCTTATCATCCTTGTGGGTGATAAAGTAACTCTTTAGCTCTTGGTCGCTCATTGCTGCATAGTTTACCTTATTCATGGTTCTGTACTACCATCTGGTGTAATTTCTAGCTCTATTTCTTCATTTTGCCCAGCTAATATAAAGGCCAAAAGATAACGAATTAGCAGAGAAAATCTTTTGAGTGTAGAGTTAGCTACAGAAACGACCCTCAAGCATCTAAGATATTATTGATCCGAATAAAAACTAATTATACGATTACACTTGCTAAATCCCAGATTCAGCAAGTGCGAAGATATTTTCTGTATGGCGTAAAATTCTTACTATAAAAACAAGATTTTTATTTAAAATATGAGCAATTCACAAACTTGGTATATTGTCAAGCGTTCTGTTGGAAACTGTGAAATTATCCCCAGCGACCAAGTTGACGACGATAATCTAGAAATTATAGAACAGTGGGGGCCTTTTAATTCGCAAGAAGAAGCGATCGCTCGTCGGGTTGGACTTATTAGGGCTGGAAAATGCCAACCAGTTTAGTTAGTAGTTAGAAGTTGACAGTGACGGACTTTATTACTTTACTAACTCCTCACTATTCACTCCTAACTTTCATTACCTAACTCTTCATTTTTCTGCTGTAGGTGTGCCCTGAACAGCAATTTTTTTACCAATCACTTCCACCGCTTTAGCGAATTGAGGGTCTGCAAGAGTCGCGAGTTTGTCACGTTCATGGAGCCACAAATCTTCCATCTGCTTTTTGGTCAAATCCACTTTCACATCTGGCGAAATGCCTTTGTGATTGATATCTGTACCATTGGGGGTATAGTAATGAGCAATTGTCACTGCCAATCCTGAACCATCTTCCAGGGGACGCACTGATTGCACCAGTCCTTTGCCAAAGGTTTGAGTACCAACCAAAGTAGCACGCTTATTATCCTGCAAAGCCCCTGAGAGGATTTCACTGGCACTAGCTGAACCTTTATCTACCAACACCACCAAAGGTTTATTTGTCAAGGCTCGTCCGTTTGCCTCTTCCTTTTCTGCCTCTCCTCGGCGTTCAACTGTGGAGACAATCTTACCTTTATCTATCCACATCCGGGCAATATCCACACTGGAGAAGAGTAAGCCGCCTGGATTACCACGCAGATCCAGAATATATCCAGCTACCTTTTTGCTTTCTAAATCTTTGATGGCGCTTTGCATTTCTTTACCAGCATTGGCGCTGAACTGGTTCAAGCGAATGTAACCAAGATTCCCTGCTGGGGTTTTCTTTTGGGAAAACTTAACTGGATGGATTTCAATTCGTGCCCGTTTGATATCAAATTGTTTTGTCTGACCGTCACGCCCAATAGTCAGGCTAACTTGGGTTCCTGCTTCACCCCTAATCAAGGATACTGCCTGATTGGTATCCATCCCCTTAGTATCTTTGCCGTCGATTTTGAGGATGACATCTTTCGCCAAAACACCAGCTTTAAAGGCTGGTGTATCTTCGATTGGCGCAATTACAACCAATTGCTTCGTTTTTTCATCCTGACTGATCGTGATTCCAATGCCTGTCAATTCCCCAGAGGTATCAACTTGCATATTCTTGAATTCGGACGGGTCCATAAACCGGGTGTATGGATCATCTAGCTTTTTGAGCATTTCCCGAATGGACTTATACGCTTCTTGGGGATTACTGTAGGACTTGCTCAAGTATTCCTTACGAACAGCCTGCCAATCCACCTGATTAAAAGTACCATCTACATATTGGCGCTCAATAACTTGCCAAACTTCATCTACTAATTCTTTAGGACTTGCTTTAAATAAAGCCTGACCTCGCGAATGAATGCCAAGGCTAGTAACAGCGATCGTGGAGAGTGTCACTGCCGTAGCACCCAAAACAAGTATACTTTTTGTAGTCACCATAATGACAGCTGCATCAGAGGGAAAATAATATAGTCAGTATGCTCAATCTAACACAGGCTACCACTGTACAGACCGAGTATGTATCCTTAATTTAAACAAAATACTTGACAATCCGGCGAACTTGATAGCTGAAAGATACAAAGTTTTTGGGTATGGGGCATTGGGCATTGGGAAAGAGGAGGCAGGAGGCAGAAGTTCAACAGTGTTTGAATTTTGAATTTTGAATTGATTTCTCCCCTTCTCCTCTGCTCCCTTTAAGGTTCTACCCAGCGTTCATCTGCCTTAATCAGGTTAATTAATTCCTCTACACCTTTATCTTCTGGGACTTTTTTAATTTCTTCTCGACCACGGTACAAAGAAATATAACCAGGTGTTTTGCCAACGTACCCATAGTCGGCATCTGCCATTTCTCCAGGGCCATTGACAATACAACCCATTACTGCGATATCTAGCCCAGTTAAGTGTTTAGTGGCTTCCCGGACTTTGTGCAGTACTTCCTCTAGATTAAACAAAGTGCGTCCACAGGAAGGACAAGCGACGTATTCCACCATCGTTTTTCGCAATCCCAGAGCTTGGAGAATGCTGTAACAGACGGGAATTTCTTTTTCTGGTGCTTCTGTTAGTGAGACGCGAATTGTATCGCCAATGCCATCAGCAAGTAAGGTAGCAATACCAGCTGTAGATTTAATTCGCCCGTATTCGCCATCACCGGCTTCCGTAACGCCTAAATGTAGCGGGTAATCCATACCCAGTTCATCCATACGTTTGGCAATGAGGCGATAGGCGGCTACCATCACGGGGACTCGTGAGGCTTTCATGGAAATTACCAAGTTGCGGAAATCCAAAGATTCACAGATGCGGATGAATTCTATGGCAGATTCCACCATTCCTTCGGGAGTGTCACCGTAAGTAAATAGCATTCTCTCAGCGAGGGAACCGTGATTTACCCCAATTCGCATCGATTTTCCTTGATCGCGCAAAGAAACTACTAGAGGTTCTAAGGTTTCGCGGATTTTATCGCCAATTTCGTCAAATTCGCTTTTAGTATACTCAGTGCGATTGATGTTTGGCTTTTCAAACACATACAAGCCCGGATTAATCCGTACTTTCTCTATGTGCTTGGCAACTTCCACAGCGATTTTCAGCCCATTGTGATGAACATCAGCCACAATTGGCACGTCTTGGTAAGTTTTTATTAATTTTTGTTTAATTTCCCCTAAAGCTTTTGCATGAGCCATACTTGGCACTGTGACGCGGACAATTTCGCAGCCTATTTCGTGCAGACGACGAATAGCAGCCACGGAACCATCAATATCAAGAGTGTCTTCGTTAATCATTGACTGCACCACAACGGGGTAGCCGCCGCCAATGGTGACATTTCCCACCTTTACAGGGCGGGTTTTACGCCGCTTGATAGTTGTATCAAAGGTGGCTTGAGGTGATGTGATGCTTGAAGTGTTTACTGTGGGCAGAGTTTGCATAACCTGATTAGGTAAATTTGCTGTTGCTCAAATATCAGATTTAATAAATCTCTGTTTCCCAGATTGCCACAGCTAGAGCTTTTTTGGACGATTAATATAGAAAAAAATGGAGAATCAGAAAGGTGAAGAAATAAACAGCAATTGAGGAGTTTTGCTCTTTTGTAAAGATATATTGCCTAAAAATCTTTTTAACTGAGTAGCTTAAGTGCGATCGCCCAGGGTTCAGCAGGAAAACTTTAGGAAGCGATCGCCTTATTACTGCACTTTAGACTAAAAAAGAGCGATCGCTAAATTTATGTTTTCATAATACAAATATACTATTAAGGAAGGAAAATGAGGAGCGATCGCTCCTACCACCAGCTAAATTAGACTTATCACCAAATGCTTTAAGCCTATGCTAGAAAAAACATCTACATTTCAGAAAACCATAGAAGCGGTAGAAGCATTAGATCCAGAAGCTCGTGAAGCCTATGCTAAAAGGGAAGTACGTAGTGGAACTGTTGCTGATTTAATGGCGGAGTTAGATGATTGATGCAACTGCTTTGGAGTGCAAGATTTATTCGAGATTTTAGAAAATTTGGGGATTGAAATTATAGATGTTATTACAGAATAAAAGCGGCTGTAATTATGAACATCCAAATAACACCCCAACTACCAATTCCTCCACACTTTAAGACTGAAGAAGTGGGCAAAGTCTGGCGCGTACCTTATCAAGAACGTGCCGCCGAAGCTGAAATCTGGGCAAAACAACACGATATCAAACCTGCATCTTTAGATAAAAGCCGGATTTGCCTACTATTAATTGATGTCCAAAATACCTTCTGTATACCTGGCTTTGAACTATTTGTAGGTGGGAAATCCGGGAATGCGGCGGTGGATGATAACGTCAGATTGTGTGAGTTTATCTATCGAAACTTGGGAATAATCACGAAAATTGTACCAACTCTAGATACTCACACTGCAACGCAAATTTTCCATCCGATCTTTTGGGTGAACGCTACGGGAGAACATCCCACTCCAGCAGCTACTAGTATTACACCAGCAGATGTTGAACAAGGTATCTGGAAAGTTAACCCAGCAGTTGCTAACAGTGTTACTAATGGAAATTATGAATTATTAGAAAAACACGCTTACCATTACCTTAAAAAACTCAGTCAAGACGGTAAATATCCTCTTACTGTTTGGCCTTATCATTCTATGTTGGGTGGTATTGGTCATGCTCTAGTTTCATCGGTAGAAGAAGCGATATTTTTCCACGGCATTGCGCGTCAGAGTCAGACGCAATTTGAAATTAAAGGTGAAAATCCCTTAACAGAAAACTATTCTATTTTGCGTCCAGAAGTGTTGGAAGATTTTGAGCAACGTCCACTCGCTCAAAAGAACACGCGCCTGATTAAACAACTTTTAGAATATGATGCAGTAATTATTGGTGGTCAAGCTAAAAGTCACTGCGTTGCTTGGACAATTGACGATTTATTAACAGAAATTAAACAGGTAGATGCCACCCTGGCGAAAAAAATTTATTTGCTAGAAGATTGCACTTCCCCCGTTGTTGTCCCCGGTGTTGTGGACTACACAGAACAGGCAGATGCAGCATTTGCAAGATTTGCAGAGGCAGGAATGCACATCGTAAAATCTAGCGAAAATATAGCATCTTTTTTTTAACGCAAAGGATCGTATTCGCATTAGCGAAGCGGTAGCGACGTTAGGAGCGTCAGCATCTCGTAGAGAAGGTTTCGCAGAGGAACACAGAGATTTCCTCTGCGTTTCAAAACGAACTTCATTTTTTCAAATAACCCTTTGGATCTTCTGCTACCCAACCCAGAGATGAACTAGAACGCACTTCAAAATGGAGGTGCGGTTGAGGGGAACTTGGTTTTCCACTAGTGCCTACTGTTCCTAGTAAGTCTCCTTTTTTCACTTGTTGGCCGACAGTAACTTTGATACTCTCAAGCTGGGCATAGCGGCTTTGAAGTCCGCCACTGTGGTTAATAATGACCAATTTGCCATAGGAACCTTGATCGCTGGCAAAGGCTACAGTTCCAGGGGCGATCGCTAGCACATTAGTACCAACTGGTGCTAATAAGTCAACACCACTGTGGAAGAAAACTTCACCTGTGGCAGGATTAATTTGCCAGCCATAAGCTAATCCCACATTTACCACTTGTGCCAAGGGATATCCAGACAAGGATGCACGGTTTGGTGTACTTGCATCACTAGGTAAAGGGGACTTGGTTACAACACCATTGGGCGACCAGTTTACCCCCGGAACAAACACGATTCTGGGGTCTTGTTGGCAGCCATTCACCTCAAAAAGGCTATCAGCCCGAACTTTGTATTGTGCCGCTACTTGTCGCCAAGTTTCACCGCGAGGCACTTCGACTACAATCCCATTGTAGGGAGGAATTTGAAGCACACTACCAACGGCTATGTAGGTGGAACCCGCCGCAGGTATTGCACCATTCTGCAAAGCTGGATTCATGCCGATAATAGTTGTAGAAATGAGATTGTAGCGCTGCGCTATGCTCTCCAAAGTTTCGCCACGAACAACTTTATGGCGTTGGAAGCGAGATAAAGCTGGAGTTGGACAACCACTCACAGCAGCGTTGGTACTGTTTGGGTATGGCAGTATGCTTACTAGCCCCAAGGCGCTAATTAAGCTACAGAGAAACACTTGACGAAAGGGTAAAGTCATGTATACAGGTCAAGAGCGCATTAACTTTAGATTTTATATGGGAACAGTGGAAAGTGGGGAATAGGGGCTGGCGACTGGGGACACAACGACTGCGCGGTAGTTGAATCTCGACTTCGCTCGATTACCGCGTAGTCGAAACTCAGTGCATCGCTGGGGACTAGGAACTAGGAACTAGCAATACAAAGGACAATAATCATGCCCAATCCCCAATTCGCAATTCCCAATCCCCAATCGCTAATTTCTCGTAAATTGATCTGTCCACTTGCCGTTAGCTTGACTACACTTAGAAATTAGCAACTGCATTGCTGTTCTTGAGCAAAACAATTATGAAGTTATCCTTAAAGCAACTGGCGGTTTATGTATTTTTACTGGTAATTGGCGGTGGTGCAGGTTTGTTTGGCAGTCGCTATTTCCTGCCACAAAATCGCTCGTTCCAACAGTTAAAAAATGTAACAATGGCTTCGCCTCCAGAATCTGTAGTTCCTAATTCTCCTAACGGAGCGATTGGGGCTACTGGGGGCGATAATGTTAATTTTATCGCGACGGCAGTACAAAAAGTTGGCCCTGCGGTGGTGCGGATTAATGCCACTCGCAAAGTAGCCAATCCCATTTCTGATGCTTTGAAAAGTCCCCTTTTACGGCGATTCTTTGGAGAAGATGACCAACCAATTCCTCAAGAACGCATCGAGCGCGGTACAGGATCGGGATTTATTTTGAGCGAAGATGGAGAATTACTCACTAACGCTCATGTAGTGGCAGATACAGATACAGTACAAGTTACCCTCAAGGATGGTCGCAGTTTAGAGGGTAAGGTGGTAGGAGTTGATTCTGTGACAGATGTGGCGGTGGTGAAAATAAAAGCGAATGATTTGCCGACAGTGAGACTGGGCAATTCGCAAAACCTGGTGCCAGGACAATGGGCGATCGCTATTGGCAATCCTCTAGGTTTAGATAATACTGTCACTATCGGTATCATCAGCGCTACCGATCGTACCAGCACTCAAGTTGGTGTCCCAGATAAGCGAGTCAGCTTTATCCAAACTGATGCCGCAATTAACCCTGGTAATTCTGGTGGGCCTTTGTTAAACGCCCAAGGCGAAGTGATCGGCATTAACACTGCCATTCGCGCTGATGCTCAAGGACTCGGTTTCGCTATCCCCATTGAGACCGCCGCCCGGATCGCCAATGAACTTTTTACCAAAGGGCGTGTAGAACATCCCTTCTTGGGTGTTGAAATGGCAGACCTTTCTCCCATCAGAAAACAACAGATTAATCAAGAAAATCAACTGAATATTCAGCAGGATGCTGGAATTGTGATTAAAGGAGTCACAGATGATTCCCCAGCCAAGCGTGGAGGACTGCTTCCTGGAGACGTGATTCAAAAAGTTAATGGCAGACCTGTCAAAACCTCAGCCCAAGTTCAGAGACTGGTGGAGTCTAGCAAAGTTGGAGACATAATAGCGATCGAAGTCAACCGCAGTGGCAAAATTCAAACCTTCAAAGTACAATCAGGAGCTTATCCTGAAAAGAAATAGTCAATAGTCAATAGTCCCAGAATGTTTGACTACTGACTATTGATTATTGATTATTGACCATTAGACAAATGCTCTAACTGCATTCTTTGTTCCATCTGGCGCAAAAAATACCCCGTCATCATGGCCGAGGCTAAAAGCCCAGCTAAGTTTTCCCGATCTGTTGTGATTTGGACGTTGAAATTTTCTGCCGGGAGCATTCCCACTAGCCCTTGGACATTTTGCGAGATGATTTGTTTAATTTCGGGGCTGGCGGACTGAGCAATCCTCGCTAAAACATCAGGAGACTGATGCTGTAGATATTTGAGTAACTGATTGGGGTATTCCTCAGAGTGGCCGGAAAGAAGTTGATTAGGGTGTTCCTCAGAGTTGTCGTTCAAAAAGTCAGGATTAAACACCATTGGCAGTTTTATTTAGCTTAATTGCTAACTCTACTTTAAACCATAGTACAAGGGTAGCGCATTCACCAGGGGCATAAGTCAAGAGGAGGGGAGTCACAAAAGGCAGAGGGGCAGGGAGCAGAAGGGGAAGAGTAATTCCATTCAAATCATCAAAAACTTCGACAGTCCTTGTTGTTACGATGCTGACAAAATTTTGACTGGATGAATTGAATGATTTTTGATTGTGAAAGCTTCTCTTAACCCATAGCAGCCGCTCCTCAGACGCTCTCCACGAGAGGCTGTGCGTAGCTTCCTTGTAGAGGTACGCGGTTCGTTAAACAAAATAATTTTCACAACCCAGATAGGATTACATAGTGGCAACTTCAGTATCATGAAGTCATTTTGCTCATGAACACAACTTAGTCAACTACAAATACCCACTTTGTCAGTTTGTCTAATTAAGCTATGTTTGGTAAATAAAATAAGTAGCCTAAATGATCGGCTTTTATTCCACACTTGACATAAAGCATTGTGAGTGCAAAACGTCTGCCAGAAACCATTGCCCATGTCAGAATTACTCGCCAATCCTGGCAACACGGCTTCCTTGAAGGCGAAGTGAGTGCAGGTGAGTTTGAGTGGCATTTCCAGTGGCATTTTCGCCGGGGAGAACTTGCCGTCAAGCCTTCCCAAGGCCGCGCCTTAATTAAAGAACCCCTCGGTCGATTCTTGGAGCAACAAGATTACCAACTAGAACCTGGAGGAGACTATGCTTTTACTATTCGCGCGGAACTCTAGAAGTTAAGAGCCATTCAATTTTAGATTTTTTCCAGGACTTATCGAAAAATCGCTCAAAAGGTTAATAGCCAATCTGCCTTTAGGTTGCATAGTTTTTAGCCTGAGAAAAATGCAAAAATGCAATCGAACCGCCATCTTTACGAGAGGCTTCCGCCAACGCGCAGCCTCTCAAAGAGAAGAGAAGGCACGGACACACCAGAAGAATTCATAGAGTGTGCGTAAGTTCTATATTTTCTTTAATCCAAAATCTAAAATTGGCTAACTGCTGATTCAGTCAGACGATTTAAGTATCTTTCGATTAAAAGGATGGCAACAATGTCATCTATCGGTCGTGGTGGTTGCCGCATACCTTTTGGTAATAGCTTTATTAGCCCTTTAGGCGGGTACATTTGCCAATAGCGATCGCGTGCTTCTAAGGTTGTATAACGCTCATCGACTAAAATAATACTTAGAGGTTCTGTCAATTCCTGATATAGTTTCTGTCTCCACTGCTTGGCTGTAGTTTGGTCGCCCATGACCATTAAGGAAATGGGAAATTTTTGACGTAGTGTCTCAATGATAGCGATCGCCTCTTTTGCTAGCACGACCTGATGATAATATAGTTGCCGATCCAGTCCCATCACCGCTAAACCACACTTATCTCGACCTGGATCAAACCCCAAAATCACTGGTTGCGTTGGTGAAAATTCCGGGAAAGTCATAAGAAATTAAAAATTAAAAATTAGAAATTTGGTCTAGCGTCTCGTAGAGAATAAATGCAATTACAACAAATATTTGGGCTGCTATTCAATATGTTTAAATCTTACTAATAACAGTGTGCAAATAAATTTTTTAAGTACTAAAAATAATTTTTCCGTTGACTATTGCCACTAATTTTACTCTCAATGGCCCGGCTGTATAAGTGTCCTCTGCTGCAATCGCTTTGATCTCCAAGGGTTGATTATACTGTCTTAGTTGGCTGACAAAGCGGAGAAAAGTCCCCTCTACTTGCACATTTTCGACAATTCCGGCATTACGGGCCCGAAATTGAGAAGCAGAAATTAGTATTTCCAGGCGTTGCTGTAACTGATACGATGTCATGCTTTTGGAATCGGCAGTAGTCGTGGCCAGCACCGCACCTCCCGAAAAAACCAGTTGATTCCGCGCTGTATCGGCAAAAAATTCTATCTGCTTTTCTCCCCTGACATAATTACCAGCCGAGAAAATTCGTACCACGTATTCTTGACCATCGCTAATCTGCTTGCTCAGTTGATCGACCCGATCCTGGGTAACACGCAGTAGCTCTACGTTGGCAGAATTTGCACCAGGTTCGCTTAATTCGAGGTTGGCGTTGCGATTGGCTTCTTGTAAAAGTTGTACCACTGCCTGACGAGCAGCAGCAGGTTGGGTAACACGAACGACAGCAGCAGACAGAACTTGACCACGAACTAAGGCCAGCTTACCCAAACGCAGGTCGCGGTAGGACTGATAATATTTTTCCAGTCTGGCAACTTCTTGTTCTAATTCCTCCTGTTGTGCTTCTAATTCTTTGAGACGCGATTCGCGTTTGGCAATCACTTGCTCTCGTGCTGCAACTTCTACATTCCGCTTTTGAATTAGTTGATCTAGTTGGGAAATTTTTTGATCGCGCGCTTCTATGGCTTCTTGACGGTTAGCAAGTTCGCGATCGCGTTTTTCAATTGCTGTTTTGGCTTCGTCAATGGCTTTTTTCGCTTCTGCATAGAGTCTTTGACGTTCTGTCTTCAATAGTTCAACTGCCGCCTGTAGTGCCTTCCTCTGGTCGTAAACGCTTTGCAATTCAGCTATGGCTTTTTGGTATTGAGTTACAACCCGATCTAGTTGACCTTGAGTGCGTTGGAGTTGAGTTTGGGTTTGAGCTTGTTGACTGATGGTGCGGTTTAACTGAGCTTGTGTTTGTCTTTGTTTGGCATTTGCTGCCTGTAAGGACTGATTAATTGCTTGTAAATCTTGTTGGGCCTTTGCTTGGGCAATTCTTGCTTGGTTTAGCTCACCTTCTACCTGACTTTTCTGAGTTTCTGCGGTTTTTAGCTGTTCCCGCTTGTGTCTCAGGTCTGTTTGAATATCTTCTAACTCAAAGACTCCTTTACGCAAGCCTTCGTCGGCAGCGAATAAAATCCCTAAAGTTGATGCTGAAATCAAACCACCAGTAAAAATTGTTACTAGTACTGCGGTGTTTTTTGGACGAAGCTTAAAAAGTGAGAGGCGGGCTTTGCCAACTCGTGTGCCGATGCGATCGCCCACGGTGGCAATTACGCCTCCCAAAATCAAAATTGCTGCGATGAGGATGTATCCGGTGGTCATCTTTAGCTACCGAAATCCTTCCAGATACAGCCTACTACTTTTAAGCATTGTCTGGAAAGAAGTGGAAATTGGCAATAGCTGAAATTATTCAATTTTAGATTTACCTCTAGCTATTAGTGTCATCTTGCAAAATACAACACGCGCCAACTCCCCTTTCTCCAATTTTTTTTATGTGAATTGCCTACTTAAGGTAACAGGTTTATGCACAGTAATCTTCTTTTTGTGGATAGAAATCATCTTTTTTTCACGCAAATCTCCCAGTAACCTGGTAACGGTAACACGAGTTGAACCAATTGCTTCTGCGATCGCTTGATGAGATAACTTCAAATCAATAGTGATTCCATCTGCACAAGGAACGCCAAAATCCCGACAAAGAATTAACAAAAAACTCACCAATCTAGAACCCATATCTCGGTGAGCAAGAGTTTCAATCATCATCTCTGTCTGTAAAATGCGCGAAGACAGACCTCGCAGCATTAACATTGATAATTCTGGATTTTCCTTGAGTGCTACCTCTACTTGTTCAATTGGTGCTGACAGTAATTCCGCAGGCGTAAATGCAACCGCATGGTAAAACCGATCCGATTTATTTCCTGTCAGCAATGACAATACACCAAAAACACTGTTTTCTCGCAGCAACGCTACCGTTATTTCCTCTCCTGCCTCGTACACCCTGGAAAGTTTAACAGCACCTTTCAAAAGAAAATAAACTCGTTCGGCAGGATCGCCAGGAAAAAAGATCGTTTTATTGCGTTCAAACGTTTCCACAACTGGCGGAAACGCCCCGGTCGCCATCTGACGAAAAACATTTGCTAGGGCTTTATCTTGTGTCACGATCATCTCCCTTCCCCTACCCAATGCCGGAAAAACAAAAACTGATTACCTAAGAATACACCCGAAAAATGAATAAAGCACCGTCAACCTTTCTGTACTTTCCTATACTCCAACTAATCTCTTCATAACTCTTTGTTTATAATGATACATAATTGTTGATCCTTTCAGCTACTAATTGTTGATAAGTAGTTCCAATAGCTGTATTTAAAAGGTTTTTTGAAGAACAAATAAAGATATCTTGAGAATATCTTTAGGAAAAATCAAGATTTTTGTCACAGGAAACACTCTTAGCAATATTCATTTTTGCAAATCCTGTATAAAACAAAGATAAATTAGCCTCAGATTCTAGTATGCTCCTAATGATTGATCGCATTAACAATTGATATGCTAAATCTGACTGGAAAAAATGCCCTTGTTACAGGTATTGCCAATAACCGCTCGATCGCCTGGGGCATTGCCCAACAACTTCACAAAGCTGGAGCAAACCTGGGTATTACCTACCTGCCGGATGAACGCGGCAAAATGGAGAAAAAAGTTGCGGAATTGGTAGAACCCCTCAATCCCAGCTTATTTCTTCCCTGCAATGTCCAAGATGAAGACCAAATTAAATCTACCTTTGAAACAATCCGCGATCAGTGGGGAAAATTAGATATTCTCATCCATTGTCTGGCTTTTGCCAGCAAAGACGATTTAACTGGAGATTTTAGCCAAACCTCTCGTTCTGGTTTCAACACCGCCTTAGAAATTAGTACTTACTCACTAGTGCAATTAAGTGGTGCAGCGAAACCTTTGATGACAGAGGGAGGTAGTATCGTCACTCTGACATATTTAGGTGGTGTCAGAGCAATCCCCAACTACAACGTTATGGGAATTGCTAAAGCGGGTTTAGAAATGAGTGTGCGTTACCTGGCTGCTGAACTAGGGCCACAAAATATCCGCGTGAATGCCATCTCAGCAGGCCCCATCCGCACTTTGGCATCTTCAGCAGTGGGTGGAATTTTGGATATGATTCATCATGTAGAAGAAGTAGCTCCCCTACGACGCACCGTCACTCAGCTAGAAGTAGGCAACGCTGCGGCTTTCTTGTGTAGTGATTTGTCCAGTGGGATTACCGGACAAATTCTATATGTAGATGCAGGATATGAAATTATGGGAATGTAAGATAATTTGGGCATGGGGGATTGGGAATTGGGCACTTGTACTGAGCGTACCCCTGCGGGGAAGTAAGCTACGCGTAGCGTCTCTTAGAGAAGCCGAAGTATTGAGAATTGAGTATTAGTAAAATTCTTGTCCCTTGCCCATTCCCCATTCCCCATTCCCCATCCCCCATTCCCAATTTCCTATGCAAATCAGCAAAATTAATTCAAACTACGATCGCCTAACTGAAACTTCTCGGATTGCGACTGTTCACCGTACCACTGGTGAAACTAATGTGCAAGTTACCATCAACCTGGATGGTAGAGGAACTTGCACAGCAGCAACAGGTATTCCGTTTTTGGATCACATGTTGCATCAAATTGCCTCCCACGGGCTGATTGATATAGATGTCCAAGCCAAGGGAGACTGGGAAATTGATGACCATCACACCAACGAAGATGTAGGCATTACTTTAGGGCAAGCTTTCAACCAAGCACTAGGCGATAGAAAAGGCATTGTCCGCTTTGGTAATTTTCTTGCACCACTGGATGAAGCCTTAGTTCAGGTAGCACTAGACTTTTCTGGACGGCCTCACCTCAGCTATGGCTTGCAAATTCCTACTCAGAGGGTAGGAACCTATGACACCCAACTGGTGCGAGAATTTTTTGTGGCTTTGGTGAACCATAGCCAAATGACACTGCACATTCGGCAATTGGATGGCATTAATTCCCATCACATCATTGAAGCGACATTTAAAGCCTTCGCAAGAGCAACACGGCAGGCGGTAGAAATTGACTCCCGACGTGCTGGCTTAATTCCCAGTTCTAAGGGAGTTCTATGAAAAGAGTCAAATTGGATATTGGGCATGGGGCATTGGTAATGGGGAAAGGGAAAGGGGAAAAGGGTAAAGGGAAAAGAGGAAAGATTAAATTTATTCCTTTTCCCTTTAACCTGGTTGGTGAGCTTGCCGAACCATAACCTTTTCCCCTGCTCCCCCTGCCTCCTCTGCTCCTCTGCTTTCCTGTTCCCTTGCTTCTTCGCAAGTCTCCTATTTCGGATAATTGACACACAGCTTGGTGATGGTTATTATCAGCCTACCGGGTAATTTTTAATTAATACCAAGCTGATAAATAGTGATTTAACCGAGATGAAGTCTGTTGCAGATGACCCTAATTCTCAACTTAATACGACAGACACTCCGCCAGTAGTCCTAACTTCTGAGTTGCGAAAAGTCTATCGCACCGGTTTTTGGCTAAATCAAAAAGTCGTATCTTTGAAAAACTGTTCTTTAACGGTTTACAAAGGCGAAACTTTTGGGTTGCTGGGGCCTAATGGTGCTGGTAAAACCACGCTTTTAAAATTATTGCTGGGAATTATTCATCCCACTTCTGGACGGGGATTATTATTGGGTAAGCCAATAGGCGATCGCAGTGTTAAGCAACATATCGGCTATCTGCCGGAAAATCCCTATTTGTATGACTATCTCACTGGTTGGGAGTTTTTACAGCTAGCTGCTGGGCTATTCCAAATTCCCCAAAGTGTCCAACGCCAACGCATTCCCCAACTGTTGGAATTAGTGGGTTTATCCCAAGCTGATGCCCGTAAAAAGCTCCTGCGCCGCTATTCCAAAGGAATGCTCCAGCGTGTTGGTATGGCACAGGCGCTAATTAATGAGCCAGATTTGGTTTTTCTAGATGAGCCAATGTCTGGACTCGATCCTGTGGGACGCTACCAAATGCGGGAAATTATTCTGGCGCTCAAAGCCGCCGGCAAGACGATTTTTTTTAATAGCCACGTTCTTAGTGAAGTAGAACAGATTTGCGATCGCATTGCCATCCTCGCCCAAGGTGAACTAATTTGCTCTGGTTCTCTCAATGAACTTTTAGGCGGAAAAGACACATATTACATCAAAGGTCAAGGCGGTGACTGGGAAATTCTCAAAAAATGGATACCCACTCTCATCTTTGAGCCTGATGGTTCCTGGCACGGTACACTACAAGATGATTACTATGATTTTCTTGCCAGTCTTCATCTTATGGAGGGTAAAATTATTGCCATGAACTTGTCGCGTCACTCCCTAGAAGAATTTTTTATTCAACAAATCCAAAAGAAAAATAACTCATTGAATTAGTTTTACTGTTAAATAGGAAATTGTCGGCTGGTCTGAAGAACAAAACTCAAAACTTCTGTCTTTTTGAGTTATCTTTGCTCACCTCAACCCCAAAAAATAAAATCTCGACCTATTTTTAAGATTATTTGTATTTATTTAATGAACTTGTTCTTAATTTTGGTAGTCACTTACTACTCATTGGAGATTTTAAATGTTATCAAATTAACTTTGATAAGAAAACTTTATTCGTTAAGTACTTGATGGCTAACAGACAATTTCTTGTATAAGACGTGTTTAATTGCGTCAATTATATATTTTTTGATATTGCTCTATTCAAACAGCATTAACTTTAAGTTAACTTCACTAAAAATTTAAATTCAATAAACAAATTTCCTCCGGAAAATCACATTTTTCTAGGAAAATAAGAGTGTCGGGGAACTTGAATACTTAGGTATAGTCAAAATAAAAATGTTTAGACAGTACTTTATTGATTGTAGTTTCAGAGTCTCAGGTAAATATGCTTAACAAAAGTTTGTCTAAATTTCTAACTCAGCCAGTCGTGGGTGTGGCTTTGTTAACTGCTGTCAATGCCGCTATGTCATCTGCCAGTCTAGCTCAGGGACAACCATTACCACCAACTACACAATCACCAGCCATACAAACACAAATAGATACTAATTATTTATTAGGAGGTGGCGATCGCATTCGTGTGAATGTATTTGAAGTACCTGAATATACAGGAGAATACCAAGTTCCTCCAGGTGGAGCAATCAACTTACCTTTAATTGGTAGCGTGCCAGTCTCTGGTCTAACAACTGAACAGGCTGCTGACGAAATTGCTAGAAGATATGCTCGCTTCCTGAAACGTCCCTTGATCTCAGTCAATTTGTTATCGTCTCGTCCCATCAATATTTTCGTTGCCGGAGAGGTGACACGTCCCGGAGCTTACACTCTCAGCTTGAGCGGAGGCGCGGGAGACAATCCAGGCGTACAATACCCCACTGTATTAGCTGCATTAACAACAGCGCAGGGTGTGACTTTAGCTGCGGATGTGACTCAAGTTCAATTACGGCGTAAAATAGGACGTTCTTCGGAGCAAGCCGTCACCATCAATTTGAAGGAACTCATTCAAACAGGCAGATTATCACAGGATATTACCTTGCGGGATGGAGACACCATAGTTGTGCCAACAGCAACCAACTTCAACGTTGCAGAGTCTCGCAATATATTTGCATCTAACTTTGCCGCCAGCCAAACTACACCCCGGACGGTAACAATTATTGGTGAAGTTAACCGTCCCGGTTCGTATCTTGTCACCCCAGCTAATACAGATGGACAGGGTGGCGCAACTGCTAATAGTGGTACTACCACTCCCAATGGTCTACCAAATGTGACGCGGGTAATTCAACTAGCTGGCGGAATTACAGCACAAGCTGATGTTCGTAGTCTCAAGCTACGCCGACCTACAAGAACTGGCTCAGAACAAACTATAGATATTAATCTTTGGCAATTATTGCAGAGTGGTGACGCCAATCAAGACATCATTGTGCAAGATGGAGATACGATTGTTATTCCGACGGCAACTGAAATTAACCCCGCAGAAGCTACTCAATTAGCTACCACTACTTTGTCACCTACACGCATTCAAGTTGGTGTCGTAGGCGAAGTTAAAAAACCAGGGTTAACAGACATTCAGCCAAATAGCTCTCTAAATCAAGCTATACTCGCTGCTGGCGGATTTAATGATGCCAGAGCTAGTAGTAGTGCTGTTGATTTGATTCGCCTCAACCCTAATGGTTCCGTCACTAAACGTATAGTAAAAGTGGATTTTTCTGCTGGGATTAATGAGCAAACTAATCCCATACTTCGCAATAATGACGTTGTAGTAGTCAACCGATCTGGTGCAGCAAAGACTGGCGATACCATAAACACTGTAACTGGACCTCTAGGTGTTATCTTTAGTCTTTTGAACTTGTTCGGACTCTAGTTTAAGATGGGGATGCAAATTGGGGGCGTTGGTTAACTCTCTTTGTCCCTAAAATTGCACTATCTTTGAATCAAAACTTAATAGTCAAGGTTAATGTAGCAATCCTAAGTCATTCGTGAGAGATAAAAAAGCTGAAAAGCTTACTAAATAAGTATTTTTGTCTCCATATTTTCTCACGATTTAATTTAGATTGCTATAGAAAATACATAATGAGAGTATTAAATTCACTCTTGTACTCTTTTTCAGAGCAAGAATAAATCAAGTCTAAGGCGTACTCTTACAGAGAAGTAACCTATGCATAGCGTCTTGCAAAGAAGGCATCGCTTCCTCCAAAATTGTGTTTTCTACTCTTTATTTTTATGCTAAATAAGTAATATTACTCATTGACACATATTGTTCATTCTAAAACCCTATCTAAAAATTCTTGATGTGCATTGATAGGCTTTTGTAAACTTGTTGTAGTTACTTAGATTGATCGTGATAATGAGAATATCTAAAAGACCATAAGCTCTAAAAGCTAGTCTTTAAGGTATTTTTATGTATTTACTGATTATTATTATCATAAGAATTATTTAAGTAAATTAACCAATTGATGACAGATATACTATTTTAACCACAGATACCGCGTATACACAGTAGAATGATGTGCAATTGGAAATGACGCTATTTGTACGGTTGTTTAGTGTCCATTAATGGAGTGACTCTCAGTACTGAGAATTTTTGTTCAGTACTTTTACTATATAGTTACCATTTTTTGAAACACAAGCTAAAAAGGCAGTTCAGCCATATTTACGCGAAAATCCGCAGGTGTAAACCTACAAAACCGTGTATAAACTTACAAATAGCAGTTACACCACCGTATCCAATACTGAGTTACTGACTAAGGCTAGAGTTACTGACCGTTGACGATTGGTTTTTGCAACATACCCTATTTTTTCCCTATGATGATTCATGGTTTAGGCTTTCTCAGTTTGAGCGCATCTCTTGTACTTCCTTGGGCATTAACAGGTCTGGTTCAAGGACAGAGAATAACAGAGTCTTTTGTTAAAGATGTTCGTCAGTCATCCACTGTTCCCACTGTTCAGCAAATGCCACTACCTAACCGCAAACTGATCAGTGCTGCTTCAACTGCGACAACATACTATGTAAGTGGTACCGGAGACGACAAGAAAAGCGGACTCTCTACCTCATCCGCTTTTCGGACACTCCAAAGGGCAGCAAATCTGACTCTCCCTGGGGACACGGTACTTGTTATGAATGGAGTTTACAAAAATATACCCGGCGGAGCGGGGGCTGTACTGAGTATTAAACGTTCTGGAAATGCAAATGCATGGATTAAGTACAAAGCATATCCTGGGCATTTCCCAAAAATTCAGCATAATACCTGGAATGGTATCGTGTTGTCAAATGGAGTTTCATATATCGAAATCAACGGGCTGGAAGTTATAGGAAACAATGCCAATATCACTCTTGCTTATGCGTTAAGCCAGAAGTATAACAGATCAAATCCCCTTACAAGCGGAAACTGCATAACCATTGATGGAAGTAGTAGTCGTGTTCATCACATAAATATTCTGAACAGTAAAGTGCATGACTGTGGAGGAGCAGGTATCGGAGTAATGGCGGCTGATTATCTGAAGCTGGATAATAATACTGTGTATAATAATGCCTGGTATACTGTTTATGGGACTAGTGGCATTTCGATACTCAACAGTTGGAATTTTGATGGAAACCAGGGTTACAAGATATTCCTGACTAACAACAAACTCTACAACAATCGTATGTACGTTCCCTGGATTGATGCCGGTAGGATATCAGATGGTAATGGGATGATTGTCGATTCCTCAAGAAATGGCCCTAGCTCAAAATTAAAATTAAGTCCATATAAAGGACGGACTTTAATTGCCAACAATATCAGCTACAAGAATGGTGGTTCAGGTCTTCATGTCTTTAATAGCGATCATGTCGATATTATCAACAACACGGTATATGCGAACACCCAAAGCCCAGAGCTTAAAAAAAGCCAATCATTGGCTAGTTTCTCATCTGATATCAAGATTATCAATAATATTATCCAGGCTGATCCTGGGCAAAGTGTGAACAGGAACTACGCGAATACCAACATGACCTATGACCACAATCTATACAACAAGAGTGCAGTGGTTGGTGTGATCGGACCTCATGATCTTTTTGGAGACGCACAGTTTGTCAATCCCTCAATTGGTGACTTTAGACTAAAGTCAACCAGCCCAGCAATCGACCGGGGTTACAAGTGGACGGATTTGAAAACTGATTATGCAGGCAATCGCCGTCCTGCTGGTTCTGGATATGATATTGGGGCATATGAACAGTAACTATGTAACGGTAAAATCATGTTCTGCTATCTGCCTATAATGCTGTCAGACTGAAGTCTACAGTTACACCAACTAAGCCTGACTTTGCAGGCTTAGTTTTTTGTTAATTAAACATAAATAGACAGACATGAGACACCAGTTATAGTCTTCAGTTGTGAAACATAATCCTGATCTATAATACAGAGCTTTTGCGTGCAATACGTTTTTGTAGATTTACTCCTTTTGTCAAATCTTGATGAGTAAAGTATTCCTTAGCATGGTTGAAATAAGTACTAGATTCATTTTTATCAATGATTCCATTCACTACTAAACCTAAAACGTTGTAATTGGATCTCTCTAACATCTCTTGAGCAGCATTAGCACTGTTGGAATCAAGTATCCCAGGTCGAGCTACTAACAAAATACCATCACTCATTTGGCTTAATGTTAAAGCATCGGCTGCTAAAAGCAGTGGAGGACCATCAATAATGACAAAGTCATAGTTATATTTAGATGAGAAACTCTCAATTAGTGATGCCATCCGTTTTGAGTCAAGTAAAGCAAGTGGGTTGGGAGGTCTAACTCCAGCTGCTAAAACATCAAGATTATCCATTACCTTGGATACAGCAGTGTGAAATTCAGCCTGACCGACAAGAACCTCGCTCAAACCAACTTCATTGGTTAATTGCCAGAGATGATGCTGAGAAGGAACTCGCATATCTGCATCAATTAGTAAAACTTGGCGTCCTAGTTGAGCCATCGCCGCGGCCAAATTAGCTGAAACTGTAGACTTACCTTCTTTAGGAACTGCGCTAGTTATCACGATAGTTTTCAGCACTTTATCTGAACTCAGGAATTTCAGATTGGCTTGAATCATCCGGTACATTTCGCTCGTTAAAGAGTGAGGAGTATCTCTGACGGCAATTTTTTGAGATATTAATTCTGCATTTGAATAACGGGAACGAAGCTTTTTAACAGACAAAGGAACAATTCCCAGCAACGTATATCCAAATATATCTCTAACTTCTTTAAGTGTTTTTAGAGATCTATCTCTCATCCCTAGAAAGAGGACTGTTGTGGTGGCAAAAAATAAACCGAACATCACTCCTAGCACCAAAACGATTATTTTTTTGCCTGCTACTGGATCTTTGGGCACTAAAGCCTGAGCAATAATTCGGGAACTAGCTGTATTTGTATTTTCAACTAACTGTAACTCTTGAACCTTTTTCAATAGAGTTTGATAGGTAGATTCTGCGACTTCAACTTTCCGTTCTAATTCCCGTTGATTTTGCGCTAGTTGGGGTATGAGTTTCACTCGCTGTTCGTATTTAGAACGAGAGTTATATAGAGAGGAAAGCCTTTGAGTTAAGCCAAAGCGTTGTATCTCTGACTGTAGAAAATTTTGTATGAGGCTTTGTCTGAGTTCTCCAATCTGCAATAAACTCTGGGGAACTTGTGTTTGATTACCAATAGTCTGACCAATTTGCTGTTGCAGGAGAGATTTTAAACTAGCTTTTTTCGCTTCTAGGTTAATAATTATGGGGTTGTCATCTAGGAAACGGCTGCGCTCAATCGCTAACTGCCGATCAGTTTCTTGAAGTTGTGTCAGAACTCCCTGTACTGCTGGTGACTGACTGAGGGCACTCACAGCGATCGCTTCTTGGGAATTTAGCTCTACTTTCTGGCGCAGCTCATTGGTTTGGGCGTTTACCTCGTCCAGTTGAGCCTTAACAGTATTCATCTCATTATCTAGATTTCCAATAGTCGCAACAGCTGATCTTGTCTCCTCTGATAAATCTGCAATCTGATGTTTTTGTTTAAATATACGTAGCGCTACTTCTGCATTATTAACAGAGGCTTGAGTTGTAGGAAGCTGCTGGGCCATAAATTGCCGAGTTGCTCCTGCCTCAGAGCGATTTGTCAAAATATCATTTTCTAAATAAAACCTCATAATTGTGTTAACTACTGCTGCTGCCTCTTCGGGATCATGGCTGCTATAACTAATTCGTAGTACATCTGTGCCACCAATAATTTTGAGGTTCAGAGCTTTTTGTAGCGCTTTTACTTCTAAAGGTTTACCTTCGTTATCTTTGAGTTTTAGTTTATCTATTGTCCGCTGCAATAAAGTAGGGGAAGAAATAACTTCTATCTGACTGCTTATGGGATTTTGAGTTGCTACCAAGGGTTTCAAATCTCCTGAATCTCCTCCTTCAGAGGAACCAGGCGAAAGATTATTTCCTGCTACTTTAAAAGAGGGAACTCTAAATAATAGTTTTCCTTCTGCTTCATAGGATGGCTTCATAAATCTTGTAGCTATAGCACTCAGGATAACTGTAGCCATAAAGATACTGACAGCAGGTAGCCACCACCGTTTCAATATCAATAAGTAACGACTCAGGTTCAAATCAATAGATTCTCTTGATTCCATAGATTTTTCTAACATAAATCTTCCAAAGTACAGGTCTTGAGCAAGAAACTAAAAATTGACTGAGAGCTATGCACAAAATAGTGCAATTGGCAAGACTGAATATGATTTTATAATATCACAATACCATTGACTATCTAAGTTACAAATTTAGTTCCCATTTAGGCTTAATTATTATCTTATTCTCACTGATAGACATGCCGCTACATAGAGCATCCAAGTCAAACTATTGGATTCCACCAAGTTAGATTCAGTAAGGCTAGATAAGGCTATATATGTCATGTGTACAATTGGCCAAACATCGAATGCTGTTTTACTACCACGCACCCAAACTAATCCTTGCAGATAATTGCGCCAAAATATTAAAAAGAATAGTCCTAACCCTAAAAGGCCCAAATCCAAGCAAAGAGCCAGATAACCATTGTGAGGGTGGTTTGGCATCCATCCAGCTATACGCCAAATATAAGCAGATTCACCATTCCATCCTTGCCAAAATCCGCCATAACCATAACCAAGCCAAGGATGTTTCCAAATCATATCTATTACTAACGGCCACAAGTCTGTTCGACCTGTTAGTGTCGCATCTTTACCAATTGAACTAAACAGGGCAGCACCGTTATTAGATAACCAAAAATATAAACTTTGAGTGATGGTTGCGATCATTATTAGGGTTGGTACCATCACCTGGTATGGCCAACGCCAAATTTGAAAAGCAAAAAATGCTAATATTATAATTAATAAATTCAGTAGAGATGAAGTGGAAGAAGATAGAACTAAGAGTAGTATCGACAAGCTAAAGCCGCCCCAGAAAATCCAACTACGTTTTTGAGTTTGATAACCAAGGATAAAAAAAACTATACCACTAATTACCATCCTTGCTCCCAGACCGTTTTTGTGTGTAAATACTCCACGCCACTTTGGGCCACCCAAGTCGTTCTGTATTCCGTATTTAGGCAAGGCTATAGCAAAAATGCAACTGAATACTATAATAATTCCAAAGTTCCAAGCAAGTAAATTTAATTGCTGTTTTAAACTATATCGCGAAGCAAAATACAGCCCAAACAAGCTGGAATTAATGAGGGCAAAACTATTTTTTAATGTTGTTGATGGTTCAAAAGACCAAGTAATAGAAACAAAGGTCAATATAATAAAAGAATAAAGTAAAGGGTCTTTACTAAGGAAATAAAGGCTTTTCTTCCAACGCAAAATTAATAGTACGAAGGTGACTGCGTAGATGAAGGAAAAAATAATCCGAATCAAAGAACTATCAAATTCTACCACATCATTCTGTCCTGCTCCTCCTGAGAGAATTAGAACAAAAATTGCACCTGAATACATCAATAAGCTGAAAATTGTAAATGCATATTCAGCAAAAATTAGTATTTTTTTCATAAATTCACTAATAACTAATATTTATTTTGCATATTCATTTTTTTATAATAAATTTGAGCGGTTTTAGCAGCAATATTTGACCAGTTTAAATCTTCTTGACAACGAGCTAATGCCGCAATTTGCATACGCTGTTGCAAATTGTGATCGCTGAGTAGATAAATAATGGCATCAGCTAGAGCTCGGACATCACCAGGTGGAACTAACAACCCATCTTTTTTATGCTGAACTATCTCACTCAATCCCCCTACCTCAGAAGCTACAACCAGGGTTCCCATTCCATAAGATAAAGCAGCCACACCACTTTGAGATGCTTCGATGTATGGCAGAACTGTTATTGTGCTGCGTCGAAATAGATTACCTACTTCTTCAAGGGGGATAAAGTCATTGATAATTTCATAGCGTTTCTCATCATAGCCATTAGGAAAATATTGTTTGATGTTTTCTCCTCGTCCTGCAATAATCAGCTTGACTTCAGGTACACGTTCAGCAATTAAAGGCATAGCTTCAAGCAAATATTTCAACCCTTTATAGGGCCAGATACGTCCAAAAAATAGCAATGTATTTGGCTCACGAGGCTGACTATTCTGATCACTCCGGCGCTGATACAAACTACCAAGTTCCCCATGCGGTAAAACATTAACTCGCTCTTGAGGTACAGAGAATTGTTCAACTAGAATCTTTTTTAGTTGATGTGTATGGACAATCAATTGTTGGGAACGGTAAAAGGCAAGACGCCTGGTATATTCTGAACCGAATACAGCCATGCTATCTCCTGGGTGACGGAATACATCGTGAATAGTTGTCACCAGTGGTGGCATCTTGTTGACTAACAAAGTCCAATCGTACCAGGGATCGTTAGTTTCTTGCACATGTAAAATATCTGGCTGTATGCCTTTGATAATACGCATCATAGCGTTCATAGATAACAGGTTTCGCGGATCGCGAATCCGTGGTTTTTTAAAGCTAATGACACGAATACTGGAATCAAGAGCATCCCTGCATACATCCGAGACTTTTTCTGGATGAATTAGAGTTAAATCAACATATTTAACTAAACTGTTTGCTAATTCGATGGTGTAGTCTTCAAAACCAAAATGTAGTAAAGCAACCTTGATCATAAAATTAACTTTTTATACAATATTTCTTTATTAACTCTGCTTTTACCACTTTATATATTTATCTATATTTTTTCTGAATTCATACTGAATAATTTTCCCCACACAGCTCGAACTCCTCCAAACTTATTGATTATCAAACAACTAGCAAGCAAACTATAAATGCAAGTTGAAATAAGCAAAATAAATATAAACTCTAGCCTAAATCTTTGTAGTATTAACAATACCAATCCCATACAAGCGCTAATTAACATGGGACGACGCATTATTCGCAATAAACGCAATGGAAACAGCTTACTGTACACCGCATATATGAGTAATGTAAAACCAGTAATAGACATTGATAATTGCATAAACGCTGCACCCATTAGTTTGTATTGTGAAATGAACACAACACCTGATATTAGTCCTACAGCATTAGTAACAATAACCTGCCCTAAGTTAAATTTTTCAAACCCATTAGCCAAAAGCAGATAGACAAGTGTGCGCGAAAATGGATACGTAATTAGCGTTAATGAACTTACCTTCAAAACTAAATTTACCTGGTTAAAATTAGGATCTTTATAAATCAATGTTATTAAATCATTTCCTACAAAAAGTATCACAACTAAAAGTGGCAATGATAGACACAAAAGCATTTCAATTACATTTTCAGTAATTTGTCGCAATTGTTGCCGGCCTAAAGATACTGCCTTTGTCATAACAGGAAAGGCAGCCATACATATACTATCGCAAGCGATAGTCATAGGTAGCATCAATTGTCCAATCACGCCATAAAGACCAACCATCAACTCACTTCCCAAAAGTGAGATAATTAAAATGCCCATTCTACTACTAATTATACCTACTGCATCAATAAGCATAAATGTCCGAGCAGATTTCAATAATTGCAATATAAAATCTTGTTTAATTTGCCATTTTGGCTTAACTACTCTCGTAAGCAAAATCCATTCAATTACAAAAACTATAGTTTCAGAAATTGCTAAAACTCCAGCTAAATGATTTACTCCATAATTCAGATGCAAAAACCAGAGCATCACTACTAAACGTAGGACATAGACTGGCACTGTAGATATGGAAATCATATTCATTCTTTCTTGAGCCTGAAAAACTGCCTCCGTGATATTAGAAAGCGAAAACGGAATTATTGTTAATCCCATGATGTAGCAAGTGGTTGAGGTGTCTGAATTATAGGGCAGTACAAACACTACAATGATCTGTGCAACATAAGCAATAATGCTTAAAACTATTTGCAAGAAAGTACCATTCACCAGGTAAATAGGCATTTCTTGTGGGTTGCGAGACAGTTCTCGTGTCAACAAGGTTTTTAGACCCTGCGAACCAATTGCCATAAAGATATAGTAGTAGCTAAATGCTAGTAGATATCGCCCTAATTCATAGGCTCCTAGAGTACGAGCGATAGATGCCACTAACACAAAGCTTGTAATGCTTTGTACTAACCGATTGATCAACAATGAGAAAGAATTTGTTAGTAGTTTTCGTTGTCCCATTGTTTCTAAAAAATTAAATTTATCTAAAATGAATTTGATTACAATATTCTATTTTTGGGCAACTAAGAAAATATTGTCTGCAAACAAATAAACTTTCCTAAGCAATCTACTAAAAAAACGGCGTAGGTTTTTACTGGGAATTACGAAAAGAATATTTTCTACAATGAACATTATATTCAAGTACAAAATACCTATGAATATTATTGTTTCTTCTTTTTTAATGCCTAATATAGATAACAATTTTCTCAATTTAGCTGGAACAGCGCAATAAATACCTTTGTATCCAGCAATCTTCAAAGAATTGTGTAATTCTTTATATGTGTACTCTTTTAGATGCATACCTTGAGGATTATCATAGCCAAAAACAAATGATACATCGTGAGGACCTGTATGACAATGAGGTGTTGTAAAAATGTATTTTCCTTGATTAACGAGAATTTTATAAGCACTTTTAAAGTGTGTAGTTAAATCATCTGGATGAAAGTGCTCGATAACTTGATTAGATACGACTACATCATAAAATTCAGGCTGTTCAAAATTGTCTAAGTGCACACCGTCAGAGTTCCCCCAAGACAAGTTAAGTGACGTATCAGTTACATGTTTTGAACCACGCTCCCTTGTAATTTCTGTAGCTTTGCATTCAAACCCACATTTGGCTAAATATGCTATCATTTCTCCTTTACCAGAACCAATCTCATAAATTTTCTTGGGTGGAGAACCTATGATTTCTAGCCAAGTTTCATATCTCTCTATAGTTGGTGCGCTGTCTCTTACAAAAGAGTTTTGCCATTCTAATTTACTATAAAGAGTAGTGTAGGCTTGCTCAAATATTTCCCATCGATTCTCTGAGTTCGATTCTAAAAGCTTTTGTGTCAATTTTCTTTCTAAATCCCAGTGTTCAAGTATCATTTGTTCGGTGATTTCTGCTTCAGCAGGGATGCGGTAGTTGCGTTTATAGCGAGTTATTAACTCAAATCCTCTGGGTTCCATAAATAACTCCTTTGGTTTAATGGGTTGATGTTGAAGTGAAATAAATCAAGGCTCTATATTTGAACTTTACGACTTTTAAATTTAGAACAAAAGATGTTGCTTTAGACCTTGGTAAATCTATGTTCTATGTATGAATATAAATATAGCTTTCGCTATTTTACAGTTCAATATCTAATAATTAATTGGGTTCCTCTAGATCAAGGTGATGGAAGAGCTTGGTTTTATTGATCTCAAAAACATCATTTTCTGAGCTAAATACTTCCTTTGTTTCACATTAACCTTAGTAAGCCCCGTCTTTTTTCAAGACTACCATAACTGTTTTCAAGAGAATTTCAAAGTCTAATCGAAGCGACCAATTCTCGATATAGCTAAGATCCAGATGAATAACTTGTTCAAAATCTAAAATATCCGAGCGACCTGAGACTTGCCAAAGACCTGTAATACCAGGTAATACCTCATGTCGAATAAAATGATGCTCAGAGAACTTATCAACATCTCTAGTAGGTAAAGGGCGAGGTCCTACTATACTCATTTCTCCAAGGATAACATTAAAAAGTTGGGGTAATTCGTCTAAGCTGTAACGACGGAGAAACTTCCCAACACGGGTAATACGAGGATCATCTTTAATTTTAAAGATAATTCCATCTTTTGTTTCATTTAAAGCCTCTAATTCTTTCTGTAATTTTTCCGCATCAGACCTCATAGTTCTAAACTTCCAGACTTTAAACTGTTGTCCATGTAAACCTATACGAGTTTGCTTGTAAAATACTGTGCCGGAAGAGTCCAGTTTTATAGCTATAGCTATAGCTATATAAATAGGGAATGATAACATTACAAATAGAGTCGCGAAACAAAAATCACAACTACGCTTTATCCAAAAGTCCTTACCTGTAAGTATTGGACAATCCAAACTCAAACAAGGCATTCCTCCTATTTTATTAAACTCTACATTTCTATAAATTGGTTTTAATTCCATCGGTAAAATATGTACTTGGATGCCAGATGCTTGAAACAACCAGCATAAAAACATTCTATTTTTTAGAGCATCCCAAGATATAAAAACTTCAGTTACACCTAATTCATTAAGGTGATTCAACGTTTGCTGACGCTTATATCTGTCTAGTGAACTAGCATTTGCCGTTCCAGATACAATGTAATGTTTTTCTTTTCTTATAAAGCTAGAAATCTGCTCATGATCTTGAGGATCACAAATGATAAATACAGAAGAACGAACTATTTTTTTCTGTTTTCGTAGATATTCAAGAATAATATTTACAGTATATCTACCACTACAAATAAATATTATACTTAACAACCAAGACAGTAATATTAATCTTGGTTGTGTAATATCAATAACTGGTTTATACAAACAACAAACAAGGAGGATTAATCCATGAGCAAAAGTTAGCGATTTGATAATATTCAAATAGTCGTAGCGTTTTTGACCTTCTCGATAAATACCTTCAAGACCTAGTGATCCTATTTGAATGCCAATAATTATTAAAATTGGTAAATAGTGACTCTGTACATACCAAGTTAAATTATCATAAGAAAATTGATATCCAGCTAAAACCCAAGCTAAGGATAACAGAGTGTAATCTACTAAAAACAATGTTGTTAATCTTAACCACCACGAACCCTTACGTACTCTGACAGATGCAGATGCACGTAAGTCTAAAGGCACTTCACTCAATTTATTTGTTGCAATGCTTTGATTACTCATAGTTAGTAATAATTGATGTAGTTAAATTTTGATGGAAACCTATACAAGTGAGGTATCTCACATTTTTCTTTCGAAGAAACCTGTCCTTTATACTCTACTATTAACCATTTTCTTCAGAGTAACTTTAAATTTTTGATGAAAAGCATATTTAAAATTTACTTTTCATTGTAATTGCTATCATAATGCTTAACTTCTTATTCAGGTTAACACCAAGTTTAATCCGAAAATTTTGAGCTTTGATGCCGAATAAATGATCTTTTGGTGAATTAACTTATAGTTTTATAAAAATACTGACATTAACAATAAACCAGGTCAGGCAAACAATATGGTATTAAGATTTTTAAGGTGATTAATAAATAATTGGACTGTATTACTAAAATCATATTGCAAAGCTAGGCTTTTATGAGAGATATGTGATACCTGCTTGCAATTTACTCTAGCATGTTTACTTACACTAATTCAGTTTTGCTCAAAAGCTTCTTTGTTTCTTTACGCATAATTACTGATTAACAAAACTTACACACAATTTATAACGAAATGCATCAAAAGTTTGATTTTTGTTACAAAACTTTACATAACTGCATGTGGTGATTTAACTACGGTCAGGTTGATGGGCATCCCTAAAAGAATTAGTGGCAGATTGCAGATTAATGAAAATAAGTTCAAGTAACATCAGTAATGTCTGGTATCTGTAAGCCTTGTTATATCTGCATTGTAGATATTTTTACCTTCCGAAAGAGAGCCAATTTTTTTGAGCTGATTTTTTTATGTCTAGATTAAATTTTAGAGTGCTTTAACCTTGTCGATTAAAACTGAGAGCTAAAGTACGGTGGGATCACCATAAAAAAATCGGCGTTGCTGAATCAAAATATGAATCATGCGTAGGCGTAGCCCGTCGTAGACATCGCTTCAAGCTTGCGGGCGCTACGCGCCCGCAGCGCCACAGAGCCATACTTAAGATAATGTATTACTAACCGAATTGAGTATTTCAGCATTTCTTCGGTTTTAGAGTAACAAAAAGTTTGACGATGTAACCCTTGCAGATAATGTCTTAAACGGCTATTTTCACCTTCTACTCTTGTCATATATGTCTTACTAACGATGTGGTCTTCATTGCTAATAAAGCAAGGATATACAGGATAACCATCTGTTACATAGAAGTAAGATTGCCAACACTTGCTCGCTATCCACAAATGTTTAAAAGTTTCTGAACTTCTATCTCCCAAAACCCAAGCTATAATTCCCGCAACGCTATGATTTACTACTGTCCACAACCAAATTTTGTTTTTTTTGAGCCAAGAAAAGTTTCAAGTTCATCAACTTCGGTAACTTCTGGTATTTCACTTCTATAAGGCGTATCTGGTAGAGTACTACCCACTTGTTTCACCCAATTTATGACAGTAGTATGATGTACTTTTTTAACTCTTCCTATGGCGCGCAAACCAGATCCATTAACGTACATTTCTAAGCACTCAATTTTAATATCCTCTGTGTACCCCTTCTGATCATAAGATTCGATGAACTGGCGTCTACAGTCTACACATATGTAATTTTGTTTACCACGCTGTCGTCCATTCTTGCGAATATGATCTGATGAACATCTTGGACATTTCATAGCGATCTCTCTCATTCATATTTCTATTCTGCAACGCCAAAAAATCAATATTGGATCTGTGGCAAGCCTTTATTTATGGCTAAAGAGCTTGAATGAGTGTTTGTTGCGAGAGAAAAAGATTTTATTGGCTTTATGTATGCTTTATATATAGTGAGATAAAACCCACCTATGATGGTTTTGCTGAGTCCGCATAAAGCTCTCCTAAGAAACCGCATTTGCTTGAGGTTGGAGAATAAGCTTGAAACCCAATCGTTGTGCCCTTTTTTGGATATTCTTGATTATTCGCTTATGATAGCGCGGCTGATAATAATTGCTAGCAGCAGGATTTAGGCAAATTGGTCTAAGTTTAGATGCCTGTGGCGGGTTGCGCCAACGCTGAAAGCCGTCGCTCGAACTTCTCCGTGTCTCCTATCTGATTATAATGACAAATTTTTACACTAACCTACTTAATTATTTTGGCAAATCATAAATGATGGCTTTACACTATTTTTACATATAAAGAAACACAATGAAGATTCGGTAATAATGATTTTTTCCCTCAGCAAATTTTTATAAAAAAGGATAGAGTCTTTTCATCATCATTATTGTATGTATTTGTTCTATTGTGATTAAGCAAGCAAAAATAGTTTTTAAACAAAAGGGAAACAGCAAATCAATCATTGCTTTTATTTTAAGTATTTCGCTAATAATTTAGATGAAATTTAGTAGTTATATAAAATTATTATGCTGATTATAAATTGATTAACTAGAGATTCCAAGATTAGTTATCTTTCCCTTGAAGATGCATATAACCATCTATTATATTGCATATTGCCAGTTATCAAAAGCTATGTTATTCGAAGCTTAGAACCTGAAATCGTTAATATATACCCTCAGGTAGAATTTGGATAATCACATATTACAATAAATAATAAATTAACAAAGATTTAGATTTCCTGATAGAGTTGATGTATAGAAAATGCAGATAAATAGTCAAACTTCAGAATATAACCAAAATATTCCTTTAGATACCTTAACTCACGTTATCAGCACTCAAGTTTTACAGGAACTGAATGATATACAATTAGTTTATCATCAGGATCTGTGCATCCATCAAATGTTTGAGATGCAAGTAGAGCGATCGCCCCAAGCCATTGCAGTAGTATATGAAAATACACAACTTACTTATCAGCAGTTAAATCAGCGCGCGAATCAACTAGCGCACCACCTACGTGCTTTAGGCGTTGGGCCGGAAGTACTTGTAGGTATATGCTTGGAGCGCTCCTTAGAGATGATTATAGGACTACTGGGCATTCTCAAAGCTGGAGGCGCTTATGTACCTTTAGATCCAGCATATCCCTCAGATCGTTTAACTTTCATTTTGGAAGACACTCAGACACCAGTATTGTTAACCCAAGAAAAATTGGTCAAGAACTTACCACCGCATCAGGCACAAGTGGTTTGTCTGGACTCAAATTGGCAAGGGAATATTCAAAACAGTCAAGAAAATCCTCTAAATGAAACTACGGCTGATAACCTTATCTACGTCATCTACACATCTGGCTCTACAGGAAAGCCCAAGGGTGTAATGATCCCTCACCGTGGTATCTGCAATCAACTCCATTGGAAACAAACAACTTTTGGATTAACTCACGCAGACAAAGTTTTACTAACTATTTCTTTTAGCTTCGATCCCTCAGTATGGCAGATATTCTGGCCATTATGCTTTGGGGGGCAATTATTTATGGCTCGCCCTGGTGGACATCAAGACACTGCCTACCTTGTGAAGGTAATTACTGAGCAGCAAATCACCGTCCTGGCTTTAGTACCTTCCATACTGCGTGTCTTATTGGAAGAAAAGGGAATTGAGAATTGCCAATTCCTCAGACACATTATCTGCGGTGGTGAAGCTTTACCTGGTGAACTTATAGAACGCTTCTTTGCCCAACTGAATTTGGATAATGTTCTACATAATTGTTATGGCCCGACAGAAGCTTCCATTGATACCACTTTCTGGACTTGCCAGCGCGGCGCTAATTATGCCATCGCTCCCATTGGTCGCCCCATTACCAATGCAGAGATTCACATCCTCGATGAAAATTTGCAACCAGTACCTGTTGGTGAATCAGGTGAACTACACATTGGTGGTATTGGTTTAGCGCGAGGCTATCTTAACCATCCAGAATTGACCACAGAGAAGTTCATTTTCGACCCTTTTAGCTCTGAACCTGGGGCACGCCTTTACAAAACTGGGGACTTGGGACGTTATTTGAGCGATGGTAATATCGAGTTCCTTGGCCGGATTGACCACCAAGTGAAAATACGCGGCTTCCGAATTGAATTAGGAGAAATTGAGGCCGTACTAGCTCAACATCCGGCACTGAAACAGACTTTAGTCATAGCCAGAGAGGATGTTCCTGGGGATAAGCGACTCGTTGCATATATTGTTGTTGCCAGTTCAGAGCAAATTCCTAGTCAGGTTGAATTGCGTCGCTTTTTGGAAAATCGGTTGCCCGAATACACGGTGCCTGGTTTCTTTGTATTTTTGGATACTTTACCATTAAATCCCAATGGTAAAATAGATCGCCGTGCCTTACCTGCACCAGATACATCTGATATTAGGCTGTCAAGTAACTTTGTTCCACCTCAGAATTCGACAGAAGAAGTCTTAGCTGGCATTTGGGCAAAAGTTTTGCGTCTGGAACAAGTTGGCATCCACGACAATTTTTTTGAATTGGGAGGTCATTCACTGCTGGCGACTCAAGTGATGTCTAGGGTTCGTCAGGCTTTTCAAATAGAAATACCATTGCAACTATTATTTGAGAATCCCACGATCGCTACCTTAGCTCAAGCGATTGCTCAAAACCAAACTCCAGAAAATGATCCCCAAAATCAGACTATTCCCCAAATAGCGAACCGGGAATCAGCCCCTTTATCCTTTGCCCAGCAGCGAGTCTGGTTTTTGGAGCAGTTGGAACCCAATAACCCAGCATATATCGTCTCCAATGCACAACGCTTAAGGGGCAAGTTAAACGTGGGTGTATTGCAACAGTCATTAGATGCGATCGTTGTCCATCATGAGGCATTAAGAACCAACTTTATTACATCATCTGATGGTAGCCCCATACAAGTAATTGGCACACCCCGACCAGTAGAACTGAAAATCATCAAGATAACAGAAGAGCAAGTAAAATTTCTCTTAAATCAAGAGGTGCAACGCCCCTTCAACTTAGAATCTGACTTGATGTTGCGAGCTACTTTGCTCCAGGTAGACGAACAGGAGCATATACTCTTGTTAATGATGCACCATATCGCCTCAGATGGTTGGTCAATCGGTATTCTCTGGCAGCAGTTAATAGCGCTTTATGAAGCATTTTTGAGCAGTAAGCCTTCCCCCTTAACAAAATTACCCATTCAGTATGCAGATTTTGCTGTGTGGCAACACCAATGGTTATCAGGTGAGGTACTTTCCAGGCAAATTAACTATTGGAAAACCCAGTTAGCAGGTGCTAATACTGTACTGGAATTGCCTACCGAACGACCACGGCCACCAGTGCAAACTTACCAAGGAGCAGCCCAATCTCTGATGCTACCGCAGACTTTGAGTGCATCACTCACAGAACTCTCGCATCAAGAGGGTGTCACTCTATTCATGACATTACTGGCAGCCTTTGGGACAATACTGCACCGCTATACTGGGCAAGAAGATATTCTCATCGGTTCTCCCATTGCTGGGCGTAACCGTTCTGAAATTGAAGGGTTGATCGGATTTTTTATTAATACCGTTGTTTTACGGACTGATTTTGCGGATAACCCCAGTTTTTGTTCAGTGCTAAATCGAATTCGCCAGATGGCGTTAGATGCTTATGCTCATCAAGATATGCCCTTCGAGAAACTGGTAGAAGAACTGCAACCAGAGCGGGATACTAGTCGTAACCCACTATTTCAAGTGTGGTTTAATATGCTCAACTTAAGGGACATCCAACTGGAACTACCTGGAGTGGCTATAGAACCAGTTTCGATCATAGAAACAGCTTCTAAGTTCGACTTAACCCTGTATGTTACAGAACAAAATCAAGGAATCCAACTTGATTTAGTCTACAACACCGATCTGTTTACTTCAGAGCGGATGATGGAAATGCTTAATCAATTTCATCATCTGCTGAATCAAATTGTTGCTGCTCCAGAGAAGCAGATTAGTTTATATTCTCTGGTGACACCAAAAGCACAACTTTTGCTGCCAGAACCAAGGGCAATTTTGCCAGAACCACAGTATGAATTGACGACAACAATGTTTACCTCTTGGGTAAATCGTACCCCAGAGCATTCATCACTTTGTCAAGGAATTCGCACTTGGAATTATGAGGAATTGGGCAAAATCGCTCAAACTTTAGCACAGGTTTTGTTATCTCACGGAGTAGAGCGGGGAGATGTCGTAGCCGTATATGGTACACGCAGCTTTGGGCTAATTGCCAGTGTGCTTGGCGTACTCTTGAGTGGCGGTGTGTTACTCACTCTTGATCCAAAACTTCCTAGCCAACGCCAGCGCCTGATGTTACAGGAAGCTAAAGCTAAATACATATTATATATTGATGGTCAACACCCAAAAGACGAAAAAATATCGGAGTCTTTAACTATCATCTGTGTAAACCCAGATACAGGAGAAGCCATAAATTCATACAACAAGAGCATTGAAGCAGTAAACCTGCCTGAAATCGCTCCTAATGATGCAGCTTATATTTTCTTTACTTCCGGTACTACTGGTGTGCCGAAAGGGGTGTTGGGGTGTCACAAAGGCTTGGCACATTTTCTAAACTGGCAGCGACAGACCTTTGAAATTAATCAGCAAGACCGCATTGCCCAATTAACTGGTCTTTCTTTTGATGTCGTTCTTAGAGATATTTTCTTACCTTTAACGAGTGGTGCAACTCTATGTTTGCCCGAAGAAGAGGATAACTTAGAACCGACTAGAATTCTGCATTATTTGGAAAATGAGCAAATTTCTGTACTTCATACAGTTCCTTCACTGGCGCAATTATGGTTAGCGAATGTGCCATCAGGAGTTTCTTTACGTAACTTACGCTGGTTGTTCTTGGCTGGAGAACCTCTAAAGGAAACACTTGTAGTGCGGTGGCGGGATGCTTTTCCCGAATCTGGTGAAATAGTTAATCTCTACGGGCCGACAGAGACAACTTTAGCAAAGTGTTATTACCGCGTACCTGTTGAGTGTAGCCTTGGTGTACAACCAGTTGGATTACCCCTGCCTCAAACTCAAGCACTGGTTTTCACACCAAATCAGCAACCGTGTGGTATTGGAGAACCAGGTGAAATTGTGATCCGAACTCCATTCCGCAGTTTAGGTTATATCAATGCCCAGCAAGAAAACCCTTCTCGGTTTGTCAAGAACCCTTTTCGGAACGATCGCCATGATTGGCTTTATTATACAGGCGATCGCGGATGCTATCGTTCAGATGGCTCTCTAGAAATTCTCGGACGCCTTGATCATCAAGTCAAGATCCGGGGAATACGCATTGAGCCAGGGGAAATTGAAACGGTATTAGCCCAACACCCAGATGTACTCCAGACTGTAGTCATTGCCCGTGAAGATATTCGCGGCGATCAACGTTTGGTGGCTTACATTATACCAAATCAAGACTCCGCGATCGCGATTACTGATATCCGGCGCTTCCTCTCGACAAAATTGCCACAGTATATGTTACCTTCGGCTTTTGTCTTGCTGGACACCATACCCTTAACCCCCAACGGCAAGGTAGACCGCCGTGCATTACCTGCACCAGACTTATCGAGGCAAGAGCCAGATACCTTTGTTGCTCCCCGCAATCAAGTGGAACGCCAGTTAACACAGATTTGGGAACAAATTTTAGGTGTCCAGCCCATTGGCGTCACAGATAACTTCTTTGAGCTAGGAGGACACTCCATCCTAGCGGTAAAACTATTTTGGCAAATTGAGAAGAAATTTAGTAAAAATCTGCCTCTTGCTATTCTCTTCCAGTCGGGTAGTGTAGAGGCTCTAGCCAAAATAATCTGCCAAGAAGATTTAACAACAAACTTGGCTTTAGAGCAATCAAAATCTCGCTGGTCATCCTTAGTAGAAATTCAACCCAACGGTTCCAAGCCACCTTTTTTCTGTATTCACGGACTGGGTGGAGAAATATTGTGTTTCCGAGAATTGGCGTTGTATCTAGGGACAGAACAACCATTTTACGGATTACAACCACGGGGGCTTGACGGAAAACACCCTCTGTACACTCGCATTGAAGATATGGCAGCGCACTACATTCAAGAAATCCAGACCCTTCAACCCAAGGGGCCTTATTTTCTCGGAGGTTACTCTTTTGGGGGTGCAGTTGCCTTTGAGATGGCTCGGCAACTCCAAGAGCAAGGCGAACAAGTAGGCATTCTAGTTATACTTGACAGTTGTCGTCCAGGTTATAGCTGGCAGGCGTCATTTATCAAACGAATTTTTTTGCATTTAAATAATATTATTCAACAAGGGCCTACCTACCTTTGGCAAAAGGCTGTGAGATGGAGCTATTGGCGTAAGCACCATCTCAAAAATAGATATAATCGTTACTTGGAAGACGTACTGCATTTAACTGAAACTGACAAGCATTCAAAGATTATAGATGCTAATGTTCAAGCCATCAGTGAATATATCTTTTCACCTTACCTTGGTCGAGCTATTCTTTTGCGGACAGAGGATGAAAATCGCGACGAAGCTATAGGTACACAATACGATCCTCAATTTGGCTGGGGCGATGTAATAGTTGGAGGATTAGATATCCATTACGTTCCTGGCTCTCACCTTGACATACTTCATGAACCCCATGTACAGGTGTTAGCCGAAAAATTGAGAAATTGCTTAACTCAGGCCCAGTCTCAATCTCTAAAAAAATAAATTGAAGAAGAATTCAGGAGTCAGCAATCTTGACGCGACTCGAAAATACTCGCTAACGCGGACTTGCTCTCAGCGTTCGCGTAGCGTCTTGTAGAGAAGCGATCAGCCTCTCTAAGAGTTGGCTTTATGCTACGCTATCCGCCTTTCGGTCAAAATACCCAACTGACTCCTGACTCCTGACTCCTGAATTCTGTTCGATAAAAATGCTTGCTAGTGGTAACTAGGATGAGATAATTATTCTGTGGAACTGGAATATTGGTAAGAATCCAATAACCAAAATACCTGACCGATTTAATAATCCGATGAATATTGCTAGTGTCACAGATTGAACAGAGGTAATAATTGTGGCACTGAAAGCTCGCATGACTATCGTTTTCAAATTTTAAGTTGGTAAGCAATCCACAATCCACTGATGCTATATAGAAGATTTGGACGCACAGAATTACAGATGCCAGTGTTTTCCTGCGGTGGCATGAGATATCAGTTCAAATGGGAGGATGTTCCCAATCATGAAATTCCTGCTGATAACCAGGCGAATCTAGAAGCGACTATTAGAAGGGCAGTCGAAGTTGGGATTAATCATATTGAAACTGCCCGTGGTTATGGCACTTCTGAAATGCAATTGGGGAGAATATTGCCCAAGTTTCCCCGTGAAAAGTTAATTGTTCAAACTAAAATCAGCCCAAAGGCAGATGCAAAAGAATTTCGAGAGACATTTGAACAATCATTAAAAAATCTCCAACTAGATTATGTTGACCTTTTAGGGTTGCACGGTATTAATCATCCTGAGTCGTTAAATGATAGCATCCGTCCTGGCGGCTGTTTAGAAGTAGCGCAGCAGTTGCGAGCAGAGGGAAAAGTTAGATTTATTGGCTTTTCTACACACGGCTCAACAGAGATGATTGTGCAGACAATTAGTACCAATCAATTTGATTACGTGAACCTGCACTGGTACTACATTAATCAATGGAATTGGGCGGCAATTGAAGCAGCTAAACGCCACGATATGGGGGTATTTATTATTAGTCCATCTAATAAAGGAGGTTTATTGTATGAACCCCCAGAAAAATTAGTAAATCTTTGCGCCCCGTTGAGTCCAATGGTGTTTAATGATTTGTTTTGTTTGAGCCATCGAGAAGTACATACTCTAAGTTTGGGAGCAGCAAAACCAGAAGATTTTGATGAACACCTGAAGACTTTAGAATTAATAGATCGGGCATCAGAAATTTTACCGCCAATTTTAGCAAGGTTGGAATCAGAAGCGATCGCTACTTTGGGAGAAGATTGGATAAAATCTTGGGAAACAAATCTACCAACCTTTGAGGAAACTCCTGGTGAGGTAAATATTCGGGTGATTTTGTGGCTACGGAATTTGGCGATCGCCTACGATTTAGTAGACTACGCTAAAATGCGCTACAACCTGCTTGGCAATGGTGGCCACTGGTTCCCCGGCAACAAAGCCGATCGGCTAGAAGAACTAGACTTGCGGCAATGTCTCAGACGTAATCCCTACGCCGATAAAATCCCCCAACTTCTGGAACAAGCTCATCAGTTGTTAGCGGGTGAAGCAGTCAAACGTCTATCTCGCACTTAAGGGGATTGGGAAGAGATAAAGAAAGTGACTTTTTCAATAATTCCTCTTTTGCTAGTCAGATTTTTTCGTTTCTGCTGATTTAATTAACTTTGGTACGACTAGCACCTTATCAACGCGATTACCATCCATATCCATCACTTCAATTCGCATACTTTGCCATTCAAAATGATCTGCTGCGGCAGGAATACGACCTAAATGGGTAATCACAAAACCGCCTAATGTTTGATAACTGCCGCGTTCCTCAGATTCCCACTCTTCCATCCCAAAAAGTTCCAAAAACTCCTCTACAGGCAGCATTCCATCCAAAAGCCAGGAACCGTCTTCGCGTTGCACAGCTTGTGGTTGATCTTGTCCATCGGTTGAAGGAACATCACCCACGATTTCACTCATAATGTCGTTGAGAGTTACTAATCCTTGAATCACACCGTATTCATCCACTACTAGCGCCATGTGAGTAATGGTTTGCTTGAACAATTCCAAAACTTTCAAGCCACGAGTGCTTTCGGGCACAAATACGGGCTGTCGCAATCCGATCGTCAAATCTAGTGGTTCCCCTCGAAAACTTCTGGCTAATAAATCGGTGACAGGGATAACACCTAGCACATTGTCAAGTCCCCCCTGACAAACTGGATACCGAGAATAGGCGCTATCAACCATTTTTTGGCGATTTTCTTCGGCAGAGTCGTCTAAATCTAGCCAAACAATATCAGGACGGGGTGTCATTAAGTAGCTGACAGGGCGATCGCCTAAACGAAAGACTCGCTCTACCATATCCTGTTCAGCTTCCTCAAAGGTTCCCGCTTCAGTCCCTTGCTCAATTAAGATTTTAATTTCTTCTTCGGTGACTTGCGGCTCGGTAGAAGCTGTAATTCCCAGCACTCGCAGGATCAAATCTGTAGAAGCACTTAAGAGAAAGACTACAGGAGAAGCGATCGCCGCCAAGGCTTGCATCGGAATAGCTACAATCGAGGCAATCCTTTCTGGGTTATTTAACGCCAGACGCTTCGGTACCAATTCGCCAACAATGAGTGAGAAATAGGTAATGAGCAAAACCACTATTCCAAAGGATATCGGTTCACTATAAGGTGCTAATAAGGGGACAAGTCGCACATAGATTGCCAGTCGAGCAGCAATTGTTGCTCCTCCGAAAGCACCAGTCAGGATACCGATCAAGGAAATACCCACTTGAACGGTTGACAGGAAATGATTTGGAGATTCAGCTAGTTTCAATGCTGCCTTTGCCTTGATATCTCCTTGATTGGCAAGCTGCTGTAGCCTAACTTTCCGTGCCGAGACGATCGCCATCTCAGACATAGAAAAGACGCCATTGGCAATAATTAGCACCAAAATGATTAAAATTTCAAAAGTTATGGAGGACATGTTTAAAATTGCGGTTTATCAGAGCGAACGTAGCTCAATCCCTAGTATCTAGTATTAAAGGTGCTTCGATAAATGCTTTGACTATACACAAAGTAATAGTTATAGTTCTTAAGTTTATTAGTCGCTGTGCATTATTCTTCCATCGAAGGGATAAGAAAGCTGTTAACACTTTTAAAATGGTTGACATAAACTGCCTCAAAATTTGCTGACCCACAACGACTCCCATCGCTAGTAGTACTTATGTCATTTTCTTCTATTGTGCGTGCCTTAGGCCGATCGTCGCTCACTACTGAATTTATTTCTAAACTGAATCGGCAACAAGAATTGCGGTTGAATGGTATTCCCCGGCTGCCCAAGGCTCTAGTGGCTTCGGCATTAGCACAAGCTCAGAGCAAGGATTTATTCGTGGTTTGTGCCACCCTAGAAGAAGCTGGACGCGTTTACGCACAATTGGAGGCAATGGGATGGCAAACAGTACATTTTTACCCCACCTCCGAGGCTTCTCCTTACGAACCTTTTGACCCGGAAACTGAAATGAGTTGGGGGCAAATGCAGGTATTGGCAGATTTGGTAACAGGGGATAGGGGACATTTGGACAAGCTCAGTGCATCGCTGGGGACACTTCGACAGACTCAGTGCATCGCTGGGGACACTTCTCTTCGAGACGCTCCGCGAACGACAGACTCAGTGCATCGCTGGGGACAAGGAGGACAAGGAGGACAAGAGGGAATTATTGAAAAAGTTACTCCCTTGTCTGTTCCCAATCCCCAATTTCCAATCCCCAGTACTGGAGTGAAGCGACCTTTAGCGATTGTGGCTACTCAAGGGGCGCTGCAACCTCATTTACCTCCGCCAGAAGCATTTCAACAATTCTGTCTTACCCTGAAAAAAGGGATGGAATTAGACCTGAATAGCTTCAGTGAGAAAATAACTATTTTGGGGTACGAACGAGTACCTCTGGTGGAAACAGAAGGACAGTGGAGCCGACGGGGCGATATTGTTGATGTGTACCCGGTTTCATCTGAGTTTCCAGTTCGCCTGGAATGGTTTGGTGATGAAATCGAGCAAATACGAGAATTTGACCCAGCAACCCAACGTTCTGCCCTCGACAAAGTTGACCAGATAATTCTTACCCCTACTAGCTTTACTCCTGTGGTGATGGCTGCACTGAAGAATAGTGCCCAGTTCCAAGTGCTGAGTGCTGAGTTAAATTCTGACTCAGCACTCGGAACTGGGCACTCATCACTGATTGAAGGTAGTCGTCGCTTTTTAGGGTTAGCGTTCGAGCAACCAGCATCTCTGCTAAACTACTTATCAGAAAATACCCTGATTGCCATTGATGAGCCTGAACAGTGTCATGCTCATAGCGATCGCTGGGTAGAAAATGCCGAAGAACAATGGGGAATGGCGCATGGGGAAGAATCTACCCCTCTAAGATTGCCGAAAATCCACCGTTCGTTTGATGACTGTCTGCTTGATGTTGCCAAATTTAAGACATTATATTTGTCGGAATTGTCAGAGGAAAATAGTGGGATCAATCTTGCCTGCCGTCCTGTTCCAGCCACGCCGCACCAGTTTGCTAAACTAGCTGAAACCATCCGCCAAGAACGCGATCGCAATTTCTCGATCTGGTTGCTTTCTGCTCAACCTTCCCGTTCTGTCTCGCTGTTGCAAGAACATGATTGTCCAGCTCAGTTTATCCCCAATCCCCGCGACTACCAAGCGATAGATAAGCTGCAAATCAACCATACTCCCATAGCTTTAAAATATTCTGGTCTTGCCGAACTAGAAGGTTTTATCCTACCTACATATCGATTGGTAGTCGTTACAGATCGGGAATTTTTTGGGCAGCATTCTTTGGCGACTCCTGGCTATATCCGCAAGCGCCACAAAGCTACTTCTAAGCAAGTTGATCCCAATAAACTACGTCCAGGTGATTATGTAGTTCACAGAAATCATGGTGTTGGCAAATTTGTCAAGCTGGAAAGTTTGACGATTAATAATGAAACCCGTGATTATTTGGTGGTGCAGTATGCTGACGGGTTACTCAGAGTCGCAGCCGACCAAGTAGGCGCTTTATCGAGGTTCCGCGCCGGGGGTGATAAAGCACCGGAACTGAACAGGATGACTGGTAAAGCTTGGGAAAATACCAAGAATAAAGTCCGCAAAGCGATTAAAAAATTGGCGGTGGACTTGTTGAAACTGTATGCAGCGCGATCGCAACAACAAGGTTTTAGCTTTCCAAGTGATATGCCTTGGCAGGAGGAATTGGAAGATTCTTTCCCCTACCAACCCACAACGGATCAACTCAAAGCTGTACAAGATGTAAAACGCGACATGGAAAGCGATCGCCCAATGGATCGCTTAGTTTGTGGCGATGTCGGTTTCGGAAAGACGGAAGTGGCGATTCGTGCTGTTTTTAAAGCAGTCACCGCCGGTAAACAAGTGGCACTCCTTGCGCCAACGACAATTTTAACACAGCAGCATTACCATACACTCAAAGAACGTTTTGCACCGTACCCCGTAAATGTTGGTTTGCTCAACCGCTTTCGGTCTGCTGAAGAACGCCGCGAGATTCAAAAACGATTGGCAACGGGTGAATTAGATGTAGTAGTTGGTACACACCAACTTTTAGGTAAAGGTGTGTCATTCAAAGATTTAGGACTGTTGGTGGTGGATGAAGAACAGCGATTTGGGGTAAACCAGAAAGAGAAAATTAAAAGCCTAAAAACTCAAGTGGATGTGCTTACCCTCTCTGCCACACCCATTCCCCGAACTTTGTATATGTCCTTGTCAGGAATTCGGGAAATGAGTTTGATTACCACGCCACCCCCAACCAGACGACCAATTAAAACCCATCTGTCACCGATTAATTCCGAAAGTATCCGCACTGCGATTCGTCAAGAATTAGACAGAGGCGGGCAGGTATTTTATGTAGTTCCACGAGTGGATGGAATTGAAGAGACAACAGCCAATTTACGAGAAGTTTTACCAGGAGCTAGAATTGCGATCGCTCACGGTCAAATGGATGAAAGCGAGTTAGAATCAACCATGCTCACTTTCAGCAATGGCGATGCAGACATCCTTGTTTGTACAACAATTATTGAATCTGGCTTAGATATTCCACGAGTCAACACGATTTTGATTGAAGATGCTCATCGCTTTGGATTGGCACAACTATATCAATTACGCGGTCGTGTGGGACGTGCAGGTATCCAAGCTCATGCTTGGTTATTTTATCCGAAGCAACGGGCATTATCTGACGCAGCACGGCAACGATTACGAGCAATTCAGGAATTTACTCAGTTAGGTTCTGGGTATCAGCTAGCGATGCGTGACATGGAAATCAGAGGCGTGGGTAACTTGCTAGGTGCAGAACAATCTGGTCAAATGGATGCCATAGGTTTTGATTTATACATGGAAATGCTAGAAGAAGCAATTCGGGAAATCCGAGGACAAGAAATTCCGAAAGTGGAGGATACCCAGATTGACCTTAACCTGACGGCATTTATCCCAGCAGACTATATCACCGATTTGGATCAAAAAATGAGTGCATATCGGGCGGTGGCCACAGCTAAATCTAAATCAGAATTAAATCAGATTGCAGCCGAGTGGAGCGATCGCTATGGTACTTTACCAGTGTCAGCAAATCAACTTTTGCGAGTCATGGAACTCAAACAGCTAGCGAAAAAACTCGGATTTAGCCGGATTAAACCAGAAAACAAGCAGCACGTCGTTTTAGAAACGCCGATGGAGGAACCAGCTTGGAATTTATTGGCGGCGAATTTACCAGACAATCTCAAGGCCAGGTTTGTCTATTCGCTTGGTAAAGTTACAGTACGCGGGTTAGGAGTTTTTAAAGCAGATCAACAATTGCAGAATTTAATTGATGCTTTTGGGAGAATGCAGGGTGCGATTCCAGAGGCGGCTATTGTTTGATCGGTGTTGCCGTCTGATAAATAGTTTAGACCTCTAAATCCCACTAGGGATATGATTTAAAGGTTAATGTTAAAGTGTTATCACTCAAAGATAGGGGATAATTGCTAAAAGAATACGGCAATGAAAATTAAAGTCAAAAATCTTGGTGCTTTAAAGCAAGCCGAATTCACACTTGGCGACCTGACAATAATTTGTGGCTACAATAATACGGGCAAGACCTACGCTACTTATGCGTTGTTTGGCTTTTTGTCTACTTGGCGACGAATGTTTACGATCCAAATCAACGCCGATAAGATTAAGCAGCTCCTTGCGAACGGCGTAATTCGTCTTGATATACAAGACTATATTAAAAAGTCCGACCAGATTGTGAATGAAGGTTGTCAGGCATATACCCAAGAATTACCAAAGATTTTTGCAGCACCGGCAGAACGATTTAAAACAACAGATTTTCAAGTAAGTCTAGACATCCAAAATATTAGTTTAGCAGCCAGATTTAATCGGGAAATTGGCTCTGGCGAGGCATCACTTTTCTCTATTACCAAAAGCGAAGGAAGCAAAGAATTAATTGTAACTCTGCTTGTTGAGAAAGAAAAGGTAAAAATTCCCCGCGACATCCTTAAGCGCATCATTGCCGACGCACTAAAAGATATTATTTTTGATCAGTTTCTTCCTAACCCTTTTATCGCTAGTGCAGAACGAACTGGTGCTGCCATTTTTCGCAAAGAGTTGAATTTTGCCCGTAATCGCTTGCTTGAAGAAATGGGTCAGGCTGATAAAAACATCAATCCAAGAGAGCTTTTATTTAAGGTATACCAGGATTATCCGCTCCCAGTAGAAAAAAATGTGGATTTTACGCGGGAACTGGAGACAATTTTCCAAAAAAGCAGTTTCATAGCTGAGAACTATCCCGATGTGCTGGCTGATTTCGCCGACATCATTGGTGGTAAATATACAGTCACCCGTAATGATGAACTTTATTATGAGCCAAAAGGTCAACGGATCAAGCTTTCTATCGATGAAAGTTCTAGCGCCGTGCGTTCTCTACTACATATCGGCTTTTATCTGAGACACGAAGCCCAGGTTGGTGATTTACTGATAGTGGATGAACCTGAGATGAACCTACACCCCGAAAACCAGCGCCGCATCGCACGGCTATTTGCCCAACTGGTGAACCTCGGCATTAAGGTTTTTATCACTACCCAAAGTGATTACATCATCAAAGAACTAAATACGCTGATCATGCTAAATCACGATAAACCTCATCTCAAGCAAATTGCTGAAGAAGAAGGTTATCGGCAAGAGGAACTGATCTCTTCTGAAAAAATCAAAGTCTATATCGCCCAAGTTGTATCGATAATATTAGAGGGTAAAAAGAGAAGAAGTAGATGCCAGACTCTGATACCAGCCAATATAGACCCAGAACTGGGTATTGAAGCCCGCAGCTTTGATACAACCATCGAAACGATGAACCGGATTCAGGAAGCAATTGTCTGGGGTGAGGAGTAATGTCTGATATTGCTATCCTCAAAGAAATGATCAAAGAAACCGCTACAGTAGCATTGGAAAATGATCGCTATGGCAAAAATAAGGTAACACTCACAGAGCCTCCACCCGCCAATTACGATGTAACTATTTATGGTATGCCTGATGATGATGAGGTCATAATCATCAATGCAGATAAATTTAAGTCGCCGGATACAGTTTTTAAAGGAAACCGTGGTGAATGTAAACGTGCAGATTTTGTCATAGTTACTGATACTGGTAAGAAAAAAGTCATCCTCTGTATTGAGATGAAGGCAGGGAAAGGAGGATCGCACACAGAAATTATTGAACAACTTAAAGGAGCGCAGTGTTTTGTTGCCTACTGTCGGGAAATTGGTCAATCATTTTGGAAGGAGCAAAATTTTCTCAAGGATTATGAATGTCGTTTCGTCAGCATCAAGAACATCAAAATACCCAAAAAGATAACACGCATTGATCCTACTCATGACTCTCTCTCAAATATAAAGATAATAAAGAAAAGCGGCTCGTCTTTTCAATTTAATGATTTAGTTCAAGGTCAAAGATAAGAACATTGGATAAGGATTTTTCTGATTTGACCAAATTAATTTTATTAGCCAGACTTAAGAGCAAACAGCTATGTTTATTAGTGTATTCTCACAAACTAGCTCAACAAGTTTATGAAAATTAGAGCAATCATTCATCCAGCAGAAGAAGGCGGCTATTGGGCAGAGGTTCCCGCGCTTCCCGGTTGTATTACAGAAGGAGACACCAGAGAAGAGGTAATCGCTAATTTAAAGGATGCTATTGAAGGTTGGCTTGAAGTTGCCAATAGTCGTAATGCAATTGAGTCAACAGATCAAGTCGTCGAAATTGCTGTATGAAATCGATTTCTGGCAAGCAACTTTGTAAGATTGTGGAACAAAAAGGTTGGGTTTTGCAAAGAATTACTGGCAGTCATCATATTTATGAAAACCCCGAAGTAGAAAAAATCCTGTCAATTCCTGTTCACCGCAATCAAGATTTGAAAGTTGGAACCTTGAAAGCCTTAATGAAAATAGCCCAGTTATCTGAAGAAGATTTACTTTAATTTCAAATTACTGCTCTGATTCATCTAGTAACTTGCTTGGTTCACCGGGATAGAAATTATAGTCCACAATCTCTATCAATTTGTAGGGACACTCTACCGGAAAAGTCCGCTTGAGCAAATCTGTTTCTCCAACAGCTAATTCAACACCTTTAAGGTGGGCTTTGCGAAGTGCGATCGCTCCCTCTAAAGTCAAATATATATGCATCAATGGATTAACATCACTTGATTTTCTTAGAAATATACACACGTTTTTAGTATGTAAATCTGCCCCGTATGCCAGCCAACGACGCATCGAACGGCGGCATACGTTTATTGTGATTCTTCCCTTCTAGCTCAAATTTTAGTATAATTACTGATGATTTTTGCTAAATCTGGCACTGCTTCTTCTACGTGCTTTTTGGCTGAACCACGAAGTTTTTCATAGGTTCCTCGCACGATTTGGCGCTTTGCGTTCTTGACTCTCGCATCAGTAACACCCAACAGCGCGTCTGCTGTATCAGAGCGATTCGCACTCAAGTATTCAATTGGGTCGCCTTTCTTGACACCTTCACTCCAGATGGGATCAAGCGCCGTGAAGCATTGCGGTAAAATCTGCTCAACGACATAGGGGATGTACCCTGGCTTAACGCCCTTGAGAGCAGCGAAGGCAGTTTTCAAAGCGATGCCGCTCATACCTGACTTCGATGCCAACTGTCCTTCGATCATGTTGCAACAGTCCTCTATGACCATAGCCTTTTTGGTCGGATTCAAAAGTCCGTCGCTAAGTCCCATTTCACTCTTCCTTATCTACGTACTTAATTCTATTCGACTAATTTTTTTAGCAAGCAGGAAATTACAGAAAATGGTATCAAAATTGAAGAATGTTAGGGATATTAAGCCTTTTACCTACAAAAATCCTCTATTGGTGTCAATAGTTTGCTAGGTAAACAGGGTTCGTAGTAAAGACTTTAGTGCTTACTACAAACCCTCAAAACTAACCACTTTTCGAGAGAGAGTTAAGGGCAAAAATCAGGTTATCCCATCCTGCTGAGACCTAAGTTGTGTCTCTGGCTGACTTGAGCCAGCAGGCAAAACTCTATGTTCCGATACCGAAGTCCCATTGGGAGAATCTGGAGGGTTTGAGCCTCCCCTTCGCTTACGAGAAAATACAGCCTGAGCCAAGCTCTTAACCAAAATATAGAGAATTGGTACTAAGAACAAACTCAAGAATGTTGAAAGCATCAGTCCCCCAAAGAGCGCTGTTCCTAAAGACCAACGGCTGCTGGCTCCAGCCCCTTGAGAGATCACCAAGGGCAAAAATCCTAACAGCGCAGCAAAGGAAGTCATTAAGATAGGGCGCAGACGTTCTTGCCCTGCTTTCACTGCCGCCCGTGTGTAGCTCATGCCCTGCTCATGCAGCTGATTGGCAAATTCCACAACCAAAATCGCGTTCTTGGCGGCTAGACCAATCAAAGTCACCAGACCCACCTGGCAATAGATATCATCCACCACTTTCGGGAAAAGGCTAGTTGCCATGAAAATATTGGAACGTAGCCATATCGCCGTCATTGCTCCCAAGACTGCCAAAGGAACCGTCAGCAAAATAATAATTGGGTCAACGTAGCTTTCATACTGAGCAGATAGCACCAGAAAGACAATCACGATCGCTAAGGCAAAAATCAAGCCTGTAGCTCCTCCAGATGTCTTCTCCTGAAGATAAGTCCCTGTCCACTCGTAACCAAATCCTTGAGGCAACATTTCTGCTGCTAATTGCTCCATCGCTTTAATTGCCTCCCCAGAACTAGCACCGGGAGCAGGAGCGCCTTGGACTTTGATCGATCTGTACAAGTTGTAATGAGAGATGGTTTTTGGCCCCACAAAGGGAGTAACTTTCACCAGATTGCTCAATGGAATCATCGCCCCACTTGCAGAGCGAACATACAGCTTGCCAATATCATCTGGATTAGAGCGGAAGGCTCCATCTGCTTGGACATATACTCGATACTGTCGCTGTCCCTGCACAAAGTCATTCACATATTGCGACCCCAAGTAACTTTGCAATGTCCCAAAGATGTCGTTGAGTTCGACGTTGAGAGCTTTGGCTTGGTTGCGGTTTACCTGAATGTCAAATTGGGGAGTGTCTGCGGTGAACTGAGTGAAGACTCGTTGTAAAACAGGCTTTTTATTTGCCGCCGCAATGAACTTTTGAGCAGTATCAACCAAGGTTTGAATCGGCGCACTTCCAGTTCGGTCTTGAATGATAAACTCAAAACCACCTGTACTACTTAACCCTCTAACCGGAGGAGCATTCACAGCGATCGCTCTAGCATCTGTAATTGTAGAGAGCTTTTTGTTCACCCTTTGAAGTATTCCATAGACAGACTCAGATTCCTTAGGTCTCTCTTTCCAGGGTTTCAGGTTAGCAAAGGCAATACCTAAATTAGAAGCATTACCATCGAAACCAAAACCACTGATCATAAAACTAGCTCTCACTTCGGGAACCGATGTTACTTCTTTGACAACCCGATCCATAACAGATTCAGTGTATTTCAAAGAAACCCCGTCCGGCCCCTGGACAATTACAAAGAAGTAACCCTGATCTTCTTCTGGAATAAATCCGGTAGGCACTGCTCTGTACATTAAAACCGTTGCTAGTAAACCAGTAATAAAAACCCCAATTACAATCGGCTTGATATGGGTGAGGTAGCTAACAAACCTGACATATCGCCGTGTGAACCAAGCAAATCCCCGATTAAACTGCGTAAAGAACCAACCTAAAGGCCCCCGTGGAGTCTGAGCAGGGCGCATGAGGATAGCTGCCATACTCGGAGAGAAGGTTAAGGCGTTGAAGGTCGAGATGCCAATGGAGCAAGCAACGGTTAAGGCAAATTGTTTGTACACAATCCCAGTAGTACCGGGAATGAATGCAACTGGAATGAATACCGCCATGAGTACAAGGGAAGTGGCAATAATTGCCCCGGTTAACTCCTTCATGGCTTCGACGGCTGCCTCAAAGGGTCTCATGCCCTGCTCTAGTTTGACTGCAACTGCCTCGACCACAATAATGGCATCATCCACAACGATACCGATCGCCAGAACGAAACCAAATAAGGTTAGTGTATTAATCTGAAATCCCAAAACCAACAGAGCCGCGCATGTCCCAATTAAGGAAACGGGGATCGCCACAGTGGGAATGATCGTGGTACGCCAGTCTTGCAAAAAGACGAAAATTACCAAGACTACCAGGATAATCGCTTCAACCAGAGTGTGTAGAACTTCTTCTAAAGAAATTTCTACAAACGGAGTGGTATCAAATGCCAACTGTGCTTTTAGTCCAGGTGGAAAACTCTTCTCTAGTTTTACGATCTGTTCTTCAACAGCATGGGCAACGTCTAAGGCATTACTACCCGGAAGTTGATATATCCCCAAACCCACGGCTGGCTTAGGAGCATTTCCTGGGATAGTGAATTTGGCATCAGCGAGATAGCTTTCTGCTCCTAGTTCAACTCGACCGATATCTCTGACCTTAACTAAGGTGCTATTAATAGTCCTATTAGTGGTGCTATTAGTAGTGCCATTAGTGGTGCCATTAGTGGTACTGTTAGTACCACCTTGACTCACCTTCAACACCATATCTTCAAATTCAGCCGCATCTTTAAATCGACTGGTTGCCCGTAAAGCAAATTCAAAACTTTGATTATCTGGTGCTGGTTCCTTACCAATTGCCCCTGCACCCACCTGAATATTTTGTTCTTGCAGGGCGGCTGTCACATCTTGAGGAGTTAGTTGATGTTGGGCAAGCTTGTTGGGATCGAGCCAAAGACGCATGGCATATTTGCGCTCCCCAAAAATTGTAGCTTTTCCTACACCCGGAAGCCGTTTGATCTGATCCAAAATATACAGATCGACATAGTTGCTGATAAAAATGTTGTCATACTCATTATTGTCTGAGTAAAACCCATAGACAAGAAGGAGACTGCTCGATGCCGTTTCAACGGTGACACCTGTCCGTTGAATAGTATCTGGCAATTGAGGTTCAGCAAGTGCTTGTTTATTTTGAACGTTTACTTGAGCAATATCGCTATTAACATTAGTTGGGAAGGAGACAGTTATATTGCTAGAACCATCATTACCCGTATTAGAAGAGATATAAGATACATCTTTAACACCATTAATTTGTCGCTCAATGATGTTAGTAACAGTATTCTCTGTTGTTTGAGCATCTGCACCAGTATTGTTAGAGCTAACGGTAATTTGCACCGGGGCGAGATCCGGTAGCTGAGAAATGGGCAGGATGGGAATACAGATGCTCCCCAGCAGCAAAATAATGAACGTACAGACCGTCGTCAGGACTGGACGTCTGATGAAGGTATTGACAAACATAAATTCAGGAAAAGTTCAAGACTCGTTAGTGAGGTAGTAGCTTTTTATTAATATAAGAATTTATTAAGGTTTAGTGTTAGCGATCGCACAAAATTGAGGATTGGGGCAGGGGCATTGGTGTCTACTTTTGCCTTGGCGAATGGAATAGAGCCTCCAGAACGCTGACGCGTAGCTTGCTTCACAGTAGGAGTACGCTGCTATACAGGCAAAGTTCGCCTGCGCGGACTAAGGTCAAATCAAGGTTTTGAAACCCACGTTCGCGTAGCGTTCCGTAGGGAAGGTGGGTAAAGTTTCGTGTAGAAGCGGTTTCTAACCGCCCGTTTCGCTAATTCTGGCTAAATTACAATGTAGTTTTCTGCAATCTTACATAGAGGATCATGTATATGTAGATGCTAAATCTTGCATATAAGACTGCATAAAAGGTTAATGACTAATTTTTTTACTTTTTTTATTATCTATTTTGTGAATGAGTTCGTAACTTTAGTTATAAGCATAATCACACCAACGGGCAAGATACCAAGCTACAAGGGGTTTTACTTCTGCTTGTATTTAGTAAATACCTAGCTATATTTTTCCCAAAATAATTGAAAGAACTATCTAATTCTGAAAAAGAGAAACTGATGTCTAAATTTGTTGGTTCTACTGGTGGTGTTGCTAAAACTGGTTCAATCTATGTAGACAGCTTATTATGGGGCAGTCGTTGGAAAATTGAAAACGACAATAGAAAAATTACTTATTCCTTTGTTGATAATCAGTCTTGGGATGACACTTTCTATAACGCTGAAATAACAGCTTATACTAATGCAATCAAAGCCTGGTCAAATGTCGCTAACTTCCAACTAGAGTATTCTGGTTTTAATGATTCTCAAGCTGAGTTAACCTTTCATAGTGTTGATTCTTCTCTTTGGGACAGTGATGGCGTACTAGGTGAAGCAAATCCACCAGGAGAATCTGATGACGTTTATGGGCAAGGAGATGTTCGAGTTAACTGGGAGCCTTATCAAGACAATCCTGATGCAAAACTCGTAGTTGGTAGCTACTACTACTACACTTTTGTTCACGAAATTGGTCATGCTTTGGGATTAGCCCATCCTCACGATAATGGAGGAACTTCTTCCGTATTTCCTGGCGTTGACAATGCTTTTGATAAAGGTGACTTGAGTCTCAATCAGTTTGTGACAACAATCATGTCCTACAACACTGATAACAGTCCCTATTCTCCTGGGTATAGTGCAAATTGGGGATTTGCTGCGGGGCCAATGGCATTTGATATCGCAGCCATCCAACATATTTACGGTATCAATAAGACATACAACACAGGTAATAATGTCTATTTACTTCCATCTTATAATGGCGCAGGAACCTATTGGTCTTGTATTTGGGATGCAGGCGGAACAGATACCATAAGCGGTCAAAACGCAACTAATTCAGTCATTATCGACTTGAACAATGCTACTTTGGCGAATAACGATCCTGATGCGGGCGGCTTCATTAGTCAAGTTGTTGGTGTTAAAGGAGGATTTACGATCGCCAATTCCCAAGGAGGTATATGTGTTGTTGAAAATGCCATAGGAAGCAACTTTAATGACACTTTAACAGGGAATCAATACAACAATTATCTCTCTGGCCAAGGCGGGAACGATGTCATTGATGGAAAAGCTGGGAATGACAGTCTTGATGGCGGCGCTGGCAATGACACGCTCTATGGTGGTGCTGGGAATGATACGCTCAATGGCGGCACTGGCAATAATACGCTCAATGGCGGCACTGGGAATGATCGCTATATATTTAATAGTGATAATTACATAACTATCACCGAATACGCTAATGAAGGTACAGACACGGTTGAGTCTGCCTACAACTTTAACTTAGGCCCAGCTTATTTAGAAAACCTCATTCTCAAAGGCACCTCTGCAATCAACGGCACTGGTAACAGTCTCAACAACACAATTACAGGGAACGGTGCTAACAATCAACTCAATGGTGATGCTGGCAATGACACTCTCAATGGTGGCGCTGGCATTGACATCCTCAATGGTGGTACTGGTAATGACATCCTGGTTGGTGGTGCTGGCAATGATACACTTACAGGTGCTAGCGGAGGCGATCGCTTTACATTCAACTCTCGCACTGAAGGAATCGACCGGATTACTGATTTTAGTGTAGTTGATGATACGATTGTTGTCTCTGCGGCTGGTTTTGGTGGAGGATTAGTTGCTGGTGTGGCGATCGCTGCTAATCAATTTTTCATTGGTTCGGCAGCAAATACAAGTAGCCAAAGATTTATTTACGACAAAGGTTATGGTTCTCTCTTCTTCGATCAAGATGGCGCAGGAGCGATCGGCAAAATCCAAATTGCTAAACTCAATACTGGATTGTCCTTAACTAACGCAGATATTTTCGTTGCTGCTTAGATATTTATAAACTCCTATGCTATCAACTTCTATACAGCATAGGGTTCAGTAATCACAAGGGTATGCCCAAACTTAGACTTCGAGGCGACACAAGCTTTTGGGCTTAACAGAGTGCCACTCGTTAAAAGGGAACAGGGAATAGGGAATAGGGAATAGGGAATAGGGAACAGAAGGTTTTGTTCGGGGATTTAGAACCATAGCTAAACACTCCTCTTGAATAACAGGCTTTGAACACAAGAGGTTTTGGGGTAGAAGGGAACAGGCAATTTTATCTTTTATCCTCAATCCTACTCTTGCCTGTTCCCTCTTGCCTTTTCCCTCTTGCCTATTCCCTACCCCAAAGCAGGGCTGTTTCATTCGATAAGATCATGATTTTGTCAAGAGTATGAGCGAGAAATTTAGGGAAGTGGGAAAAAGAAAAATTACCACTTCAACGGATAAATTTAAGTGCGATCGCCATTTTCTTGTTCAATCAGATTTTTTAGTCACCTGATTTTTTTGCTTGAAACGCTTGTAAATCAGCGCCTTTTAGGGGACGAAACAGCCCTGTTACCCCAAAGGGGGTTGGTAATGAAGCCAAATTTCTAATGAGCTTTGCCATTACTCTGGAAATTTAACGATTGCTCATCGTTGACCCAAATTGCTTGTTGAGGCACAGAAATGGAAATTCCAGCTTCGTCTAAGGCGACTTTCAGACGGCGGCGAAACTCCCGTGCGACATCCCATTGTTTGAGGGGCTGTGTTTTAATCCATACACGAATAATCAAACCGCGATCGCCAAACTGATCTATTCCTAAAACTTGCGGTGTTTCCAGAATTTGACGCTCCCATTGTGGATCTTTATCCATCTCCAAGCCAATACTTTCAATCAACTTCAAAGCCTTTTCAATATCGGCTTGGTAGGCGATGGGGATCGTTAAATCGGCTCGTGACCAACGGCTAGAAAGATTGGCAACAACTTTAACTTCACCATTGGGAATCGTGATCAAGCGCCCTTCGGAATCCCGCACCTGGGTCATCCGCAGATTCAGATTTTCTACTAAGCCTCCCACATTTCCCACATTAATCACATCGCCTAAAGCGTACTGGTCTTCTAGAATGATCAGGAAACCGTTAATCGCATCTTTAATTAAGTTTTGCGAAGCTAGAGACACTGCAACACCAACTAAACTCGCACCCGCTAGCAAGGGAACGATATCTATTCCCAATGACAGCAACGCTAGCAAGAAGCCTACTCCGACGCAGATAACAGTAGCAATGCTTTTAGTTACGCCAGAAAATGTAGAAACTCGCAGTTGCAGCCGTTCAGAACTTTCTGGAGTTAATAAAGCACCACTGCTAATCAGAGTAGTGGTAAAGCGGTCAATCAGGGCGTATATGAGACGGATTGCTACGTAAGTTCCCAAGAACACAATACCTAATCGCAAAGGAAATTGGGCTGCTGTGAGAATTCCTACTTGAAATGGTCGTGTGTAGGGAAATAGACCCAAGATGAAGAAACTTCCACCTCCCCAAATTCCTGCTTGAGTGAGCTGAAACAATCGTCTTTTGGCTTCTTGGATATGTCGATGTTGCTGTTGATTCAGTTGTGTTGCAATTGGTTGAGATGCTGTTGATGAAATTGGCAAGTTTAGGGACTCTCTAGCGGTTTGGGAGCCAAGGGGGTATACAACATCGTTTTTGGAACGCCTTTGCCAGCTATATACCCCCCAACTCATCACAATCATTGCCAGTCCCATACCGGCAGCAATTTTACCTTGGTCGATTAAAAATTGAGTTTGCCTTTCTTGCTTTGCTTGTTGCAAGTCTTCTTGTAACGATTCCTTGATTTGATTTGCTGATGTCGATATATCTACCTCTCGCAATCCAGCATCTTCAGAAGTGACGGTCATTAGGTATTGGTCGTTGACATAAATTACTGGTAATTGGTTTACTTCCCGAATATCTACCTTGACTGGTGTTTTTGCTGGTGATTGAAAGTAATTTTGGCTAATTTTCTCCAACTTTTTTTGGATATCTTCTGAACGCTCAGGAAAGTTGCTTCTTGATGCCGCTATCTGAAATAACTGACGACCATCTAAATAAATCCAGCCTGTAACAAGTCGATTATTTGCATCATTACTCACACTGCTGGGAGATGGTAGCAGTTGTGGTAACAAAGGAATCTGGGCTGTGGCTTTTGGGACAGATACAACAGCTATGGCCATTGAACTAGCGATGCCTACGGCGGGCAAAGCCAACGCCAAAAATTGAAAGCGCACTCAAACACCTCCTTGAGTAAAATCTATTAATCACTACTTTAACTATCCTGCTTAATTCCTTTGGGTAGATGTACCTATCTAAAGTTGAGGTTTTCCCTTGAATTGATAAAAATTTGATGTTTTTTTCTTTACTTTATATCTCTAGAGAGATGACGACGTACTTAAAATCAGCCTGTAAAGGTTAAAAGGCCTTACTTTTTCCAAAGATAAAACAAAAAGAAAGAACCTGAGGAGGAAGTTGACATTCTGCCGATCAAACGTCAAGCTAGTTTTGAGGACTATTGACTATTGATTTGCTTTCATACAAGCAAAAATCGGCAGTAGTAGAATAACCTAGTAGAGTGCGTAAATTTTACGTAGCTTTTTTATTTTTTGAGGTAACTTTTGATGACCGCAACTTCTTCCCGATTAAAGCACGAGGTTAAAGACCTCGGCCTAGCTGCCTTGGGTAGACAACGCATTGAATGGGCTGGACGCGAAATGCCAGTTTTGCGGCAAATCCGCGATCGCTTTGCGATTGAAAAACCCTTTGCTGGTTTACGCCTTGTAGCTTGCGCCCACATTACAACCGAAACAGCACATTTGGCGATCGCTTTGAAAGCCGGTGGTGCAGATGCGCTTTTAATTGCTAGCAATCCTTTATCAACGCAAGATGACGTAGCAGCTAGCCTCGTTGTCGATCATGAAATTCCCGTCTTTGCTCAAAAAGGCGAAGATAACGCAACTTATAACCGCCACGTTCAAATAGCTTTAGATCATCGCCCCAACATTATTGTTGATGATGGTAGCGATGTGGTTGCAACTTTGGTACAAGAACGCCAACACCAAATTGCTGATTTGATTGGTAGCACCGAAGAAACCACAACTGGTATCGTGCGCTTACGCGCCATGTTTAGAGAAGGCGTTCTCACCTTCCCCGCAGTCAACGTCAACGACGCAGACACCAAGCACTTCTTTGATAATCGCTATGGTACTGGGCAATCAACCCTAGATGGCATTATCCGCGCCACAAATATTTTGTTGGCTGGTAAAAACGTTGTTGTCGTCGGTTATGGCTGGTGTGGTAAAGGTACAGCCCTCCGCGCCCGTGGGATGGGTGCTAACGTCATCGTCACCGAAATCGACCCGATCAAGGCAATTGAAGCCGTAATGGATGGCTTCCGCGTCCTGCCAATGGCTGAAGCTGCACCTCAAGGTGATATCTTTATCACTGTGACTGGTAACAAGCACGTCGTTCGTGGTGAACACTTCGATGTCATGAAAGACGGTGCGATCGTTTGTAACTCCGGTCACTTTGACTTAGAACTTGATTTGAAATACTTGGCTGCACAAGCTAAGGAAGTCAAAGAAGTTCGTCCTTTCACCGAAGAGTATAAATTGAAAAATGGTAAATCAGTTGTCGTTCTTGGACAAGGACGCTTGATTAACCTAGCTGCGGCTGAAGGACACCCTAGCGCAGTAATGGATATGAGTTTTGCAAACCAAGCTTTGGCTTGTGAATACCTGGTGAAGAACAAAGGTAAGTTGCAACCAGGCTTGCACTCAATTCCTGTTGAAGTCGATCAAGAAATTGCTCGTTTGAAGTTGCAAGCTATTGGTATCACGATTGATAGCCTAACAGCAGATCAAATTGAGTACATCAATTCTTGGACAAGTGGAACTTGATACATTGATTAATTGATTTTTTAGGGGGATAGGCGTTTTGCTTATCCCTTTTTTTGTGTTTCTCTCGCAGAGATGGGGAGGCACAGAGAGAGAATATAATAAGATGGAGGGTGTTATTGTAAGTTTGTATGTCAGCAAAAGATTTTTTTCATAATGCTGTTAAGTTAGCTTTAGAAAAAGATGGTTGGTTAATTACTGATGATCCTTTAATATTTCTAGTAGATACTATAGAATTTCGTCTTGATTTAGGAGCAGAAAGACTTTTAGGAGCAGAAAAAGAAGGAGAAAAAATAGCAGTTGAAATAAAATCTTTTTTGGGAAAATCAGCGATTAGTGAATTTCATACAGCTTTAGGACAAACACTTAATTACCGTTCTATTTTAAGAAAGGAAGAACCCGATCGTATTTTATATTTAGCGATTAGTTATGAAATATATACAGCTTTTTTTCTGATACCTGTGATTCAAGAAATAATTGCTGAACATAAATTAAAATTATTGATATTTGAAAGTAGCAAACAGGAGATTATTTTATGGAAGGAATGAATTATCCTGAATTAGTACAGACAGTATTAGCAAGACATACAAAAAGTCATTTAGCCAAGGGAACAGAAATACAATTAATATTTGATAATCAAAAAAATCACTATTTAGTAATTCATCTAGGTTGGGAAGGTGAAAAACGGACTTATGGTTCGGTTATTCATATAGATATTATCAATGAAAAAATCTGGATTCAGTGCGATTTTACAGAGGAAGGTGTAGCTAATGAATTAGTAGAATTGGGAGTACCAAAAACGGATATTGTTTTAGGTTTTAGATCGCCTCATGTGAGACAGTTTACTGGTTTTGCATCGGTTTAATCATTTTTTATATGTTAGTAACAGATATTTTTCATAATTTTGGTAATATCTTAAGATATCTACCAAGAGTTTTTTATAGATTCTTTTATTCAAAGTGAATTATAACGGTATTAAATCAAATTATTTGTTTTCCATGTTCAGAAATAGGAGAGAGTAAAAAGAATCATCTATAAATATGGAAATGAGCAACCCAAGGAAGATTTAGAAAATACTGAAATTGTCTTTTATACAGAACGCGATCACTACTTATTAGTATAATAGTATGTATGAATTATGATAACCACGCTTTTAACATCGGTTAAAGAATTGAAAATATATATATGAATATGATTTACGTTAATATACTTGATAATCTACCAGCTATCATAGGTTTATCCATAGCAGGCGTGTGGCTTATTTACAAATCTATATTGATTACTTATAGATTAAATATAATCATGGAACTGTTGAATTGGCTTAAACACAGACCACTTATTATGCCATCTTTGTTATTTATATTATCTCCATTTATTTCAACTTTAATTTTTCACGTCTTTTTGAAAAATTCAGATGAATTTCTAAAGGCTTTTACTCCAATTACTTGCATTGCAGCTTATATTGCATATCAACAGTACCAAATTAATCGACAGCAGTTAAGAAAAAACTTGTCTGACAAGCGATTACAAATTTATGTATCTGCCATGACTTTAGTTAGTTCTGGTAGAAGGGATAGTACTGAAATAATACAAGAGAAAATAAATAGTTGTTTACCTGCACTATTTGAAGCAGAATTTTTATTTGGTGAGGAAGTTTACCATAAACTTATAGAAATTTATGAAAAAGCCAATGAATTAATTGCTTTGAAAAACTGTATTAATGATGCAAATAACTATGGAACAGAACAGTCCAAATCTACTGAATGGTATAATACAAGTGAAGGAAATAATAAATCAGATGCACAAATAAACGGCGAACAATTAAATAGTTATATAAAGAAACTCAGGGAAATTAGAGAGTGGTTTATAGTTCAAACACCTAAAATAAAACCTCTATTTGAGCCATATATTAATTTATCAAACATTGCAATTGAGCGAGATAAAAATTACAATTCTTTTTAATTTAGGGATAGATGACACTGCTATTACTTTACTAATGACTGAAAGTCTGGAATATAATAGCCTTTCCATGTTTAAAAGTGCATAAGAGTATGCTTTTTTCAATATTAATTAAATAATCAGTACTCAATCGGAGCGATCACCTGCGGCGGGCTACGCCTACGCAAACTAAACCCTGTAGAGGCAATTCATAGACTGCCCCTACCTGAAAATAAGGGTTTACGTTATTGTTTACCTAAATCCTGTTCGCTTTTCGCTGTCCGGCTAAAAAGTCGATAGTATAGTGACGCAGTGGTTTCCTTTAAGGGAAACAGCAGATAAGTAAGAGGATTTATTGCCACAATAATATTGCGGAAGTCTCGCCGCGCAAAAAACAAGATTGCACGAGCAACTTGCTGTGCAGACATCACTCCATAAGGATTCAGTTGACTCTTAAATGGGCCAAGAATTAACTTGCGAATTACACAATCCCCGTCCAAACGCTTCAGGGTAACAATATCCCCTAGCGATCGCTTACTAAGTTCATAAAGCGGACTCAGCGCTGGAGAAACCTCAGCTTCAGAAGTGTTTACCCAAATTTCCTTCGTTGCTTTTGCTTGTGGCCCTGTTACAGTTGTCAAAAATATATCCATCAACCGCAATGCTGAAAAGGTATTCACCTCATAAGAGGAGTTGATCGCCTCCGATGTGCGGCTGGCGTAGACATTAATTCCGTGGTTGATAATTAAAATATCTACTTTCTCTAAACTATCTCTTAGTTCAGCTTCGTTACCCAACTGCCAAGGAACCACCTTCACCCCAACTTGCTCTACTAATTTTTCTGGATTAGTGGTTAATGCGACAACTTTAGCATTATTCTTGACAAGTTCAGCCACCAACGCTTGTCCCAACGCTCCTGATGCTCCGGTTAAAGCGATGGTTTTACCTTTGAGAGACAGTCCTGTACCAAGAATTTTATCCACTAGAGGAAAGACACCACTGTAGTAAGCGTTGACATCATCAAAATGATGCCGCCAATGGTAAGACCGATTCACCCACCAAATGGATGGAATTGTCTCTAACGGGCCGGGTAAGTGGTTGTAGTCTGTATCAATTTTTCCCTGAAAATACCGCACAGACGCGCCATACAAGAAGGTGCAACCATAAGCTACTCCCAACCATAACCCCAGTTGTTGGACAATTAAGGCAATGGCTACCAATACCACTAGCAGTAAACTCGATTCTAAAATATCGTGATAAAGCTGGGATTCTTGATAAACTTTCAGGGAAACTATTGATAAATCGCGGCGATAGGCCATGTGGTGCTTGTTGTGCCATTTAGCAAGCCAATTGACTTGGTGACACAAAGCATGGTAACTGTCTCTCAAGACCTCAGCGAGTAAAAGTGAGAAGATTGCCCAACTAGCAAACTGTAAGCTGGCATTTAGCCAAACCCAATTAATTTGTAAGCTTGCCTCAATTCCCATTAAGTTTTCAGCTAGCATTTTTATCATGTTTGTCTATACTCGTTTTTCTTAATCATTCTTCATGATCGGGCAAAGGCGCGTTAAGGTCGAGTCTAGAACAAATTAAAATCAAAGGAAATAGGGAATAGGTGACAGGTGACAGGACGATGGGGAAAAATGGTAAAGTTTCTTGATCGCTAACGTCAGCAATTTTCTGTGTGTCCTAATTCAGAGCAACCCGGAAAACTAAGCTACAGCATCATTCAAACGATTGTTAGCAAAAGCCGTTCTGTGAAAACATTCATACATCGGTGCAAATATCGAAGCCAGGCTGAAGCCGTAGATTACTAGTGCTGGTATAGCCACTAACCAATTACCAAAGTTCATTGTCCACAAGTAGCCACTGCAACTCATAACAGTGAGATTAAAACCCAGTTGAATTAGCCGTTTGCTATTAGAGCGATCGCCTAAAACGCTTAATTCCTATATCTTGAGAATCTGGGAGATGTTTTGCCTGTTATCAGCGTAATCTGATAAATCAGATTGAATAATTGCGTCATCAGACATAATTTTAAGTAGATCGGCGTGAATATCTGTGTGTAGCTTCCCTTTTAAGAGGTTCCTAATTTTATAGCTGATCCTGGTTGCGGTTATAGCTAAGGTAAAAGGTAAAAGAAAGATTTTTTTACTTTTAGCTGCTTACCCTCTATGAATAACTTGACGACAAATAAACTATCTACACCCCAGTTGTTTAAGGGCATTGCGCTTTTTACACCTGGAGGAGATTTAATTTACTGCATCGACCCTAGTAAGCAAGGTCGATGGCACTTGCATTTGTGTTCGGCTTTGCAAGAAATCCTAGATTTACCAGAACCACCGCACTTTTTAGTACCTTGTTATACTGCGACTATTGATAACTGGTTAGATCCGCGCACTCAACAAGTGCGAATTTTTGCTGAAGCTTATCCGGCTGTAATTAGACATCAAGCTTTGCTGAATGCCATTTTTGGCACAGGGGAGTTAGTATGGCAACCAGCTCCTTGGCAAGAAGGTTTGTGCGATCGCATGGTTTTAACAACTTATCGTTCGTCATTCCCGCAGCTTTGGGAAGATCACGATTTAATTGTCCGTTTAGACCTTTCGGAACCTGTGCCAAAATACCACCAACCAGTAATAGTACAAAAGAAAGAAGCGATCGCACAAGGCTATGTTTTGCGCTTGTTTGTAGCCGGACATAGCAGTACTACTGAACGCATTCTGCAAAATTTACATGAATTATTAGAGCGATCGCTTGGACATCCTTATACTTTGAAGGTAATTGATGTTTTAAGTCATCCAGAACAAGCAGAACTCAATCAAGTTTCTGCAACTCCTACTCTTGTCAAGGTTTGGCCTCACCCAATTCGGCGAATCGTTGGAGAGTTGGATCATGTAGAAAAGATTTTACAGATGTTAGCTGCTAAAGAAAAATTTTAAATATTCAGGCTGGTTTTTTTGCCAAGTGCGCGAATGGGTAGGTGTTGGTGAAGGGGTGACTACAAAAATCGCTAGATTGCTTTATCTATAAGGATTTGAGGGCTGTAACATCTTTAAACCATCCGCGCACCTTATGTAGACTGACTTTCAGCCATTTACATTTAGCACAATTACCACTCCTTATGTTATGATTTTTGCATTCGCGCTATTGAACCTTGAAAACCAAATAACACACGGCTTTCACACGCCAGCGATTGCAATCAACTAAAATCCCTATTAGGGATTGAAACCCATCTCCAAATACCCTTATAGTTCAGGTATGCAAATTGCAATCAACTAAAATCCCTATTAGGGATTGAAACAGAGCAAACCTTTGTGGGCTTCATGTCTTTGGAAATTGCAATCAACTAAAATCCCTATTAGGGATTGAAACTACACTTCTTACCCTCTAATCACCAGAACGGTACAGATTGCAATCAACTAAAATCCCTATTAGGGATTGAAACAACCACAGAGGTAGCCGATAATACAACGCTGGTTATTGCAATCAACTAAAATCCCTATTAGGGATTGAAACAATCCAGAGGTCTGTGATATCAGCGATCGCCTGGGATTGCAATCAACTAAAATCCCTATTAGGGATTGAAACGGGAAACCTATCAGCCGCTAAGGGTAGCCAGCAAATTGCAATCAACTAAAATCCCTATTAGGGATTGAAACAGCTGATTAGCTAACTCAAAGCCTACGTTACGGAATTGCAATCAACTAAAATCCCTATTAGGGATTGAAACCCCTAGTTCCTCTTGGGCTGCCAGTTCATAATCGGATTGCAATCAACTAAAATCCCTATTAGGGATTGAAACTAAACAGGCTGTAGCTGATGAAACGATCGCCCAGTTTGATTGCAATCAACTAAAATCCCTATTAGGGATTGAAACCTTAAAGTTCTAGCACCGTAGACCACAATACCTTATTGCAATCAACTAAAATCCCTATTAGGGATTGAAACTCCCCCAGGCGTACTAGTAGCTTATCATTATGAAAAATTGCAATCAACTAAAATCCCTATTAGGGATTGAAACTCATGGATGAGATGCAAGACATCAAACCTCAAGCTATTGCAATCAACTAAAATCCCTATTAGGGATTGAAACGGTATATAATCCCATAATGCAAGTGGTAGTAGAGTATTGCAATCAACTAAAATCCCTATTAGGGATTGAAACCTTGGATACCTCTGGCAGCCTCTACGGTTCTTTGGATTGCAATCAACTAAAATCCCTATTAGGGATTGAAACTTAGCCCCCAAGTACTAGCTTTTATGGACTTAAATTGCAATCAACTAAAATCCCTATTAGGGATTGAAACAACATCAAACTATCCTCCAAAGCTGGGATGAAAATTGCAATCAACTAAAATCCCTATTAGGGATTGAAACACATTATTAAGAGAAATAATGAAACTGGATTTTTCCATTGCAATCAACTAAAATCCCTATTAGGGATTGAAACTTGTGACTCCATATAGAGCCGATGGTCACTGGCGTTATTGCAATCAACTAAAATCCCTATTAGGGATTGAAACATTAGCAGAAGCAGAAGACAGAGCAGGAGAAATAAAATTGCAATCAACTAAAATCCCTATTAGGGATTGAAACTTGGAGTTAATAAGTTTGGTCAAGTAGGTTTACCAGAATTGCAATCAACTAAAATCCCTATTAGGGATTGAAACAAAATCTACCCAAACATTGCTGACATCCAGAGTATTGCAATCAACTAAAATCCCTATTAGGGATTGAAACGTGAGAACTTGAGTAAGACAGACAAAGAGGGATTAATTGCAATCAACTAAAATCCCTATTAGGGATTGAAACGCCTTGCCAGTTTGTAACGATGTCAGCGTATCCAATTGCAATCAACTAAAATCCCTATTAGGGATTGAAACAGTGTACTTTTGTTGTGTTCTCATACTTCCGATAATTGCAATCAACTAAAATCCCTATTAGGGATTGAAACAACCACAAGAAATAGACATAACGCCAATATTGTGCAATTGCAATCAACTAAAATCCCTATTAGGGATTGAAACAAAAATTATTTACTTTCCGAAAGTATCCTGTTGTGCATTGCAATCAACTAAAATCCCTATTAGGGATTGAAACAAGTTAACAGTTGCACCATCAGCAAAACCCCGTGATTGCAATCAACTAAAATCCCTATTAGGGATTGAAACTTGGGCCCGCATTTCCCTTGCTGGATAAAACTTAAATTGCAATCAACTAAAATCCCTATTAGGGATTGAAACCGCCTACAGGGCTAGAACTATAAGCGTCAATATAACATTGCAATCAACTAAAATCCCTATTAGGGATTGAAACATATATGGTTTGAGGGTGCTTGGGTACAACCAGAAATTGCAATCAACTAAAATCCCTATTAGGGATTGAAACGCAGATTATGTGACCGCTATGGATGCACTACCTAGATTGCAATCAACTAAAATCCCTATTAGGGATTGAAACTAACTTACACTTAAGCTTGTACACCTCTATTAAGATTGCAATCAACTAAAATCCCTATTAGGGATTGAAACTTAATAGACATAGTAGAGTTCTCTTTCTTATAAGTAAATTGCAATCAACTAAAATCCCTATTAGGGATTGAAACGCATCAATATGGCACAGGACTTACGCAACTGGCACAGCGTGATCGCTATTTTATAGTATTTATGTACTATATAAAGTGGCTGACCCATAG